>MNZQ01000192.1 GCA_001873745.1 Syntrophaceae bacterium CG2_30_58_14
CATCAGGGTTCACCAGTTTGTGCTCCACAAAAAAGAGAAAGGCGATGATCCCGACAACGAAGAGATAGACGGGGCTCAACGGGAAGAGCCAATAGAGGCTCAGCAAGGACAGGGCGCTGATGACGTGCAGGAAGGTCGATATTCCCATCGCCTTGCCCACCCCGAAGGAGGCCGGTATGGAATGGAGGCCCATGGCCCGGTCGAACTCGATGTCCTGGCAGGCATAGAGGATGTCGAAGCCGGCGATGTAGGTCATCAAGGCGAGGCTCAAGACGGAAATCATTCCGGGGAGGGCGCCGGTGACGGCCACCCAGACGGCCATCGGGGCCATCCCGATGGCGAATCCGAGAACGAGGTGGGCAAGCCAGGTCACCCGCTTCAGGTAGGAGTAGGTGAAAAGGAGCGCCAGAACGGGAAAGGAGAGCCAGAAGCACCAGGGGGAGAGCATGGCGGAGGCCGATATGAAAACCACGCTCGCGATGAGGGTGAAAAAAGCGGCCTCCCCTCTGGAGATGACGCCTTTCGGAATCTCTCTGACGGCCGTCCGCGGATTCTTGGCGTCGATCGCCGCATCGGCGATGCGGTTGAACCCCATGGCGGCCGACCGGGCCCCCACCATCGCGATGATGATCCAGAATACCGTCGCAAAGTCCAGCGGCTTTGCCCTCTGCACCAGGACGATCGATGACAGGGCAAACGGCAATGCAAAGATCGTGTGCGAAAACTTGATCATGCGGGAATAGACAACGGCCTTGGACAAGATTTTCATAGACAATATACCATTTTTACTTAATTAGTTGAGGATTTATACCGGCAAACAGAGGAGGTGTCAAGATCAAAATGGCTTGCCGCGTGTCAAGAGGAAATAGGCAAGGGAGCGATTTGCCCTGCCGATCGGCGCGATCACCGAATCCCACTGAATTGCCTCGCTCGGAAATTAGGGAAATAGGCTCCCCCGTTCTATCCGGCGAGAGAAAGCAGGCGCGGCAGGACGGAATCTTTGAAGAACCGGGAATGGGCGTCCCGGTAGAGTTCGATGTTCTTGACGATCTCGTCGCTCTGGCGATGGTCCGGGGTATCGGAGACAAACTTGAAGAGGAAGCACTTTACATGAAAGCGGCGGCACGTCTGCACCACCGCCGCCCCCTCCATATCGGCGAGCTGGGCGTGTATGGCGACTTTTCCCCTTTCGTCTAGATCGCGCAGCGGCCTGTCCTGGGTGGCGAGGGCGGCGACGGCGAAACCGTCCAATACATCGGGGAGCTGTTCATGGGGGAGGCCTGACTTAAGACCCGGCCGGTCCGGCTCTATGACCTTGGAAATATGATAGCATTCCCCCAGTGCGCACCGCCTGTCGGCGGCCCCGGCGGCCCCGAGATTGCAGACCAGGGCCGGCCGGCGGGTCTGGATCAGATAGGCGCAGGCCATGGCGGCATTGGCCTTGCCGATCCCCGAGATGATCAAGGCGATCCGGTCGTCGCCATAGAGGCTGAAAGGCTCGGCCCCCCATTCCCGCAGCGATAAATCCCTGATGAACGGGACCGCCTCCAGCAGCGTCGCCATGACCAGGCCGATTACAGGATTCCCAGACATCGCGCCCTCTCTTCCAGCTCCTCGACGGCCCGCATCCCCGTCTCACCCAGAGAAAGGGTGAATTCGTTCACATACAGTGAGATATGAGCGGAGATCACCCTCTCGTCGAGCTCCTGGACGTGGAGTTTGATAAACTCGATTCCCGCCCGCGGGTTTCTCCGCGCATGGTCGACGGATTGCCTGAGCAGCGCTTCGACGGCCTCCTTATGGCGGGACATGTCCCGGCGCAACGCGATGCAGCCGAGCGGCAGGGGAAGTCCTGTTTCCGCTTCCCACCACTGGCCGAGGTCGACGAGCTTGCGGCAATCGTAGTTCTGATAGACAAACCGCCCTTCATGGATGACCAGCCCCGCATCATACCTGCCGGAGGCAACGCCGGGGAGGATCTCGTCGAATCTCACGAACTCCGCGTTTCCGCACCCGCCCTGCCAGAGCTGGAGCAGCAGATAGGCGGTCGTGTAACGGCCGGGAACGGCGATCCGCGCGTCCCTGATCCAATCGCGGAAATCGGGGGACACAATACCAATTTCTGGCGAAATTGGGTTATATCCCCCGATTTCCTGTCCCCCGCTTTTCCGGGCGACGAGGAGCGGACCGCACCCGTAGCCGAGGGCGGCGCCAGAATCGAGGAGGCAATAGCGATCCTTCAGCAGCAGATAGGCGTAAAAAGAGAGCTTGGTGATGGGATAGGCCCCGGTGAATCCCCATTCGTTGAGCTCCTCAACATCCGCGATCCGGGGCCGGAAGCGGAAGGGGGCGGTATCGATCCGCCGATGGATCAGGGCGTCGAAGATGAACGTGTCGTTCGGACACGGCGAGAAGCCGGTCTCAAGCTCAAGCGCATCTTCACTGCTCATGCAAATGTCCTTATCTCCCGGTAATCCGAATCCCGCTGGACCGGGATGCGGCCCGCGTCCCTGATGACGTCGATAATTTCCGCCGTATTGGTCCTGTTTTCGACGCCTGTCGCCTTCACTACGACTTCTTCCGTGAGCACCCCGCCCATGTCATCGGCGCCCATCGTCAGGGCGATCTGCGCCAGCTTCATCCCTTCGGTAAGCCATCCCGCCTGGATATGGGTCATATTATCCAGAAAAATGCGGGAAATGGCCACGGTCATCAGATAATCCATTCCCGTCGCCGGCGGGACATCCTCCAGGCGCGTATGTGCGGGGGAAAAGGACCAAGGGATGAAGGCGCGCAGAATGCCGGTACGGTCCTGGACGGCGCGGACAACCTCCAGGTGGGCGATCCGCTCCGCAAGAGTTTCACCCATGCCGTAAGTCATCGTGGCGCTCGATTTGAGGCCGTGACGGCAGAGGGTGTCCATCACCCCGCACCATTCGTCTCTGGTGATCTTTTTCGGGCTCACGCGGCTGCGTATCCGATCGACCAGGAGATCCGAAGCCCCGGGAACGGAATCAAGACCGGCATCCTTGAGGCTCTCCACCGCCTCGTCGAGGGTAACGCCGGAGCGGCGGGCGATGTACATAAGTTCCGCCGGCGAGAAGGAATGGAGGGTAATCTCCGGAAAGCGGTTCTTGACGGCCCGGACCATTGCGAGGTAGGTTTCCAGGGTATGCCGGGGATGCAGACCGCCCTGGAGCATCACCTGAGTCCCTCCGATCGCGACAAGCTCTTCCACCTTCGCCAGGATCTCATCCAGGGTGAGTTCATACGGTTCGATCCGGCCGGCGCGGGCGTGAAAGGCGCAGAAGGCGCATGACGCCTGGCAGACATTGGTGAAATTCACGATCCGGTCGATAATGAAACCCACTTTGTCGCCCGGCGCTATGAGCCGCCTGCGGAAATCGGCCGCCATCCCCAGTTCGATGATAGGCCAGCGGAAAAGGTCCAGCGCCTCCTCAGGGCTTATCCGCCGCCCTGCATATATCTTGTCGTTCAGGATATCCATTCTTTGAAACCCTTGCAAAACCGGGAAATCAGCGCTCGGAAGCGTAAGCAGGGCCGCCGCATACGTTGAAAAATCTTGCCGCGCCGATATTCCTGAGCAGCCCCGTCTCGCCGGCGCTTCGGAGGTAAAAGGCGAACGCCTCCCTCAGGGCGGTACTGAAAGAATACTTCAAATCGCTATAATAGGCGTCGATATCGTATCTGACCGCCGGATACCTTTCCCGGGCTTTCCGAATGAGCCTCTCCCGTTCAAGGTCGAGACAGGCGAGGGATTTGCGGTAGGAGTCAACGACTTGGGCGATCCGGGAGGAATGCGCGCCGACCGCGGCCTCCCGGACGGCAAAAACGGCGAAAACTACGGGATAGCCCGTCTTTCTGAGCCACAAATCTCCCAGATCGTACGTATAGGGCGCCAGCTCCTGCATCATGGCCTCATTGCCGATGATCATGGCCGCCTCGAGCCCCTGGCCCTTCAGCGACGGATTGGGGTCGGTCGGGACGTAAACCGGTTCGACGGTGTAATGCCTGCGCAGGAGCATCTTCAGAAGGATGACGGAGGTCTTTGAGGCGCTGGAGAGCCCTACCCTTTTCCCGTGCAGCTCCTCGATCGGGATATTGCTGGAGAGGATGACGGAGTGAACATAACCTACGGAACTGAGACAGAAATCAGGAAGGAGCACGACCTCCTCCTCAAGATCCGCATACGTAGCGGCGGAAATCGGGCTCATATCGAGCTCCCTCGTTTCCATCATCCGGTTGAGTTCGCTGGGGTAGCCGGGGACGATCCGGACTCCGGCAAGCGGTTCGATCTCGAACATATGATAATAAAAGGGATAACAATTAAGGTAATCGATATAGCCGAGGTTCATTGCCCGCGCCTCATCTCATAGTTCGCCGCCGCCCTGACCGGCCTTAGCCCCGCGTGTTCGATGAGTCTTCTGAGGTGCGATTCGCTTCCCGCATCGGCGGTCGTCGCGCCGGCGGAATGGACCACCTTCTCGTAATGGTAGGTCCCGCCGAGGTCATCCACCCCAAAGCGCAAAAGGAGCTGCGCCATCTTCTCCCCGAGGTACATCCATAATGACTTCAGGTGCGGGACGTTGTGGAGGAAGATGCGGCTTGCGGCAAACAGGCGGACATCGCCGAAGCCTGTGGTTTGAGTTCGCCTGGCGCGAATTTCCGTTCGGGCATCGTGGTAGGGAAGCGGCACAAAGGTCTTGAATCCTCCCGTCTCGTCCTGGAGGGCTCTGATCTGCGAGAGATGGTCGACAACATCCCCGGAGGTCTCCATGTGGTTGTACAGCAGGGTCGCGTTCGTCTTCAAGCCCAGCGAGTGGGCTACCCGCATCACTTCCAGCCAGCGTTTACCCGGGATCTTTCGCGGCGCAATCATCTCCCGCAACTTGGGCGAAAAGACCTCCGCCCCCCCTCCCGGCAGGGCGCCGAGGCCGGCGTTCTTCATCCGTACAAAGACGTCCTCCAGGGGGAGTCCGTTGAGGCGGGCGAAATAATCATACTCCACCGCGGTGAAGGCAACGATGAAGATATCGGGATTGACGTTCTTGATCCTCCGGAGCATCTCTTCGAAATACTCGATCTTCAGCTTTGGATTGAGGCCGCCGACGATATGGACCTCGTCGATGCCGAAGGAATCGGCCTGCCTGACCTTGTCCTCGATCTCGTCGAGGCCAAGGGTGAAGGCGCCGGCGTCGCCCTCCGCGCGCGAAAAAGCGCACAACGGGCAGCGCAGTTCGCACACGTTGGTGTAATTGAGATTCATGTTCACTTCGTAATAGGCGATATCCCCGTGCAGACTTGTCCTGAGGGCGTCGGCGATCAGCCCCAGTTCGAGGATGTCGTTTGTGTCGAGCATGAATAAGGCGTCGGCCTCGCTGACGGGGATCCCCCGGACGACCTTGTCGGCAATCAGACGCAGGTCTTTGTTCGTTATCTTGTCGATGATGCCGTCTTTCATTACAGGCCCTTAGGCATTGGAGCCAATTATTCTTTGCGGGCAGGAGTCTAAATTGCTAAGGCATTGCTTTTTCACGGTGGGAGTATATGAAGAAGGCTCTTGTGTGTCAATGGAATATTGACGTTAGAAAAAGTTTGACATTATTCCCCATCGCTGATAGATAATCACACAAATCGGTTTTCGCATACCGGAACACGGTGTAAATCCGTGGCGGTCCCGCCGCTGTAATCGGAGAGGTTCTTCATGATGGCTAATGGCCGGCCACTGCCGGGGTAAACCCCGGCGGGAAGGCGGTGAAGAGCTGACGACCCGAGAGCCAGAAGACCTGCGACAACCGAAGCAATCCGGAATCTGATGGTAAAGGGTTCTGACGGACGACTGTCGTCCGTCAGAACCCTTTTTTATTAACGCCAAAAAGAAAGGAGGAAGAGCATGAAGGCAAAGAAAGAGAAAAAAGAGAAAAAAGAGGTGATCGCTTACCGCAAGGGGTGTAACGCCAGGGGGACCGGGCTTTCCCACTACATTCTGATGGACAGGAAAGCAAAATAATGACGTCAAAGAAAAACAACCGCGTTACAAAGACGGCGGCCCCCTCGCGGGGCCGCTTCGTCAATACGGGCAACGGCCCCACCTTTCAGGCAATCGACATCGGTCACCGGGACTATGCAGCCGTGATCGACCCGGACACGGCTTTCTGGTCCTTGGTTGCCCGCAAGAAACTCGCCGATGTGATGCTCGATGGTGATCTGCCCAGGGCCTATGCCAAAAAGGCTGACCAATTTGCCCGCGAGATGGATTCCCTGCGGTTCGGCCTCACGCCCTCGGCGGTCTATTTCAACCCCACGGAACGGTGCAACATGAACTGCACCTACTGCTACATACCCGCGGAAATGCGCCGCGAGGGCAAACATATGCCGGAGAAGAAATTGCTCAAGGCCCTGGAAATTCTCAAGCAATACTTTCGGACGACCATGCCCAAGGGTGAGAAGCCGCAGATTATCTTCCACGGCGCCGAGCCCCTGCTCAACCGCTATGCGGTCTTTGCGGGCATCGAGGAATACGGGAACGATTTTCTCTTCGGCATCCAGACTAACGCCACACTGCTCGACGATGCGGCCGTTGAGTTCCTGACCAGCCGCAACGTGAGCATCGGCATTTCGCTGGATGCTCCCACCGCACGGATTGCCAACCGCACCCGAAAGAACTGGGACGGCCGGGGCACCTTCAAGCCGGTTTTGGCAGCCATGAGACGCTTGAACGGCTACGACGGATGGAGCGTCATTTGTACGGTCACCGACGCAAATCTTCAGCACCTTACGCGGCTGGTGGATTTCTTCCACGATCAGGAAGTCCCCATGTGCCTGATGAACATCCTGCGCTGCACGCTCCCGCCGTCGCGCAGCCTAAAGCCCGGCGACGCGAAAGCGGCCAAGCACTTCCTGGCGGCCCTCGACAGGACCTACGAACTGTACCGTGAGACCGGCCGCAGATTGCCGGTGGGCAATTTCGCCAATATCCTGCTTGCCATCATTGCACCGGCGGCCCGGCGGCTGATGTGCGACATCTCTCCCTGCGGCGGCGGGCGGTGCTTTTTTGCACTGGCCTCCAACGGCGACATGTTCCCCTGCAGCGAATTCATCGGCCTGGACCGCTTCCGGGCGGGGAATCTGTTCAAAGACGACGTTCCCGCCGTGATCGGGAGCGAACAATTCCGGATGGTGACGGAACGGAAAGTGGAAAACATCGAACCCTGCCGGCGTTGCGCAATCCGTCACTTCTGCGGATCGCCGTGCCCGGCCGAGGCCCATGAAATGAACGGCGGCATGGATAAGACGGGAGCATTCTGCGAGTTCTACGAAGAGCAGGTGAGGTACGCTTTCCGCGTCATCGCCGACGGAAAGGTCGACGCATACCTGTGGGACGGTTGGGACAAAGGCATTAAAGACACCTTTAACTTTTAGTCGTAAAGACAAATACTATAATGGGGGCTAAAGGACCGGCCTACCCGAATGACCCTCAAGAATGCCTGCCCGGCCTTGCCAAATTTCCTGAAAACAATATCTGGCGCCACTCTAAACATCCACCCGGAAATTTCCCTCGCCTCACTGCCGGAAATGCTCTCAACGCACCCAATATATTATGGTCACTTTTTATGGCAATTTACATCTTGACAAATTGAATCCGGGGAGTATATCTGTAAACCAGTTGCTCCGCGGCAATCGTTAGGGGTGCTCGATCGTTCGGGCTGAGAAAAAACCCTAATTACCTGATCTGGTTAATGCCAGCGTAGGGAAACGGTTAATATCATACGAATCATCTCGCATTTTGCGATTTCCTCTTTATTCGATGACCGTTTCCCCCCCGAGGGAGGCGGTTTTTTTTATGCCGGAAATCCATGGTTGTCTTACCGACATAGAACAAGAGCTCTATTCCCGTAATATCCGTATTCCGGAAGTGGGTGTAGAAGGACAGCTCAAACTGCTCAACAGCCGTGTCCTGATCATCGGACTGGGCGGATTGGGGAGTTCCGCCCTCTATTATCTTGCCGCCTGCGGCGTCGGGGAGATTGGGATCGTAGACGAAGACCGGGTGGAGCTGTCCAACCTGCAGCGCCAGATCCTCCATGGGCGCAAGGATGTGGGCAGAAAAAAAACGGTCTCCGCCGGACGGAGTATCACCCGGCTCAGGCCGAATCTTCACCTGATTCCCTATTCCTGTCGGATTTCCGAAGCCAATGCCCAGGAGATCATTGCCCCCTACGATTTCGTAATTGAGGCAACGGACAATTTCGCGTCCAAATTCCTCATCAACGATGTTTGCGTCCGGCTCGGAAAGGCCTTTTCCCATGCGGGTATCCTGGGAATGTACGGCCAAACCATGACGATCGTTCCCGGAAAAGGCCCATGCTACCGCTGTGTGTTCGGTGATCCGCCGCCGCCCGGTGCGGTCCCGACCACGCGGGAGGCGGGCGTTCTCGGAGTAGTGCCGGGGGTGTTAGGAGCCATCCAGGCCGCCGAGGCGATCAAGTACCTGCTGAACTGCGGGTGCCTCCTGGTTGGCCGCTTGCTCACCTGGGACGCACTCGCCATGCATTTTCGTGAAACCCCTTTACCGGAAGATATGCGATGCGGAATCTGCAGGACGGGGGCTGATCTTCAGCCATCAAGGAATAATGGAAAGGAGATAGGAAAATGAAAACAAAAATGAAAGCGGATGGCCCGCTGATCATTGCAGGACGGGCCTTTGGGTCGCGCCTCCTGCTGGGCACCGGCAAATTCTCCTCCCCCGGGGTGATGAAAAGCGCTCTCAAAGCCTCGGGAACGGAGATCGTAACGGTGGCCCTGCGGAGGGTTGAATTGGACAATGCCCAAGACAGCATCCTGAGCGCCGTGGACGCGAGCCGCTATCTCCTCCTTCCCAACACCTCCGGTGCCAGGAATGCCGAGGAGGCCGTCAGACTGGCACGGCTGGCCAGGGCCGCCGGTTGTGAGCCCTGGGTCAAACTGGAGATCACTCCCGATCCCCACTATCTCCTGCCCGATCCGATAGAGACGCTCAAGGCCGCCGAAATCCTGGTCAGGGAAGGATTTACCGTTCTGCCGTACATCAACGCCGATCCGGTCCTGGCCAAACGACTGGAGGAGGCCGGTACGGCCACCGTCATGCCCCTGGGATCCCCGATCGGATCCAACAGGGGAGTGAAGACGAGGGAGTTGATAGAGATCATCATCGAAAAGTCAAATGTGCCGGTGGTGGTGGATGCGGGGCTGGGGGCTCCGTCGCATGCCGCCGAGGCGATGGAGATGGGCGCCGATGCGGTGCTGGTCAATACGGCGGTGGCCGTGGCCGGGGATCCGATCGCCATGGCCCGGGCGTTCAAAAAAGGGGTGGAGGCGGGACGTGAAGCCTTCCTTGCCGGTCTCGGCAGCCCACGGAAAGCGGCCGAGGCGTCCAGTCCCCTTACCGGTTTTTTGAGGTAATGCCATGAGTTTTTATGACGTCATCCATTCTTACGATTGGGATGAGATCCAAAAGGAGATCGACGGCCGCTCCCGTGAAGATGTGGAACGGGCGCTTGCCGCCCGAACCCTGGGGTTTGACGATCTCCTGAGTCTCTTATCCCCTGCGGCGGAACCCTTCCTGGAGGAGATGGCCCAAAGAGCCCATCGACTTACCGTACAGAGATTCGGCCTGGTGATGGGAATGTTCGCCCCCCTTTACCTGTCTAACGTCTGCACAAATCGCTGCGTCTACTGCGGGTTCAATGCCGGGAATGCCATTACCCGCCTCACTCTGACTCTTGAAGATGCCGAGACGGAAGGGGAGTCTTTGCGCCGGATGGGATTCCACACGGTGCTTCTCCTCTCCGGCGAGGCGCCGCAAATCATCACCGAAGAATATCTAAAGCGGGTGCTGGGAAGGCTGCGGCCCCATTTCTCCTCCATCGGGATCGAGATGTTTCCCATGACGGCGGGGAGGTATCGGGAGCTCATCGGCCAGGGGGTAGACGGCTTGACCGTTTTTCAGGAGACTTACGATGAGGCGAGTTACGGAGAATTTCATCCCGAGGGAAGGAAGAGCGATTATCGCTGGCGGCTGGAAACCCCGGAGCGGGGCGGCGCGGCGGGATTCCGCCGCCTCGGGATCGGAGCCCTGCTGGGATTGAACAATTGGCGGGTCGAGGGTTTTTTTGTCGCCCTCCATGCGAGTCACCTCCTGAGGACCTGCTGGAAATCTCAGCTTGCGATCTCCTTTCCCCGTCTTTGCTCTTCGGCGGGTGGGTATGAGCCTTGCTTTCCGGTTACCGATTGCCATCTTGTCCAGTTGATCTGCGCCCTGCGACTCTTTCTGCCCGACGTGGGTTTTACCCTTTCCACCCGTGAACTTCCTGCCCTTCGTGATTGCCTCATTCCGCTGGGGATTACCACCATGAGCGCCGGTTCTCACACGGAACCAGGAGGCTATTCCCGTCCCGGTGTGGGGGGCGCCCAGTTTGAGGTGGCGGATGGAAGGTCTCCCGGAGCGGTGGCGGAGGTGCTCCGCCGCACGGGGTATGAACCCGTCTGGAAGGAGTGGGACGGGGCTTCGGCTTTCGTATGAGGCACCGGGGGAGTTTCGGTGATGAAAGAAAGAGGGATCATGGAGGCGGTCTGCCCTTCAGTATGAACAAGAGGATGAACAGGAGATTTTAAGCGGGTTTTCCAAGGGAGGCGAATATGGAAATTCAGGTGAATGGAGAAAAAAGGCAATGGGACGGGCCCGTCACGGTTCTCGCTCTTCTGGAGGCCCTGGGGATTCGTCCCGCAACGGTCGCAGTGGAGAGAAATCTGCGGATTGTTCTTAAGGAGGAAATGGCCCGGGAGATGATTCACGAAGGGGATACGATAGAGATCATCCGGATGGTGGGGGGAGGGTAAATGAACAGGGAGATCAGGAGACAAAAGTTTCTGCAGACGGATCTCTACCCGGTCACCTGCGAACGCCATTCCGCGGGGAGGTCGAATCTGGAAGTTCTCGATGCGGCGATTCGCGGCGGGGCTGGGATCATTCAGCTTAGGGAGAAGGAATGCACTGCCGGAGATCTCTACCGGCTGGCCCTCCGGTTTCGGAAAGTCACCGCTGACGCCAGGATGCTGCTCATCATCAATGATCATGTGGATATCGCGCTCGCCGTTGAAGCCGACGGGGTCCATCTGGGTCAGGAGGATCTTCCCCTTGCAGCGGCGAGAGCCATCGCGCCTGACCTGCTGATCGGGATCTCGACCAATTCCCGGGAGGAGGCCCTGAAGGCGCAGGGCGAAGGCGCGGATTACGTCAACATCGGCCCGATCTTTCCCACCCGGACCAAGGAGGGCGCAACACGGTTTCTGGGACCGGAGGCCATCGCCGGGATCGCCGCGGGTCTGGAGATTCCCTTCACCGTCATGGGAGGGATCAACGGTGACAACATCGACCGGGTGCTCACTCAGGGGGCGAGGCGGGTGGCCGTTGTGACGGCCGTTACAATGGCCGACGATATGGCCGAAATGATCGCGTCTCTGCGTGAAAAAATCAGAAGGGCAGGCAGGGAAACAAAGAAGGAATAGCAACGCAGCATCCGGACTTTTTACGAAGCTGCTCAAACTTTGCGGCGGATGAGCGGCTTGATCCATGCGATCAGCAGGGGGGCCGCCAGGACGATCGCTCCGACGAGCAGGATCGTCCCTGAAATGGGGCGGCTCAGGAAGACCGACAGGTCTCCCCGGCTGATCATCATCGCCTCCCGGAAGCTCCTCTCCATCATCGGGCCGAGGACCAGGGCCAGCACCAGCGGGGCCAGATCATACTTCAACCGCCGCAGGAGATAGCCCAAGAGACCGAAACCGGTCATGAGCCAGATGTCGAGGATCGAATTGTTGACCGAGTAAACCCCGATCAGGCACAGCAGCAGGACGATCGGCATGAGCAGATAAAGAGGCGTTCGGATGATGTTCGCAAAAACGCCCACCAGCGGCAGGTTGAAGACGAGAAGCATGAAATTGCCGATGTACATGCTGGCGATGACGCCCCAGAAGAGGTCGGGTTTTTCGGTCATCAGCAAGGGGCCGGGGTTGATCCCGTGGATCAGCAACACCGCCATCACGACCGCCATGGCGGGGGTGAAGGGGATCCCCAGCGCCATCAGGGGGACATAGGCGGCGCCGACAGAGGCGTTGTTGGCCGCCTCGGGTCCCGCCACGCCTTCGATCGCGCCCTTGCCGAACTCTCCGCGCTTGTCGAGCCTACTCTCCACCGAATAGGAAACCATGGTCGAGATGACCGGAGAGGGGCCGGGAACGAGGCCGACGAAAAAGCCGATGAAAGACCCCCGGATGATGGGTCCAAACGATCGCTTCCACTCTACCAGCGTCGGCCAGAGCTCCCAGAAACGGACCTTTTGGAGTTGCATATTTCCCGCCGGTTCTTCGGCGGTGACCAGCACCTCGGAAATACCGAAGAGCCCCATGGCGACGGGCAAAAAATCGATGCCCTGGGCCAGAAGGGGCTGCTTGAAGGTGTAGCGCATATACCCGGCCACGGTCTCCATCCCGACCGTCCCAAGGGCGAGCCCCAGGGCGATCATCATCAACGATTTTAGGAGGTTCCCCCCCGTCAGCCGCGACATGATTATGAGCCCGACCAAGGCGACGGCCAGATATTCGGCGGGCCCGAACTTGAGGGCCGCCATGGCCAGCGTGGGGGCCAGAAAGCTCAGACCGATCAGGCTGATTGTTCCGGCGACGAACGATCCGACGGCGGCGACCGCGAGGGCGGCCCCGGCGCGACCCCGGCGGGCCATCTGGTACCCTTCGATACACGTGACGACGGAAGCCGCCTCCCCGGGGATGTTGAGCAGAATGGAGGTTGTCGAACCGCCGTACATGGCCCCGAAGTAGATGCCGGCAAAGAGGATCATGCCGGCCGTCGGGTCGAAACCGTAGGTCAGCGACAGCAGCAGCGCCATCGTCCCCAGGGGGCCGAGGCCCGGCAGGATGCCGATGATGGTTCCGATCACCGCCCCTGAAAATCCGAAAAGGAGGTTCATGGGCGTCAGCGCCACCGAAAAGCCGTGAATAAGTCCGCTAAAGAGGTCCATGCTGTTTTCCTCCTATCCGAGAACCTCTTCAAGAATCCCTAGAGGCAGCGGAACCTTAAGCCAGAGGACGAATGAAACGTAAGAGATGCCTGCGATGACGGCCGCCATGGCCAGGGCGGGAAACCACCGGCGGTAGCCGAAGATACGGATCGCGATCACCAGGAAGGCGAGGATGCAGATCAGAAAGCCGACCGGTTTGAGTGCGAGGGTGTAGCCGATCATCAGCGCCATCAGTTGGAAGGTTTTTCTTACGTTGCGGCCTCCCGGGGCGGCTGAATCCTGGGTCGGGACGGGCGAAGTCGGCGGGCTCTCGCCCGTCTTCTTCCGGGGGAGGATTTCCTGGATGAGGCAACCCAGCGCCGTCGCAATAATAAATACGCCGATGATTACGGGGAAAAGGCCGGGACCCGGGTAGGAAAGGCGGCCCCGCGGCATGTTCAGGGCCATGATCTCATAGACCAGACCGACCGCAAGGATCAACCCCGCGAACACTATCGAACCGATCTTCACGTGAGCACCTTTTTTGTTAAAAAAAAGAGAAGCTAGAGGTAATTGCAAAACTCCCCATTCTGTCATTCCCGCAACGATTCTGAGCGGGAATCTGGTTCTAACTGCTTGAAAAACCATATCCCCGATAGAGGCATTCGGGGATGACAAATAGTTTTGCAATTACCTCGCTATTTTGCTTTTGGCTTAGCGGCGTCCGGTGATTTCCCGTATTTGTCATAGAGGGGTCTATAGATCGTATCCAACGTCTTGATGTAGGCGGCGTATTCTTCCGGTCCCTGGTAATCGGACGGGAAGGCCGTCTTCACGGCGTTCGCCCTGAACTCCTCGGTATTCATCACCTGTTTGACGGCGCCTGTAAAGAGGTCGATGACGGCCTTGGGCGTGTTTTTGGGCATGGCGAATCCCCGCGACGAGCCGCTGGTGAAGTTGTATCCCAATTCCTTGAAGGTGGGGACATCGGGAACGATCGGGGAACGTTTGTCGGTCATGATCGCCAGAGCCCGGAGCTTGCCCGCCCGGAGCTGGGGGAAGACGATGCCCAGGTTATTGGAGGTGGCATCGACATGGCCGGCCAGCGCGGCCTGCCAGGAAGGACCGTCTCCCGAGAAGGGGACGATATTGAGTTTGATCTGCGTCGCCCCTTCGAACAGGTGCATCGCAAACCAGTCATCCCCGGGCGCCGAAGAGACGCCTACGCTGATGGTTCCCGGTTTTTCCTTGGCGGCCTTGATGACGTCGGCTATCGTCTTATACCCTAAATTCCCGCAGAAATTATAACGAGTAACAATGCATTTATTCGAAATAAATCAGTTTATAGACTAAAAAGGCTTGACTTTTCTCTTTTTTATCGTCATAATTACGACGATAAAGGAGGAAGTTATGGCATACCGTGTGCAGCAGACCAATAAGAAGAACGGCATTACCTATGTCTACGATGTGGTATCCGTATGGCATAAAGAACTCGGGCAGTCGCGCAACAAGCAGGTTTGTGTCGGCAAGCTTGACCCGGTAACCGGCGAGTTCGTCCCCTCCAAACGCCTTGATCCCCAGCAGGCGGCGGTCCGGGATCCCGCGGTCACCGCATCGGCGCAGATCGTCGGCCCAGCGGTGGTGTTGGAGGAGTTCTCCAAGCGCACCGGTTTGGAGAAATTGCTGAAATCCTGCTTTCCCGACACCCACCGGCAGATCCTGGCGATGGCCAACTACCTCGCCATAGAGGGCGGAGCGCTCAGCTATTGCGAATCCTGGGCGAAAAGCCATGAGCCCGCCCTCGCGGCGTCCTTGGCAAGCCAGCGCATAAGCGAGATACTCTCCTCCATCGGGACCGACGGTAAGCAGACCTTCCTCGCGAAGTGGATAGGCAAGGTCCTGGAGAACGACTACATCTGCTACGACATCACGTCGGTGTCGTCGTATTCTGAACTCAACGAATTCATCAAATGGGGTCACAACCGGGACAATGAGAAACTCCCCCAACTGAACCTTGCGATGCTGTTCGGCCAGAAGTCCGCGCTGCCGGTGTACTACCACCGGGCGCCTGGCAACATAAGCGACGTCTCAACGCTGCGCAACCTCGTGCTGACCTTCAAGGCGCTGGAGGTCAAACGATTGCACTACGTGATGGACAAGGGTTTCTACAGTAAGAAGAACGTGGACGCTTTGCTGGAGAACCGCGATCGATTCACCATGGCGGCGCCGTTGAGCAACAAATGGCTGCTGCAAGCCATAGACGACATCCACGAGACCATCCACGGTCCCGAGGGGTATCGCAAGGTCGATGACGACGTCCTCTATGTCCATTCACGGTTGTATCCATGGGGGAAGGAGAGGCACCGCTGCTACCTGCATCTGTACTACAACGCCACTAACCGGGCCAAAGATGTGGACAAGTTCAACGAGGAACTGCTCCAGTACAAGGGCGAGATCGAGTCGGGCAAGCCGGTGGCCGACCACCAGAAGGCCTATGACGACTTCCTCATCCAGAAGACAACCCCCAAGCGCGGACTGCAGGTTTCTTTCAACTCGGAGGTGGTGAGCCAACACATCAGCCGCTACGCTGGTTTCCAGGCGCTGCTCTCCAACGGGATCAAGGATCCGGTGGAAGCCATGCGGGTCTACCGCGACAAGGACGCGGTGGAGAAGTGCTTTGACGATCTGAAGAACTCGCTCGACCTGAAACGGCTGCGGATGCATACGTCGGCGACCGTAGACGGAAGGCTTTTCGTGCAGTTCATAGCTCTGATTCTCATCAGCGCGATACGCAAGGAGATGCGCTCATCGAAACTCATCGAGAAATACACGGTGCGCGAACTGCTG
>MNZQ01000146.1 GCA_001873745.1 Syntrophaceae bacterium CG2_30_58_14
CGCAATCGGGAAAGGCAACCCGCCACGGAGTGATATTTGCTTGTAGAAGATGCGAATAGCCTCCGTGGGAGTAAGGCCAAGGCTCCGAAGGATCTCTTCCGCCTTCTCCTTTGTCTGTGGCTCAATGCGGGCATGGACGGCTGAAGTTTTCATAGATTTATTGTCCCACATTTGCAACACAACTGCAAACCGGTTTTCTCGTTTCTGTTTTCCAAAAAACAATAAAAAGGGGATTTATTTTCAATCACCCACCCCATCACTCCTCAGCCTCATTGCCTGTCCATTTGGGGGTCACATACCCTCCACAAACTCCGTCATATTCTCCCGATTGATCAGGATGACGGGACAATCCGGGTAGGCTGCGCTGAATTCTGGCGGAAGCCTGAATTTCTTCTCGCGCCACTTGATTTCGTATCCCGACAACCCTCCATTCAACTCTTCCAGGTAGTCAATCTCCTGTTTCTGGTGACTGCGCCAGAAATAGGCATTGGGAAACAGTCCCTGATTGTGGTTCCGTTTCATCCGCTCGGCGATGACGAAATTCTCCCAAAGGCCGCCGACGTCGCTGCGCAGGTCCGGAGGGTTGAGGTTATTGATAACGGCATTGCGCATTCCCGTATCCACGAAATAGATCTTGCGGGATTTCTTCAGTTCATTCCGGAGGTTCCTGCTGAACGACCCAAGACGGAAAATGATGAACGATTGTTCCAATACCCGCAGATAACTTTCGATCGTCTTTTTATCTACGCCCACCTGTTGGGCAAGCTCGTTATAGGAGACTTCATTGCCGACTTGCAGTGCGATGGACTGCACCAGCCGCTCCAGAGCTTCAGAGTTGCGTATCTGCTGCAAAACCAGCATGTCTTTGTAGAGATAACTCCTGGTGAGCTCCCGCAGCGCCGTTTCCGCCGCTTCCGGGGCGTTTATGATCTCCGGATAGAGGCCGAAAATCATACAGCGTTCCACGATGCGACGGACCTCCAGCGGCGAATAGATCTGACCCAGTTCGGTCAGCGAAAATGGGTAGAGTCTGAATTCCCGTTTTCTGCCAGTCAGCGGTTCCTCTATCTTGCTGGAAAGCTCGAAGGCGGAAGAACCGGTAGCGATCACCTGAATGTTTGGCGCCGTATCGGTCAAAAGTTTGATGGTGAGTCCGATTGTGCTGACCCGTTGCGCCTCGTCAATCAGCACAAGCCGGTTGTTGCCCATTAACATCTGCAATTCGGTCGATGTCTTATCTGAAAGAGATCGGCGGATGTCCGGCTCATCGCAGTTGAGGTAGATGGAGGGAACGGCAGCGTTCTGCTGAAGCGCCATGATCAACGTGGTCTTGCCCACCTGCCTGGCGCCGTAGATAATGATCGCCTTCCCCTTGAAAAGGGATTGTTCGATTGCATCTTGAATGGTTCTCCTGATCATTGCGATCCCCACTTTTATTATAATTCAGTGAACACGATCACCATTATCTTGATTATTCGCGTATTGTCAAGAAGTAAAAAGGGGACAGATTTATTTTTACGACCTTCAAGACGTCAACCATTTCCACAATGGAACCATCCGGATTTTCCCCTGCGGGATCTCAAGAATTTCCTCACGGCTTTCTGTGATGATCATTCCCTCGACCACTCCCAGATTTTGCATGGCATCGGCAAGCGCATCCAGTTCCCGTTGCAGCGCAGAGTTCTCTTCCTCACCGATCATCGATACCTGAATCAGATTCGTTGCCTGCATCCCCTTTCTTACAAGAAAATCCACTTCACCGCGATTCTTGTAATAGAAGACATCCCCTTCCTGACGTAAGAGGCGCCAGTACACAGCATTCTCCGCCAGCCGGCCCAAGTCTTCAGAAAACCGATAGGACACAGCATTCCTCAGGCCGTTATCCATGACATAGATTTTCTTGGGATTGCGCAACTGTTCATTTATTTTGAAAGAATGTTTGGGGACTTCCCTGATCATGTAGGTTTCCGCCATATAGCCCGTATAATTCCGGACCACGTCCAGGGGTACAGAGAGGACATTCTTCAACCTGGTGTATGAAAAAAGGCTCGACACATTGGTCATACAGTAGAGGGCAATGTTCTTCAGTGTACGAACATCCCGCAGCCGGTAGCGCGATACAATATCCCGGTAAAGCAGGTCTTCAAAATACTGCTTCAGAAGTTTTTCTTTTCCGGTGGCGGTTTCTCGCAGAACCACCTCCGGGAATCCTCCGAACTGGAGATATTCCCGCAACAGATTTCGGATGAGCGGTTCATTCCTGGTGAGGAAAAGTGGAGCGAACGGCCCTTCGCAACCTTTGAATAAAAGAAATTCCGTAAAACTGAGAGGATAGACGGTAAAGGAGAGATTCCTGCCGGTGAGAAGTGTTGAATATTCAGCGCCGACAAGATTAGCCGAGGAGCCCGTAACAAAAAGCTTCGCCTCCCTGAGGTCGGTCTTAACTCTTGCCCACCGTTCCCATTCGGGTACATGTTGAATTTCATCCAGAAAGACATAGGGGAATCGCTGCGGATTGATCCTCTCCCGATAGATCCGGTACAGCCTGTCCAGGATTTCAACACCCTGCTGCTCAATAAACAGGGGTTCCTCGAAGTTGATGTAAAGCATGTCCTCAGCCGGAACGCCCCGGCCACGAAGGACATTCATCAGTTGCAGCATGAGGGTTGATTTCCCCGATCGCCGCACCCCTTTGATGACGATGATTTCCGGTGATGCGATATGGGGGAGAATTTGTGAATTAAGCGTTCTCGGATAACCGGCCTCGATGGACGCCTTATCCCAGAAATTCCATTTCACCAATATATCAAACAGTTTGTTGTCGTCTTGACTCACGTGACCATCCTGATGGTTGTTTGATACGATATATGACCATTGTGCTGGTCATGTCAATCATTTTCTTGTTTCCATTAAAGGAAATCCCAAAACTTCCTTCCAGATTTAGGGCCGCCAGAAGCGGCGTGGGTCGTTTTTTACGATGTAGCTGGACATTTGCAGGCAGTTTCATCAGCAGCAGGATATGACGCTGTCCGTTCCGGAATCATTCTCCGCAGTATTTCCCTTCGGCCTTCAGTTTCGCAATCTCCTCCTGTTCGAGGGTATTGAAGGCGATTTTGCCGACCAGCGTACAGGGGAGGTCGCTCCGGAACTCGATCTCACGGGGGCAGCTCCAGCGGATCAGGCATTCCTGACAGTGGGCGATCAGCGCCTTCTCCATCTCCGGACCGGCCTTCCCCGGCTCCTTCAGGACGACGAACCCCTTGACGCGCTGGATCTGCTTCTCGTCGGGGACGCCGATGACGCAGGCCTTCGCGACGTCGGGGTGTTTGTAGAGGACGTCCTCCACCTGGGCGGGATAGACGTTCATCCCGGATGACTTGATCATCCGCTTCTGGCGGAGCTTGAAGTAGAAGAAGCCGTCGGCGTCCATCGTGCCGATGTCGCCGGTGTGGAGCCAAACCTTCCCGTCCGCGTGCATCCGGAGCGTATTGGCCGTTTCCTCCGGATGATCGAGGTAGCCCAGCATCACCGCGGGGCCGTTCACGCAGATCTCGCCCTCCTCGCCGACGGGCGCCTCTTCCGTCGTCCCCAACCGAACGATCTTGGCCAGCATGTCGGGGAAGGGAATCCCCACGCTTCCTTCGCGGTACTGGTTGAGCGGCGTCGCCATGATCCCCGTCACGGCCTCCGTAAGACCGTAGCCTTCCAGCAGTTGGACGCTCCCTCCCCGCTCCTTCACGACCGCCTCGAACCGCTCCTTGACCGGCAGGGGAAGCGTGTCGGCGCCGCTGACGGTGGCCTTGAGGCAGCCGAGGTCGGCCTTCCGAAAGAGCGGATTGCTGCTCAGCGCATCGAAGAGGGTGGGCACGCCGACGACCATGGTCGGGCGCTTCTTTTTGATCAGGTCGGCCACGATCTCCGGCGTGAATTGCGGAACGAGGATGCTCTTCCCCCCGCCCATGAAGGCCGCGTTGACGCAGACCCCGAGGCCAAAGCCGTGGAAAATCGGAAGAATCGCGAGGATGGAATCCCCGCCCCCCATGCTCCCCCAGGCGGAGACCATCATCCCCTCGCTGATGAAGTTGTAATTGGAGAGCATGATCCCCTTCGGAACGCCGGTGGTGCCGCCGCTGTAGAGGATGACGGCCATTTCGTCCGTGCCCATATCCGCCTTCGGCGCTTTCGGGTAGCTCCCCCGCATCAGGTCGCTCCACCACGAAACCAGCTTGTCCTCCGGGACCGGCGGGATCTTCCGCCCCTTGGTGAGGTTGAAGCCGATCTTCTTGATCAGGGGCAGGTAATCGGGAATCCGGCAGAGGATCAGCGTCCGGAGCCCCGTCTTTTCCTGCGCCTCCTTGAATTTTCCGTAGAAGGCGTCCAGCGTCAGCGCGAAGCGGCTTTTGGCCGTGTTCAGGTAAAACTCGATCTCCTTCGCGGGCGAAAGCGGATGGATCATGCTCGCGACCGCGCCCAGCTTGTTGGCGGCGTAGAAACAGATGATCCCCTGCGGGCAGGTGGGCATGGAGATGGTGATCCGGTCGCCCCGCTTCAGGCCGAGGGCGGCAAGGGCGTCCGCGCAGCGGTCGATCTCTTCTCCGAATTGCCGGTAGGTGGAGGTCGTACCGAAAAAGTCGTAGGCGATGGCTTCCGGGCTCCGGGAAACCGTCTGCATCAGCGCCTCGTACATCGTCACCCGCGGGTAGTCGATGTGCTCCGGAATATCGCCGTAAAACTTCAACCAGGGTTTCTGTTCATGCATTGGACATTCCCTCCATAAAAGGTATGAAGATGCGCCCGACGTCCCCAAGGTAAAGGTAAGGTGCGGGACGGGGACCCTGCACGCTCGATGGCGTCCAAGCCGTCACCCACAGCGCCGAAAGAACAATAAGCCGGTTTTCAGGGACGGGGCGATCATACACATTTTTTGCGGATTTGGCAATTTTGAGAAAGATTTTTCAACCACACTCTCGCGGATCTCCGTCGATTCCGTATTTTCTCCTTGACATTTTTCCGCTATTGATATGTGATATATTACAGATATACGATAAAAAGCTAAAATAGCAAACAATAACTAACGGTTGCCATGTTTTCCGTCCTTTCTTCGTTATATTTCATAGTTGATAAGGAAAGCCGCGGTAAGAGGCGCCTCGCCGGATGAGAATGCCTGTGGATTCATACCATCCGGTCACGGCGGGGAAGAGCTTTTTTTAACCGATCGATGATTAAGGAGGATTTCATGAAGAAAAGGCGTATTCAATGCTTGTCCGTGTGTCTGCTTCTGTCGCTGGGCCTTTTATGGGCGCCGGCTTGGGCGGCCGACAAACCGAAAGACTACCCCAACAAACCCATCACGATCCAAATCGGTTTCGGCGCCGGCGGAAGCAGCGATGTGGGTGTCCGCCTCCTGGCCGACTCCCTCAAGAAGGTCATCGGGCAACCGGTCCTGGCGGAGAACAAGCCGGGCGCCGGCAGCCAGGTGATGTTGACCGATTTCAAGAACAACGCCAAGCCCGACGGCTACACCATGGCGTTGATCAACATCCCGCAGTTGCAGACCATCGTCTTCGACCCCACCCGGAAGGCCCTCTTCTCCATGAAAGACTTCCAACCCGTGGCGAACCACGTACAGGACCCGGGCGCCGTCCTGGTCCGAAAGGAGAGTCCCTACAAAACACTGGAGGACCTGCTCAACGACGCGAAGGCAAGGCCGGGGCAGGTGAAGGCCTCCACGACGGGGATCGGAAGCGACGACCACCTGGCGGTCCTGGACGTAGAGCGCCGGGCGAAAGTCAAGTTCAACACCATCCATCTAAAGGACACACCGACAGCCCTCACACGGGTCCTGGGCGGTCACACCGATGTCGATTTTGACAACATCGGCGGCTTCCTGCCGACGGTAGATTCGGGTCTGGCCCGGATCCTGGCGGTGATGATGGACCAGCGGTACCCGGATCTGCCAAACGTACCGACGTTCAAGGAGAGGGGCTTCGACCTCGTCTCTTCCTCAACCCGGGGGTACATTTTCCCAGCCGGGACCCCGATGGAGATCGTAAGGTACATGGAGCAGTCCATCAAGAAGGCGATGGCGGATCCGGAACACATGGAACGGATGAAGAAGGCGGGGCTCACCCTGAAGTTCATGGGCGTCGAGGAGTTCGACAAGTTCCTTGAAAGCCAGAACGATCGCGCGAAACAGCTCATCGCCGAATACCGCAAATGAGCCGGGTTAACTACATCGTCTGGGGAGTGCTGCTTGCCTTCGGCGCTTTCGTCATTCGCGAGTCACTGAACCACAAATACTACGGCAGTGACTTTGGGCCTGGCCCCGGATTCTTTTCCTTCTGGCTGGGGATGCTGCTGATGGTGTTGTCCCTCGTTCAGATCGTTATGATCTATCGCCGTCCGGCAGAACCTCTGCCGGACGGTTTCATCCCGAGCCGGGAAGGCATCAAACGGATGCTGAGCATCATGGGCGCCCTGACGGCGTCGCTGTTTCTGATGGAATACCTGGGTTTCAGTCTGACCATGATGGGATTCTGCATCTTCCTGCTGCGCAGGTTGGGACGGCAGCCCTGGTGGCTCACCCTGGTTCTCGCCGTTGCCGCCAGCTTCGGCGCCACATACCTGTTCGGGTTGTTGCAGGTGATGTTGCCGAAGGGGTTTTTAGGGTTCATCTAATTATTAGGAAGGAAAGCGCGTGGAGGCATTTCAACATCTGATGACGGGGTTCGCAGCGGCCTTATCCCCAATGAACCTCATGTTCGCGACCATCGGCTGTGTCCTGGGGACATTGATCGGCGTTCTGCCGGGCCTGGGACCGGCGGCCGGGACGGCGCTTCTCATTCCCATCACGTTCAAACTCGAACCGACTTCGGCCATCATCATGCTGGCGGCTATCTACTACGGGGCGATGTACGGGGGAACCATCACGTCGGTCCTCATCAACGTTCCGGGAGAGGCTGCCAGTGTCGTGACCTGTCTCGACGGTTACGAGATGGCCAAGCAGGGGCGGGCCGGGGCGGCCCTGGGAATCGCGGCCATCGGATCGTTCTTCGGCGGGACGGTGGCAACCTTCGGGCTCGTCCTCGTAGCGCTCCCATTGACCCGTTTCGCTCTGAAGTTCGGTCCCACGGAGTACTTCTCGCTGCTGCTGGTCGGCCTCACCCTGGTCATGGGCCTGGCGGGAAAGTCGTTGGCCAAGGCCCTGGTGATGGGGATTCTCGGCTTGATCTTCTCGTTCGTCGGTGTGGACCCCGTCGAGGGGGCGCCGCGTTTCACCTTCGGCGTCGCGCCCCTGATGGACGGAATCCGCTTCGTCCCCGTGGTCATGGGATTCTTCGGCATCGGAGAGATCCTGATCAACGCGGAGCGTTCCCTGACGGGCGTGATGGCGGGCGAGGGGAAGGTTTCGTCTTTTTTCCCGCGACGGGATGAATGGCGGATCTCGATCACCTCGATCCTCCGTGGCACGGGACTCGGCTTTTTCCTGGGGTTGATTCCAGGGACGAATTCCGCCGTCGCCTCCTTCATGTCTTACTCTATTGAGAGGAAGGTCTCGAGCCACCCGGACAAGTTCGGTACGGGCGTGATTGAGGGAGTGGCAGCGCCGGAGACGGCGAACAATGCCTATGCGAACGCCGCGTTGATCCCGCTTTTCACGCTGGGGATCCCGGGGTCGCCCACGATCGCCATTTTGATGGGCGCCCTGATCATGAACGGGCTGACCCCCGGACCCCTCCTTTTTTCGCAACACGCCGCCTTTGTCTGGGCGGTCATTGCCAGCCTCTATATCGGCAACATCATCCTGCTGATCCTCAATCTGCCGCTCGTCGGCTGGTGGGCAAAACTTCTCAAGATCCCCTACAACATCCTGATGGTGTTCATCCTGGTCTTCTGCATCATCGGGGCCTACAGCCTCAACAACAGCCTGTTCGACGTCGGGATGATGATTTTCTGCGGATTGTTGGGGTATCTCTTCAAGAAATTGGACTTTCCGTTGGCCCCGGCGATTCTTACGCTGATTTTGGGCCCCCTGATGGAACAGAGCCTGCGCGAGTCCCTGTCGGTCTCCCAGGGGGATTTCACCATTTTCTTCACCCGCCCAATCTCGCTGTTCTTCCTCATCTTGGCCGGCGTCATCATGGTCACTTCGGCCTGGCAGGCTTGGCCTGCTGCGATACGCGAGGAGAGCAAAGGGGCGGAGGTATAACCAAAACCACCCTATGCCTCGGCAAAATCTACAGTTAGGAAAATTGCTTCCCGCGCCGTCCCTGAAAGAGATGGCCCTGGCGACCATCAAGGAGGCCATGCTCGCCCAAAAACTGGAATGGGACGTGATGTATACCGAAGCCGCCCTTACCGGGGAATTGGGCATTTCGCGGACCCCCGTGCGGGAGGCGCTGATCCACCTAGCCTCCAAGGGATTGATCACCTATTTCCCGCGTAAAGGGTTCAAGATCAAATTGCTTGCGGAAAAGGATGTCCGGAATCTCTTCGAACTGAGGCTTGTCCTGGAGCTGGCCGTCATCCGTCACATCACTCCCGACTTGACGAAAAAGACGCTGGCCGAGATTGAACGGGTCCGGGCAAAATATCAGCAAGTCGTGCAAAAGGAGAATCCGGTGGAATCGATTCATGCCAATATGGCGTTTCACGCCTGCCTGGCGGGTCTGACCGACAACTCCTATCTCATCAGCGCCCTCAATGAAATCGGCGATCTGATCAATCTTGCGAGTGTCCGGAGTCTCGAGATTGATTCGCGGACTCTCGAAGCTCTCGATGAACACGAGAGGATCGTTGCCGAGCTCAAAGGGCACTCCCTGAGCGGGGCCTCGCGGGAGATGGAGGCCCATATCCGCACCACCGAGGAGCGGGTGTTGGCCAGGATCCGGAATTCAGCCGCCCGGCGGTAGATACTTTCCCTCCCCCTCGACGGGGGAGGGAGGGGTGGGGGTGGTAACCCGATAATCTGACAGGAAGAGAGGAGACATTGATGGAATTCAAGAAGAACAGCCTGAGAGAAAAGATCCGCCGGGGTGAAACCGCCCTGGGAACGGCACTCTATAGCTTCAGCCCGGCGCTCATCGAACTGGCCGGGTATACGGGACTCGATTTTTGCCGGATCGATAACGAGCACGCCTGGCGGCAGGACAAGAGCGCCGAAAACATGATCCGGGGGGCGCTCCTGTCGGGGATCTGCCCGCTTCTCCGGGTGGACCGGGACAACCCCTATCTGGTGCGCAAGGCGCTCGAAGCGGGGGCCGGCGGCGTGATCGTCCCGCATGTCCATGACCAAAAGGATGCTGAGGAGATCGTCCAGGCGGCCAAGTTTCCCCCCTTCGGCAAGCGGGGATACGGCGGCCTTTGCCTCTCCGGGCAGTGGGGCGTCAACGGAGGAACCAAGTGGATGGAGTGGAGCAACGCCGAAACCCTGGTCATCCCGATGATCGAGGATATTTCCGCCATTCCCCATCTGGACGCGATCCTCGCAACCGAAGGGGTGGATGCCGTCTTCTTCGGCCCGGCCGATTTCAGCGTCTCGGCCGGCGTCCCCCTCCAGACGGGGCACGAAAAGGTGATGAGCGGCCTCCGGAAGGCGATCGAGGCGGCCGACAAGCACGGGAAGTTCGTCATCTATCCGGGGGCGGGATTCCCCCAGTGGGAAACGGTCCATAAGGCGAAGGAGCTCGGGGTCAAGGCCATCGAACTTGGCCACGATGTGACGATCCTGCGTGCAGTGTGGAGCAAGACGATCCAGGCGCTCAAAACGGGCGCGAGGGGCGCTCATTAATCCGGCATCCCCCCCTATTCGTCACACCGGCGAAAGCCGGTGTTCAGAGTGATCCTGGATGCCGGATCGAGTCCAGCATGACAACGGTTGACATAGGAGAGCGAAGCAGCCTTCGGGCATACGGCCAGGTCGGCGCATAACAGGAAAGGATATCGCGATGGAGAAGAAAGAAACGCCGTTCATCCCGGTTGCGGTTTTACGGGATTTCTCGGTAAGGTCATTTCAGGCAAGCGGGCTTTCCCCGGAGCACGCCGGATGGATCTCAGACACCCTCATCCAATCGGAGCTGAGAGGGGTCGGCTCCCACGGGATCATCCGCCTGCCCTTCTACTGTAAGCGGCTTCTCGACGGGGGATCGAACGCCAATCCGGACGTCCGGATCGTCGCCCAGAAACCCTCGTCGATCCTGGTTGACGGGGACAACGGCCTCGGGCAGATCGTCAGCATCAGGGCGATGGAGATGGTGATCGAGCGGGCCCGGACCCAGGGGATCTGTTTTGCCGGGGTGCGGAACAGTTGCCATTTCGGGATGACCGCCTATTACCCGCTGATGGCCCTGAATAGCGGGATGATCGGGCTCGCCGGCTGCAATACGGCCACCGTCATGGCTCCCTGGGGCGGGGGGAAGTCCGCGATCGGGAACAACCCCCTGGCAATCACGGTCCCGACGAACAAACCCTATACGCTCGTCCTCGACATGGCGATGAGCGTGGTCTCCGGGGGGAAGGTCCGCCTGGAGGCGGTCAAGGGGACGAAGATCCCCCTCGGCTGGATCCTCGACGAACAGGGCCGCCCGACGGACAACCCGGCGGACATGTTCCCCAACGGGACCCTCCTGCCGATGGGCTACAAGGGTTTCGGAATGGCGATCATGATCGAGATCCTCTCCGGCGTCCTGACCCGGGCGGCCACCCTGGGCGAGATCCCCCTCTGGTTCGACAAGACCGCCACCCCTACGAACCTGGGCCATTTCTTCATGGCGATCGACATCGGGACCTTTCTCGCGCCCGATTCATTCAAGGATCTGGTCGGCCGGCTGATCGACGAACTGAAGAGCTCCCCTCCGATGGAGGGCTCGGCCGGGATCTTCATGCCCGGCGAGATGGAGTATCTGAAGGAGCAGGAATACCGCCAAAGCGGCATCCCCGTCTCCCCGGAGGTCCTCAAGACCCTGGACGCCTTCGCGCAGAAGGTTGGCATAGCCCCGGTTCCCCGGTGATTTTTTGTCCGCATCGCTTTTCGCGCCGCCTTTTAGCGGGGCCGGGACCTGCGGCGGGTAGATCAATTTCCCCTCGGTAGGATTTCGTGGGGCGCGGCCTAAAAACTCCTTGACACACCGGATGGGTTCTCTTATCCTCGCCACACAAAAGCAAGGCCTCGTGCGTAGTTGCGTGGCCAGGGATTATTCTCGGTAAATAATTCGCATTGATATCCCTAACCGGAGGAGACAATCATGAAAAATCGGGAAATGCTCTTGGATGAAATCTATGAGACGGCAATTCAAAATGACATGACCTATTTCGGTTGAACACAATCCGTTCTTGCAGCTTTGCAAGAAAAATTGAACGTGGGCAGCGTCGAGGTTTTTAAAGCCGGAAGCGCTCTGGCCGGTGGTGTGGCAAGAAGAGGCGAAACCTGCGGTGCTCTCACCGGCGCCATCATGGCGGTTTGCTGCGTCGTTGGACGGGAGAGGCTTGAAGATCGAGAGCAATACGGAAAAGCGATGGAAGAAGCCGGTCGAGTGTATGATCGGTTCAATGAAGAAGTCGGCCAGACGCTTTGCGCGGAGATCCACAAGAAACGGTTTGGCAAGGTCTATCATCTTAACGTCCCGGAGGAGAGGACAGCCTTTCACGATGCAGGCGGGCACAGTAAGACGGGATGCCCCCAGGTTTGCGGGATTGCCGCCAGGATTGCCGCGGAGGTCCTTCTCGATAACCCCCATGCCCAGCACGGGCACAACGAAGCATGAAAATCCCCCCTTACCCCCCTTTGACTTTTCTTTTACACCAGTTTGCGGGTTCGTCATTGTAAGTCATTGTAATGGTTGGATCGCTCTTTGAAAAGTCCGAAAATTCTCAAAAACGTGGTGCCATAGAACCTGCTTATAGATCTTGACATTTCGTAGTTATTCTCCTAAATATGAGGTGACTAATCAAGGAGGTCCCCCCCATGTTTACGAGAGTGAAAAAATCCGGTCTGTATGAGTATCTCCAAATCGTCCAGAACCGCCGGGAAGGAACCAAGACCATCCAGCGGGTCGTTGCCACCATCGGCAGGATGGATCAGATCCGGGCGAAGGGCGAGATCGAGAATCTCGTGCGCTCCCTTTCCCGGTTTTCCGAAAAAGTTCTTCTGGTCCTTTCCGGGAAGAGCGACGTCCGGGCGGATGCGAAGAAGATTGGTCCGGCGCTGATCTGCGAGCGACTTTGGAAAGAACTTGAGATCGGTAAAATCATCCGCCGCCTTCTGGCAGCGCGAAAGTTTGGTTTCGATGTGGAGCGGGCGATCTTCTTGACGGTTCTGCATCGGCTCTTTGTCTCCGGCTCGGATCGTTCCTGTGACCGGTGGCATCGGGATTATGTGATCGACGGCATCGACGCGCTCTCCCTGCATCACCTCTACCGGGCGATGGCCTTCCTGGGAGAAGAGCTTGCAGACCAGAGAGACTGCACCCCTTTCGCCCCGCGCTGCACAAAGGACGTGATCGAGGAGGATCTGTTTCTGGCGCGCCGTGATCTTTTTAGCGGTTTGGATTGCGTCTTCTTCGACACGACCTCCATCTACTTCGAGGGAGAAGGAGGCGAGACCATCGGGGAGTTGGGCCACACCAAGGATCACCGTCCCGATCTCCATCAGATGGTGGTGGGCGTCATCCTGGACGATCACGGTCAGCCGGTCTGCAGTGAGATGTGGCCGGGGAACACGACAGATGTGACGACACTTGTTCCGGTGATTAAGAGACTGCGGAACCGGTTTGCGATAGGACGGATCTGCATCGTTTCGGACAGAGGGATGATCAGTGCCAAGACCATAGCCTACCTGGAAGAGGAGAAGATCTCTTACATCCTGGGCGCCAGGATGAGAAGGTGCAAAGAGGTAAAGGATCAGGTTCTCTCCTGTGGCGGTCGTTACCGGGAGGTTCACCCCGAGGGCTCATCCGCCAAAGACCCTTCTCCCCTGAAAGTCAAGGAGGTGGTGTTGCTGGGTGGCTGCCGCTACATCGTCTGCCTGAATGAAAAGCAGGCCCGGAAGGATGCGGCGGATCGGCAGGCGATCATCGATTCCCTTGAGGAGAAGCTCAAGACCGACCCGAAGTCCCTCGTGGGGAACAAGGGCTACCGGAAGTACTTGAAGATGGAGAAGGAGACCGTTTCCGTCAATAAGGCAAAAGTCGAGGAAGAGGCGCGGTATGACGGGAAGTGGGTTCTCAAGACGAACACCACGTTGACGGCGGAGCAGGTGGCTCTCAAGTACAAGGAGCTCTGGCAGGTGGAGCAGGTCTTCCGGGACATGAAGTCGGTTCTGGATACTCGACCCATCTTCCATAAGCTGGATGAAACCATCCGGGGCCACGTCTTCTGCAGCTTTCTGGCCCTGGTCATCCGGAAGGAGTTGGATCGCAGGTTGGAGAAGGCCGGCCACTGTTTCGAGTGGGCCGACATCAAGCAGGATCTCAAGGCCCTTCAGGAGATCACGATTGAAGACAGGGGCAAGACGCTCGCCATAAGGAGTGAATGCCTCGGAACCTGCGGTAAAATATTCCAGGCTGTCGGGGTAGCCATCCCGTCGACGATCCGGGAGGTGGTGTGACACGAAGCATGTTGTCAAAGAGCAATCTGTGGTGCCAAGAACTTTTTTAAGGCAGACATCTATCTGAAATAGTGGAACTATTTTTTAGCAACTGTAGAAGATGAGTTTGACAAAGAGGGGATGGGGGGATTTTCATATAAAGCGTACCGGCTGAAATTATTTCCGGCGAAGGAAAGCTGTTCTGCCCCATGGCAATCAGCCGCTGACCGCGCACGTGCGCTTTGTGGTCACGTTCACGCCGCCGGACCGGGAATTCCTCTAACTCCGGGGGCGTGAATCAGGAAAATAGTGATCGAGGGTTGGGATGCCCTGCCGCGCGGGTTACACGCCGGCCTTCACCTCGGGGGGCGCGGTCTTTCCCGTGTAATGGCAGTAGCTGATGTACCCCCCTGAGAGGTTCGACAGGAGTTCGAACCCGGTCTGCTTGAGTACCCGGCAGGCCGCGTAGGAGCGGACGCCGGAGCAGCAGAGGACGACCAGGTCCCGGTCTTTCGGGAGTTCGCCGATCCGTTCCCGCAGCTCTTCCCGGGGGATGTTGATAGACTCCGGGATGTTGCCGGTCTCGAATTCCTTTTGGGTCCGCACGTCGACGAAGAGCGCGTTCTCCATCGCTGCGGCCCGGTCATAGGTCACCGAATTCACGAGACCCTTGAGGATATTACCGCCCACAAAGCCCGCCATGTTGACCGGATCCTTGGCGGAGCCGAAGGGCGGCGCGTAGGCGAGCTCGAGCTGCTGCAGGTCGTAAACCGTCATGCCCGCACGGATGGCGGTCGCAAGGATGTCGATTCGTTTATCGACGCCGTCCGTTCCGATGCACTGGGCGCCGAGAATCCTGCCCCCCGGCGCCGCAAACAGGATCTTCAAGGCCAGCGTCGCGGCGCCGGGGTAGTAGCCGGCGTGGCTGAGAGGATGGAGATGGATCGCCTTGTAGTCGAGGTTATTTCTCCTGGCCGTTTTTTCATTCAGTCCCGTCGCGGCCGCCTGCAGATCGAAGACCTTGACGATGGCCGTGCCCAGCGACCCCGGATAGCGGGAGTCAAGACCGCAGATGTTGTCCGCGGCGATGCGGGCCTGCTTATTGGCGGGACCCGCCAGCGGAACAATCACCTGCATCCCACCCACCAGGTGGGTGGTTTCCACGACATCGCCGACGGCAAAAATGGAGGGATCGCTGGTTCTCATGCCCGTGTCGACGGCAATTCCGCCGGTGGCGCCGATCTTCAGGCCGGCCTCGCGGGCTAATTTGATCTCGGGCCGCACCCCCACGGCGCTCACCACCAGCCCGGCTGGTAATTCGGCCCCGGATGCCAGAACGACCCTGCCCTCAGCATCGCCAACGATCCGTTTCACACCGTCGGAGAGGTGGAGGTCAACTCCCCCGGATACAAGCCGGGCCTGGATGATCCCGGCCATCTCCGGGTCAAAGGGCATCATGACCTGATCCAGCATCTCGACAAGGTGGGTCTTGATCCCCCGGTCGATCAGATTCTCCGCGATCTCCACGCCGATGAATCCCCCGCCGATGACGACCGCCTCCTGCACCCGCTGATCGTTGATCCGGGCGATCACGGCGTCCATGCCGGGGATGTCGTAGAGGCTCATGAACATCGCGGCGCCGCTTCCTTCGATCGGCGGAATCAGGGGGTAGGCCCCCGGAGACAGGACCAGATAGTCGTATGATTCAGTGTATTCATCGCCCGTCGTGAGATTCCTGGTCCGGATCAGCTTCCCGCGGGGATCGATGGTCAGGACCTCGTTCCGCACCCGGACCTCGATCCGAAAATTAGTCCAGAGGCGCTCCGGCGTTTGCAGGAGCAAACTTTTACGTTCCTTGATCCGGCCGGAAATATGGTATGGGAGGCCGCAATTGGCAAAAGAAATGTAATCGCCCCTCTCAAACACGATGATCTGCGCCTTTTCGTCAAGCCGTC
>MNZQ01000112.1 GCA_001873745.1 Syntrophaceae bacterium CG2_30_58_14
TATATAATGGATAATATAAGGTTATGAATCTCAATCAACTGAAAATCTTCTACCTGGCCGCAAAGCATGGAAGTCTGAGCGCCGCCGCAGAAGCCATGTTTATCACCCAGCCGGCCGTCACGAAGGGGATCCAGCGCCTTCAGGAGCACTACGAGATCAAGCTCTTCAACCGCTTCGGCCGAAAGATGGCCCTGACGGATGCGGGAGAGGTGCTCTACGGCATCGCCGAATCGATCTTCGAGATGGAGAATCAGGCGGAGGAGAGCCTTCGGGACTTTCAGCAGCGCAAGCGGGGCTTCATCCACATCCTCGCAAGCGAAAGTTTCGGCTCCTACTACCTTCCTTTCATGCTGGACCGGTTTTGCATGGTTCATCCCCGAATCCGGATCTCCATGGAAACCCTGCCGACAGATCTGATCGTGGAGAAGACGGCGACGCTTTCAAACGATATCGGCTTCATCTCCTACCCTGTGCCGCACAAGAAACTGCTCTCGCGCGAGGTTCTGGAGGACAGCTACCAGATCATTGTCCCGCCGGGGCATCCCCTCGCGCTGAAACCGGTTATCGAGCCGGAGGATCTGGCCGGCCATGCGCTCATCGTCCACGAGAAGGGGTCGGCCCCCCGCAAGAGCATCGAAGAGTACATCCAGAGACACAATATCCGCGTTTCGATTCCCCTCGAGCTTTCCAACAACGAGGCGATCAAGACCGCCGTGGAGGAGGGGCTGGGCGTCGCCGTCATCACGAGGCGGGTGGTCAGCAAGGAGATCGGGATGGGAAAGCTGAAGGCCATCCCCCTCTCCGACCCCGCGATGACGCGAAAATTCTATCTGATCCACCACAAGGACAAGTACATCTCCCGGCCCCTTCAGAGCCTGATCGATGTGGTTGACATGTGGGTCTCCGAATACCGGCAGGGTCTTCATTAATTTGTTATCGGTCGGCTCTTATGAAACCACGGTTTGCAAAAATCCTCTTCGACGGGAAAGACCACGAGCTGATTAAACTGGTCCAGGAGGTTCTGAGCCGGGAGGCCTCCCGGAAAAACTTCAAGGATCTGCTCAATCCCTATCTGAACCCCCACGGCATCAAAGAGATGGCGGCCTCCCAGGGATTCCGCATCGCCTATGCGATGGCCAACCTGCTCCATTCCCTGGAAATCGGCAAAGCCGATGACCGTCTGAACGCATTGCGCGCCCTCCGCGATGAGGCGATGAACATCACCCACAGTTCACTCCGCCGGAATACGGCAAGGGTGCTCCTCCAGATCGTGAAGGAGTTGGTCCGGGTGCATGGGGATTATGAAAGGCAGCTCGAACTGGCCCATGATTTCCGTGTGGCCACCTCGGGGAAACCGCGCCTCATCCGCGAGGAGTTGATGCGTTACCATCTCTTGGAGATGCCGGAAGAGTGGAACCAGATCGCCTTCGACGACCATGTCCACGACGCCAACACGAAAGGACGCAAAACCCCCACCCACCTGATCATGGACGCCTGGATCAAAGGGATCCGCCGCCTGACGGTGATCTACTATAATTTCGTGCCGCCGGAGGCCGCAGCCGAGCTCCTCGACGCCGGCGAAATCATGGGAATCGCCATCCGCATCGGTGTTTCCATCGGTGCGCAGTTCCGGGGCCGGAATATCCGATTTATCTGGGCGCCGCGCGGATTCTCAGACGCCGGGGATTTTCTCGCTTTCCTGGCGGAACCATCCATCCGCGCCTTCATGGACGAAGGGCGCCAGGTATCCGAATACCAGAAGGGCCATGTCATCGCGGTGCTGGATGAATTCAACCGAAAACACCGCATGGCCATCCGCAAAGCCTTCGGCGTTGAACTCCCGCGGCTCAATCCCACCGATTTCCTCGCCTTTGTCGGCAGCGGCCAGGCGTCGATCCTCCATCTGGCAGAGTTTATCCATACCCACCTCCTGCCATTGATGGAAATCCGCGTCTCCGAACTCAGGGACGGCCACGCCCTGGCGTCCGGCGAAGAACGCGAACGGATGGAGGCCCTGACCGCCCGAATGCGGGAGCTCGATTCGGAGGCCATCGTTGAACAGTACCTCCGACCGGTCCACAATCCATCCCTGACCGATCCAAATATTCTCCAAGATGGGGCGGATGTACCGCCGCTTCTTAGGCTCGCGCCTCATGAGCTTATGCTGAAGCTCGATCAGCTCCATACAGGATATCGGATCTGCCTCAATCTCAGCGATCTGGGCGTGGAAGACGTCCTGGAAATACTCTATGACTGCAAGGGGATGATCACCCATCTGGAGATCTTCAACCTCAAGGACCATGTCGCAGGAAAAACCGGGCACTATGCGGAAATCAGCGAACTGCAGACGGCCCTCAACGAAGGAAACGTCATCTCCCTGAAAAAACTGATCCGCGGCATGATCCAGCGTCTCGAAGCTTCGGACAAGGGGGACACCTTGCGGCAAGGTGTCCCCGACCGGATCGCGAAGCTGACCGAAATCCTCCGCAATATTCCCGTCCTGCAGTCCCACTATCGAATCGTCCCCCTCAAGGCAAACATCGGCAGCGACTCCACCGGCCGGTCTCTGCACCAGTACGGCATGGGCCTGATCATCCGGGACACGCTGACCCCACGCGCACAAAGGGCGATCCGGCAAACCATGTTCCCAATGGACTTCATCCCCCCCGTCCGGATGACAGCCTATCCACGGATAACCTATCTGCCCGATTCCGCATCGGGGGCCATGAATCAATGGTTCCAGCGCCTCCGCCTGCTACCGGGGCTGCGGCGCCTCGGAGAACAGCGCGTGCAGGACTGGGAGACTCAGGAGAATGCAACACGGTTGGAGACGCCGGGCAACATCATCCCCCTGGGAGGTCTGCACGAAGAGGGCGGCAATGAGCTCTATCTGGTGGAGAAAAAACCGCGGGTGCAAGAAGAGGGGGGCTGGAGATACCTGAACAGCGGCGTCAAAAACACCATCAAGGTCCTGATCGGTTTCATCCCGGCGTTTCTCACCTTTGCGCTGACGAAGGAGTGGTGGTTTTTGGCCTACTGCGGGGCCTTTATATGGTTCGGGATTACGGGGCTGCGGAACATTCTCCAGTCGGTCCTCGGCGGGGGCGGCTTCCGCCGTTCCCCCCTGCTGCGCTGGAACGACTACGTGAGCTGGGGAAGGCTGACCGATTCGCTGCTCTTCACCGGATTCTCGGTGCCGCTGCTCGACTACATCGTAAAATCGGTAATCCTCGACCGGACGTTCGGCGTGACCACGACCACAAACCCGCTGATACTCTATACCGTCATGGCCCTGGCCAACGGTCTCTACCTCTTCAGCCACAACACCTTCCGCGGTCTGCCGAAGGGAGCGATTTGGGGAAGCTTCTTCAGAACCATCCTCTCCATCCCGCTCGCCCTCGCCTTCAACGCCGCGATCGGCGGCATCCTCTTTGAAGCGGGCGTCCAGGGGATCAACGAGATCCTGCAGAAATGGGCAGCCGTGATCTCCAAGGCGGCTTCCGACTGCGTCGCCGGCGTCATCGAAGGCCTGGCCGACCGTTACGAAAACCTCCGGCTGCGGGAACGGGATTACACCGCAAAACTCGGCCAGCTCTTCGACACTTACGCCCGCCTCGAACTTCTGTTTCCCGAGAAGGACGTTCTGGAGATGCTCGAATCCCCAAAGCAGTTCATCCGGACGATCGGCGCTGAAGCGCAGGATCTTGAGCGGATCATCATCATCAACGCCCTGGATCTCCTCTATTTCTGGATGTACCAGCCCCACGCCCGGAGCGTCCTTGCGGCCCGCATCCGGACCATGTCGGATGAAGAGCGGCAGATCTTCGTCCGGTCGCAGTGCATCCTGCAGCGCGAACGGGAGATCAGCCAGCTCTTCATAGACGGGATCATCGGGAGGAATTTTTCCCGGGGGCTGGCCTTCTATCTGGATCGGTACCGGGAATATCTGGAGGACCTGAGACGTATGGTCTTCCCGGAGCCCTCCGGTCAGACCACCGTAACCCTGAAGAAATGATCCGCACGCCATACGCCATGTGCATCTGGCGTATGGATCTTCGTTTCCATTGTATTTGCGCTGCCCGATCAAGCGAAACGATTCAACTGCAACCGGTACAGCCCGGCATCGTCCAATCCGTAACAGCAGAAGATAACCGACCGCGGCAACTCATGCGCGGTCAACCACTCGGTTACAGCCGTGATCGCCTCTTGGCAGGCAGCCAGCTTCGGGTAGCCGTACACACCGGTAGAGATGCACGGGAAAGCGACCGACTCCAGCCCGGCCTCAGATGCCAACCGGAGGGACTCCCGATAGCAGGATCGCAGAAGCTCCGGCTCACCGGACCGCCCATCCTTATAGACAGGCCCGACGGTATGGATGACGTGCCGGGCCGGAAGGGAGTGCCCCCCGGTCAGGCGGGCTTCGCCGGTCGGACACCCGCCAAGCCGACGGCATTCGGCGAGCAATCCCGGTCCGGCCGCACGATGAATCGCCCCATCCACGCCGCCGCCGCCAAGCAGAGAGGCATTCGCCGCGTTCACGATTGCGTCCACCCGCAGACGGGTGATGTCACCTTCGACGATGGACAAACGGGTCATGATTCCTCCAGCCATTCGTGCCTCCTATCCGGCTGAAACCATCCACAGCCATCTAAAGTTTCACTCGAAAATACGCCCGTCCTTGAATGATCACAGCGGAATATTGTTATGTTTCTTGGGAAGCCGCGTCTCCGACTTGTCCTGAAACGCATCGAGGAGGGCGGCCACCCTTTTCCTCGTTTCCCGGGGCAGGATGATTTCATCGACGATGCCGAGACTGGCGGCAAAGTAGGGATTGTTGAACTGCGCTTCGTAGGAGGCTGCAAGCTCCGCGCGCTTGGCCGCCGGATCGTCGGCGCCCGCTATCTCGCGCCGATAGATGACGTTGCACGCCCCTTCGGCCCCCATGACAGCGATTTCCGCGGAAGGCCAGGCCATCACATAATCGGCGCCCAGTCCCTTGGCGCACATGGCGATGTACCCGCCGCCGTAAGCCTTGCGGAGGACAACAGAGATCTTTGTGACCGTGGCTTCGGAGTAGGCGTGGAGCAGTTTGGCGCCATGCCGGATGATCCCGGACCATTCCTGCTGGGTGCCGGGCATGTAGCCGGGGAGATCCGTGAACGTCAGGAGAGGGATGTTGAAGGCGTCGCAGAACCGGATGAACCGCGCGGCCTTGTCCGAGGCGTTCACATCGAGGACGCCGGCGCCGAAGCGCGGATTGTTGGCGATCACGCCGACCGACCTGCCCATGATCCGGATGAAGGCCACAACCATATTTTTTGCCCAGTATTCGTGGGGCTCGAACATTTCATGGTTGTCGGCCACGGCGGCAATGATCTTCTTCATATCGTATGCGCGAGACGCCTTGTCCGGGATCACCGTGTCCAGCTCCGGGCACTCTCTGTCCGCGCTGTCCGTGCAGGGTGCGACAGGCTGGGGGCTGTGACAACTGTCGGGAAGATAGGAAAGCATGGTCTTCACGCGGCCGATGCACTCCGCATCGTTTTCCGTGACGAAATGGCAGACCCCGCTCTTGGCGGCATGGGCCATCGCACCGCCTAACTCTTCGTGGCTGACCTCCTCCGCGATGACCGCCTTCACGACATCGGGGCCGGTAATGTACATGTAGCTGTTGTTCTTCACCATGAAGATCCAGTCCGTGAGCGCCGGCGAGTAAACGGCGCCCCCCGCCGTGGGCCCCATGATGGCGGAGATCTGGGGAATATAGCCGGACGCAATGCTGTTGCGGTAGAAGATCCCGGCATATCCCTGCAGCGCGGTAATGCCTTCCTGGATGCGCGCCCCACCGGAATCGTTCAGCGCAATGAACGGCTTCCTCGCCTCGATGGCCATGTCCATCGCCTTGCAGATTTTTTGGGCGTGCATCTCCCCGAGGCTGCCTCCGGCGCTGGTGAAATCCTGCGCAGCGACGAAGACAACCCGGCCATTGACCTTGCCAAAGCCGGTGATGACGCCATCCGCATTGATCTCCTTCTCGGCAAGGCCGAAGAGGGTGGATCGATGTTTGACAAAAAGCTGGATCTCCTGAAAAGTTCCCTGATCGAAAAGGAGATCGAGCCTTTCCCGGGCCGTCAATTTTCCCTGCTCATGCTGCTTTCGGACCATCTTTTCGCCGCCCATGGCGCCGATCCGGTTTTTCCGTTCTGAAAATTCGCGGATTTTTTCCGCCGTCGTTTTCTCCATCATCTCCCTGGCGCCCCCCTATGCTTGATGTTTGATCTGTTTCTGCCTTATTTGCCGGGATAAGTCAATTTGAGAGTTCATTCCATACCGATTATGAATTTTTTTTCGACCCTTTGCGGGCGGATATTCAAAATTCCGGAAGCCCCCACAGACGGCCTAACAATTTCTATTTCTTCATCGGTCAAAAGTGATGTATATAGGCAAAACATCCCGACAGCAAGGCCGGCATGAGCCGGCGCCCTATGCAACAGAAGCGAAAGCGCGGGTGCGGGTTTGTGGATCAGACCCGGAGGGGGGGCATAAGATGCCAAACGAGATTTCCGATTATCGCCCGGGGGCCATCGGCCGCATCGCCGAGCTGCACGCAACATACTACCACCGCCACTGGGAATTCGGCCTCTTCTTCGAGGCCAAGGTCGCGACGGAGCTTGCGGAATTCCTCCGGCGCTTCGAAAATGAACGCGACGGCTTCTGGACAATCCGGCGCGAGGACCGGGTGGTCGGGGCCATCGCCATGGATGGATTCAAGGCGGCAACGGACGGCGCGCACCTCCGCTGGTTCATCGTCTCGCCGGAGATGCACGGGAAGGGCCTGGGCCGCAGACTGATGACGGAGGCGGTCTCCTTCTGCGACCGGCAGGCCTATCGCCGGATCTTTCTCTGGACCTTCGCTGGACTCGACGCGGCGCGCCACCTCTACGAATCGTTCGGTTTCCGCCTCGTTTCCCAGCAGGAAGGCGAACAATGGGGTACCCGTGTCACCGAGCAGCGTTTCGAACGCAATCGGGACCGCAAATAACACGGAAAATAATGGACTCGTCAAAAGTCAAAAATGCCCAAGAATCGTCATTCCGGTTAAAACCGGAATCCAGAAATTTTAACATGTTACAAAAAACTGGACACCCGGTTTTCACCGGTGTGGCGACTTTTGACGAGAGTGTCAAAATAAAGCTTGACATCGGGCCCGAATCCCCCTATAAGGGCACCGCAGCCTAGCTCCAGTCGGAGCGGCAGGGTGCAGAGTTGGATATAGACGTTTTGAAGTGCAAGGCTAGACGACGTGATTAAAAAGGTTTTTGACGCTCCTGTAGTTTTTGCCATCGTGTTCATCCGACTTGCAAAGAATATTATGAAAGGAGGATGCACAATATGTCAGAAGGTACAGTGAAGTGGTTCAATGAGCAGAAGGGCTTCGGTTTCATCGAGAAGTCCGAGGGCGGCGATGTTTTCGTTCATTTCAGCGCCATCCAGGCCGGCGGTTTCAAGACGTTAGCCGAGGGCCAGCGTGTGAGTTTCGACATCGCGCAGGGCAAGAAAGGCCCGGCTGCGGAGAATGTAAAACTCCTGTAGGATTTTTTATCCGCAGAAAATGGTAGAGGCCTTCCGGCGCCTGCAAATGGCGTCGGGAGACTTTTTTTATGCGAAATAATCCATCCATGCTCTCCCGTCGCGCTTTTTTAAAGACCCTGGCCGGGATCGCCCCAATCCTCGGCGGGGCGGGGCTCTGTCTCTCCTCTCCCCTCTGGGAGCGCCTGTTGGCGGGCGGCGATGCCGGGTTGCTCTTCGCCCTCGATCCGAAGTCCGATCTGGTCCGTCTCGCCCCGCGGGCGCGCTTCTGGACCTCCGTCCCCCAGGCTGGCGCCGACTGCCGCGCATGCCACGCCTCTTTGGAAATCCTGAAAGGGAAACCCATCCGCCATGAGGCCGGGATGGTCAAGTGCCTTCTGTGCGCCCAGGGTTGTGTGCTGCGGCCCGGCGAGCGCGGCCGCTGCCGCGCCCGGATGAACGTCGGCGGCGAACTGAAGAGCCTCGTCTATGGCCATCCGATCGCGATTCACATCGACCCGATCGAGAAGAAGCCCTTCTACCACTTCCTCCCCGGCGCCGCGGCCTACTCGCTCGCCACCTCCGGCTGCCCGCTGCGGTGCAAGTTCTGCCAAAACTGGGAGATCTCCCAGGCCTCTCCGGAGGATTACGAAAGTCCGCCGCTCTCCGCCGACCGGATCGTCCGCGCCGCCCGGGAGAGGCGGGCGCCGGTGATCGCCTTCACCTACAACGAGCCGACGGTCTTTGCGGAGTACTTGATCGACATCGCCCGGGAGGCGAAAAGGCAGGGGCTCCGCCCCGTCCTGATCAGTTGCGGGATCATGAACGAGGCGCCGCTCGCCGAGTTCTGCGAGGTGCTGGACGCAATCAAGATCGACCTGAAAGGGTACGACGAGGCGTTCTACCGCGACGTCTGCGGCGCCGAGCTGAGGCCCGTCCTGCGGAGCATCAAGCAGATCGCAAAGAGCCGCGCCCATCTGGAGATCGTCAACCTCGTCGTCCCGACGCTGAACGACTCCGAGAAGATGCTGCGCGGCCTGATCGACTGGGTTCGGGGAGAGGTTGGACCCGACGTCCCCGTCCACTTCAACCGCTTCCATCCGGACTACCAGCTCCGCAACCTGCCGCCCACGCCGGTGGCGACGCTGGAGCGGGCCCGGGAGACGGCGATGGGGCGGGGGTTGCATTACGCCTATGTGGGAAACGTCCCGGACCATTCCGGAAACCATACCTACTGCCCTTCCTGCGGGAAGGCGGTCATCCGGCGCGCCGGCTTCTTCACCGTGGAAATGCATGTTAAAAACGGCCGCTGCGGCTTCTGCGGCGGGAGGATCGCCGGCGTCTGGAGTTGATTGGAAAGGAGAAAGATCATGACCATTCTGCAATTCGGCATCCCCATCGTCGCCCTCAGCCTGGGGGTGGCAACGACCGGCATGGCCGGGAAGGACGGGGGGGGCGAGGTGCGTTCCCCCGCCGTGGCCGGACAGTTCTACCCCGAATCGGCGACCATCCTGAAACTTGCTATCGAGAAATTCATCGAGGACGCGCTGCCGCCGCAGGTGAAAAAACCGGTCGCCATTGTCGTCCCCCACGCGGGGTACATCTACTCCGGGCAGATCTGCGCCGACGGCTGGAACCAGTTCCGCGGCGGGGCCTATGACGTCGTTGTCATCCTGGGCACGAACCACACGGCCCCCGGCCTCCGGAAGATCGCCCTCTACCCGGGCGGCGGCTTCCGGACGCCGCTCGGAACCGCAATAGTGGACGGGGATCTCACGGCGGCGTTGCTTGCCGCATCGCCCGACTGCGCCCTCGACCGGGAGTCGCACGTCCGGGAACACTCTCTCGAGGTCCAGGTTCCCTTCTCCCAAGTCCTCTTTCCCCAGGCGAAGATCATCGCTGCGATCGTCGGCGAGGCGGACGCCGTCCTCTGCACCCGCTTCGGAAACGCATTGGCCTCGGTCCTGAAGGGACGCCGCGCCGTGATCGTCGCGAGCTCCGACCTCTCCCACTACCCGTCGGCGAAAGACGCCGAGGCCACGGACATGAAGACGCTTACGGCCATCGCCACCCTCGATCCGGCGGCGCTCCATACGGCCGTCCGGACGCAGATGGCCCGGCGGATACCGAACCTCTCCACCTGCGCCTGCGGCGAGGCCCCCATCATGGCCGCGATGGCGGCCGCCAAGGCGATGGGGGCGACCGGGGGCAGGATCGTAAGCTACGCCCACTCCGGAAACCTTCCCATCGGCGAGCGGGAGCGGGTCGTCGGCTATGGGGCGGTCGTCCTGGCCGCCGATCCGAAAAAGGATGCCCCCGCCGTGCGACCGGCTGCGGCAACGGCGGTGGAAGGGACGATTGGACCCGCCGACCGGAAATACCTGCTTCGCCTCGCGCGGGAGACGATCTCCCGATATCTTACGATAAAAATGGTCCCCCTGCCCCGGCTTTCCAGCCCCATCCTGCGCGAACCGCGCGGGGTCTTCGTCACCCTCAAGAAGCGGGGAAACCTGCGCGGCTGCATCGGCCGGATGGTCCCGGACCGGCCCCTCGCCGAGCTCGTCGGTGCGATGGCCCTCCAATCCGCCTTCGAGGATCCTCGCTTCAGCCCCGTGACGCCCCCTGATCTGCCCGATCTGGAAATTGAGATTTCCGTGCTGACGCCGATGAAACCGGTCTCCGGCCCGAACGACATTGTCGTCGGCCGGGATGGCGTCCTCCTCCAGAAGGGGGGAAAATCCGCCGTGTTTCTCCCCCAAGTCGCCCCGGAACAGGGATGGGGAAGGGATGAGATGCTGAACCACCTGAGCCAGAAGGCGGGACTTCCGTCCGGCGCCTGGAGAGACGGAGCGAGCTTCCTGACCTTCCAGGCGATCGTTTTCGGCGAAGCGGAACACCGATGATCGCCGACAAGGAAAATGTGTTTATCCTCCCTTAGCGGGTGGCGGACATTTTTTAGGACAAATTCTACTTGATAAAATAGAATTATACTGTATTTGTATAGTGTTATTAAATAATTTGGCTGGACATTCTGATGGACATTACGGGAGACAAAATATTATCCGGTGATATCGAGAAACGTGTGGAAACCTCATGTTTCGGTCCATTTACCTTTCGGGTCGACCTATATCAACGTGAGGCGACAATGCTTCTACAGCGTGTTGCCGATGAATGCCTTGTGCAGCAGCCAGTATGGTGAGATCGAGAAGTTTCTCTGTAATGGCTTCCGGAAAGGGCTCAGGTTTACATGCAAAAGTTTGAAACCCAGCCCGATTCCCCGGCATTTTCGGCAATGTTCAAAAGGTGTGAAATGACAGGAGCGTTGGAGGCATTTCCATTGCACGGCAGGGCGAGTGTATGAGCCAGCTCGAATGGATCAAGGCTATCGAGGAAGGCGCCGTCGAATGGTCGGCGCACGCCCTGAAGACCATGTTCGAGCGTGATATTTCCCGCGAGGCAGTCACGCACGTCATTCGCACCGGTGAAGTCATAGAGGAATATCCGGAAGACAGACCGTTCCCCAGCACCCTGATTCTGGGTTTCTGGCAGAACAAGCCGCTGCATGCCGTAACGGCTTATGATACCGCAGGCGGCAGGTTATACATCATAACCGCTTATGCGCCCGACGAAAGACACTTTCAGCCGGACTGGAAAGTAAGGAGGATAAAATGATCAGCCGAAACGAAAACTTGTGCCCCCTTTGCGGAGGAGAAAAGAGAGAGGGCAAGACAACTTTCACGGTGGATTATCAGGATACGGTCATTGTGATCCGGGATGTTCCCGCAACGGTATGCGCCATGTGCGGCCATGAATGGATCGCCGATGAGGTTGCGGGAGGTCTGGAAGCCATCGTCAATGACGCCAAGAAAAAGAAACCCTCCGTGGAAATCACAAGGTACAGGAAGGTTGCCTGACCGCGTCCGGTTCGCCCGTCCCATTCGACATTCGGCCCTACGCCTTCCAGCAAGAGATCCTCGACAAGCTGGAAGCGGAACGGACTCTCCACGGCAAAAGCCGCAAAGTCGTCTCCAACGATATCGGCTCACGGCAAACGGAAAGGAATGGTTGAAAAGGTCATGGCCTGAGTCCGGGCCGCTTTCGTTAATATATCAGATTGGTTTAAATGGCGCGGATTTGAGGATGTCCCTCCGAATTATTTACAAACGGGATAAGCAATAGAGGCCTTATGAAAGTATCCATTCCCCTGAAAGACATCATGATCGCGCCCGGCAAGCGATTCGATCCCGCTGAATATACCGAACAGGACGTAATTATCCGCATCAAGAAGCTTTATGGCGTGATTGTAGAAGTAATGGATATCGTGGTTGACGGCGGAATGGCTCACATTGAATTCCGGGATGCAACACCGGAAAAGCACAAAGAAGCTATGGAAAAATTCCGCAAAGGAATTGAAGAGGCGCAAAAAGATCAGCCTGCAAAAGCCCTGAACCTCTTCAAGGAAGTCCTTGCCGTGATACCAGAAAACTTTGATACCCGCCGGAATATGGCAAAGGCATACCTGGAATTGAACAACATCGGGAAGGCCAAGAAGATATTCCAGGAAGTCCTCCAATTGAACCCGGCCGATCATGGTGCAGCAGTCTCCCTCGGAAACATTTACGCCCGAAATGAAAACAACCTGGATGTGGCTGCATTCTATTATGATCTCTGTCTTCAACACCATCCCGATGATGCAATGCTGACCTGCAACTACGCCGCTCTGATGCTTGTAGAAAGGCGAATTTCAGAAGGCGGAAGTACTATTCAAGCAGCTATCAAAGGTGGTAATATGCCCAACTCCTATTATGGTCTGGCACTTCTTTACCGAATGGCGGGTGAGGATGATGCCAGTAAAAGCGTTCTGGAAACGATGTTTGTCCGGATACCGCAACAGACATTACCAAGAGAATATGCGGGGATATACGCGGAAGCCAAAAACCTCTACAGTAAGTTGAGCAAAGAGAAGAAACATTGAGCTATGTGTTACAATGCCAAAGGGTGAATGAATCGCTACGGAATAGGGTACCTGTTTTGAATATACACACCTCCATACCTGACAAGTTGATGAATAAGATCACCACAAGGGCACGAAATATTCTCATTCACAAGAAGATTTTGTCTTGTGAACAGCTGCTGGAATACGATGAAAATGGTATCAGCAATATTAATGGGGTGGGAATAAAAACTGTACGTGAAATTGTAAACTTAAAGGCGAGGATTGCCGAAATTTCCATTAATATTGCAGAGCACCATAAGGGTGCTCAGGGCGCAGATACCGCGGGTAATGACAGCCTGACTCCCACCCACTTGAAGCCGTCCTATCCCATTTTGAAAAATTCATGCCTTCCTGACTCTTTGTATTCGAGTCTTTTATCCCGCACGCTCCCGGAAATATTACAAACAGTATCTAAGCAGTATGCTTATTCAAACAATGAACCTCAAAGTAGTATAAGCAGTCTTGAAATTCCCCAACAAGACATTAATCGACTCCGTGTGATTGCACTTTTCCCAGATGATCAGGCCGACGTTCTGTTCCATGTTACTGTTGGTTATCTCCTTCAATCGGATATAAGCGAGGAAGCATTTTCATGCATCCTTAACCATCTATCGTCTATATCGGGTTTTACTAACCGGCCTGAAATGACAATATTAGTTGGTGCTTTATCAGATGAGCCTATTTTTACTGGCATACCACCCATTGTAATCGCCGAGCTGCGGCTATCGCAGCACTCTATGGGCACCGCTATAAATGGTGAAGTCAAAACGATGATATGGGAGAATATTAACTTATTGTCCGAGAAAAATATTGTCGCTCGCTTAGGGTTTTCAATGCAGGGATTAAAAACCATCTGGCAAGTTTGGCTTCTCAAAGAGCAAGGGTTAGAAGTAATGGAGACCCTATCAAAGGGTATACCAATAGAAGCATATGGAAACTTTGAACAGCTCATAGATGAATTCCTGCGGGACCTGGTTAAACGCGAGCGTGAAGGTAGAATTTTGAAAGGGCGCTTGGGATTGTTAGATGGACGGAAATGGACACTTGAAGAGTTGGGGTATCGTGAAAAAATTACCCGCGAACGTGTTCGGCAGATTGAAAAAAAATATATCTCAAAACTTAAAAAACCAAAAGCGCTTAGTCGATTGGATAGGTTTTGGCATGCGGTAGATGACGTTCTTCTTTCTGGTGGTGGTGTGTGCTGTGCGAATGAAATAGCTAATGCCTTGGGAAAACGCTGGGGATGGCAAAATCTACCTTCTGACGGAGAGTTGGCCTCTCTGGTCGGTTTGTCGCCACAATACGAAGTTGCTTGGAGTCCGCCGATTCGCATAATCATGCCCAAACATCAATGTGTGAGATGCCAATCAATCCGGCCAGAGTTAAAAAGAACTGTCGAAAATCAGCCTGATGGGGTTCTGCCATTTGACGTCGCTACTGTCAAGATGATGGAATTTTGTAGAGGTAAAGCGTGTTGCAACAGAGTTTATTTAATCGCCCAGTTCTCGAATGGTTATCTGCATTTTCTCGATGATGCTATAGAAGATATCTTGGCAGATGAAATTGCGCTCTATACCCAATACGCATGGACACTTAAGTATGGGAAGAATGGAGAGAAACGAACTCTACTTGTCGAAACAATCCTTTACAATACCGGCCGACCGATGCATTTCACAGAAGTGTTTGCTGAAGTAAATAAAGACCGTCCTGAACATGAGAAAATATCTGAGCGGAATATATATGCTTATATCGAGCGTTCGCCAGATCTCCTGCTCTGGGATCGGGGTACATATATTCATCGCGATCATGTTTCAATTCCATTTAGCGAAATAACCGAGATAGAACACGACATAATATCCCGACTTGGGGGAGACATTCCATACCTCTCAGTTAGTGGGATATTTGAGCTATACAAAAACAAATTACTGAAGGAAAATATTCCTAGTGAGAGCGCGCTATATTCCTGTCTTCGGGAATCCAACAATCCTGCATTAAGGTATCCTGACTATCCTAATGTCATGCGAAGCGGTAATGTCGGGCAGCGCCTGCCATTACCGCTTGTATTGGAAAAATTTGTGTTGGAGCAGGAAGGTGTTGTGAAATTGGAGCAAATCAGAAAATATGCCGTAGAACAGCTTTGCACTAACGAAGCCGTATTTATGGCCAATCATTTACCAAATACTCCGAATATTCTACGCGTGAGTCGTGGCGAGTACATACATATACAACAGATAGGGTTACAGAAAGACAAGCTAAATTCGATTATTGAACATCTTACAACACTCCTCAGTTCATCAAGTCACATTTCAGTGATAAGGCTATTTAGCGACAAGAAGATTACCTGCAAACTGTTGGGGATTGTATCCCCCATGCTTTTGTACTCAATAATTCAGTTTTTCTACTCTGAAGAATACGATCTATCAGGATACCCTCGTATCCGCCTCTCTGGCGTTACTGCAGAAAGTGGCCGTGCAACGGGTGTAGCTACGGAAGTCATCAAATACATCCTCGACAAAGTAGAACCTTGTAGCTTTTTCGAGCTGTATCATCATTTTGTCGATGATCTAGGATATAAGCAAAACTGGGATATCCATTTGACTAAGCCAACCACTATATGTTGTGGTTCAACGATTTTGGGCCTCGGACATGTTTGACCATTTTCTTGTAGGGAAGGGGCTCGCCGAGCACGGAATTCTGGAGAAGTCTGAGAAAGAGCAGACCACGATGAGTTGAAGATCGCCGATTGAAACGGAAAACGAATTCGTCGAGATAGTACGCCAAATGTTCATGACTGGCGGCACCTTGGTGGGTACCCAAGAGCCAGCGTTTGAGGA
>MNZQ01000013.1 GCA_001873745.1 Syntrophaceae bacterium CG2_30_58_14
TGCTCCATGGTGGGGCTACCTGAGCAGTTACCTATTTTTAACTGACTTTTATACTCGAATGGGGCCCTTTATTACCCACAAATTCTGCGGAAGAACCTAAAATCCTTCCGATTCAGGCCGTAAAGATGGGTCTCCTCAGCGGCAACGGCGTCCGCGGAGCGGGGCAGGCCGTCTAACAGGGCCATCTCGCCGCAGAAATCGCCGGCGGAAAGAACCGCCAGGATGACCTCATCCCCGTCCCGCGACTGGCGAAGGATCTTGATTTTCCCGGCGGTGATCATGTAGAGGGAGTGACCTTCCTCCCCCTCCCGGAAAAGGGAATCACCTTTACGAAGGGTCTGTTTCTGGAGAAGCGCCGCAAGATGCCGGCTGTCCTCGGCCCGAAGAAACCTAAACAGGGGAACCTGCTTCAAGAGGATTTCAGGATGGGTCATCTTTTGCTCTCCCGGCCCCGCGGGGCCTGCTCTGTAAGGCAACGTCATTACGGCAGAATTACAAGCATGCCGGGTTTGACCTTGCATTCGATCTCCTTCAGATCATCGCCCATGAGTTGGACCTCCGGCGCCTCGATTGCCGTCGTGTAATTCCCGGTCAGCCCTTTCTTGATGGCAAAGGTGAGCGTCAGGATGGTCATCTCCTTGCCCTGGATGCCCCGGGCGCCCGCCATGACGATGATCAGCTTTCCAGGGGTTTTGTCGTTGATGATGTGCATCAGAGACTGCGTGGCCGGAGACTTGTTCCCCTCTTTGAATGTGAGGAGTTCCTTGTCGTAGTGGAGAATGAGCTTGACGCCGGCGAGGTTGGCGGTCTGATCGATTACGAGCGGCACCCGGACCTCCTGGCCGGATCTCCCCTTCAGGTCGGGAATGCGCAGCTCCGCTCCCCAAGCGGGAGAGGTCGCGAGAACGGCCGGCGGAAGGAAGAGAAGCAGCAGAATGAACGCACCCGGCCAGAGGCGGCCTCCCGGTCCGTCCGCGCCTATCATGCCCCTGCGGCTAAGTTTCCTGGCCATACCCCTCCATAAAATTTCTTCTATCTCTATGCGAGGTTGCGGAAATAGTCAAGTCTATTCCCGCCGGGGAGAAACCGGGCGCCTCACTCCTCGCCCCTCATCCCTCACTCCTCGAGGTCGGTCTCCCGTTTGAGGATCCGGGTCACGCGGAACACCTCCTCGATCGTCGTCGTCCCTTCCAGGACCTTCCGGGCGCCGTCGGCCAGCAGGTTCGTCATCCCCCGCTTCATCGCCTCATCCTGGATCTGATTCGCGTCGGAGGTCTTCAGAATCAGCCGTTTGAGCGGGTCGTCCAGAATCAGGATCTCGAAAATCGCCGTCCGGCCGCGGTAGCCGGTATTCATGCAGGCGGTGCAGCCCTGCTTCCGGTACAGGGGATGGCTGTCGAGCTGTTTTTTGTCAATCCCCAGGTTTACGAGCGATTCGTCGTCGGGGGTATAGGCCTCCTTGCATTTCGGGCAGAGGACCCGGACGAGCCGCTGGGCGACAATTGCGATCACCGACGAGGTGACGAGGAAGGGCTCGATCCCCATGTCGATGAGCCGGGTCACGGCGCTCGCCGCGTCGTTCGTGTGGAGGGTGGAGAAGACAAGGTGGCCGGTCAGCGACGACTGAATCGCAATCTCCGCCGTCTCGCGGTCGCGGATTTCGCCCACGAGGATGACGTCCGGGTCCTGGCGAACGATGGAACGGAGCCCCTGGGCGAAGGTAAGGTCGATCTTCGGGTTCACCTGGATCTGGCCGATCCCGTCGATCTGGTACTCAATCGGGTCCTCGATCGTGATGATGTTCACCTCGGGGTGGTTGATGCTCGAAAGCGCCGCATAGAGGGTCGTCGTCTTGCCGCTCCCCGTCGGTCCCGTGACGAGAACGATCCCGTAGGGGGACTTGATCAGCCGGTTGAAGATGCCGACCTTCCGCTCGTCCATCCCGAGGTCGGAGAGCATCAGGATCGACGAGGTCTTGTCGAGGAGACGGAGCACTACCCGTTCCCCGAAGGCGGTCGGGATCGTGGAGACGCGGATGTCGACGCTCCGGTCGGCGACCTTGATTTCGATCCGGCCGTCCTGCGGGAGGCGCTTTTCGGCGATGTTCAGTTTCGCCATGATCTTCACGCGCGACGCGAGCGGCGAATGGATCTTCCGGGGCAGGCTGAGGATGTCGTAGAGGATGCCGTCGATCCGGTAGCGGACCTTGACGCTCGCCTGGTAGGGCTCGATGTGGATATCGCTCGCCCGGTCCTTGATCGCCCCGGAGAGGAGGAGGTTGACTAATTTGATGATCGGCGCGTCGCTCGTTTCATCAAGGAGGTCGCCGGTCTCCTCGATCTCGGAGATGAGGCTGTCTGTGGACTCCTCGTTCATCTCCTGGAAGAACTCCTTGGCCGTGCTCCGGCTCAGGTCGTAGGCGAGGTTGATCGCGGACTGGATCGCCTCCTGCGTCGCGAGAACCACCGGCCGCTCCGGCAGTCCGAGCAGGCGGCAAAGGTCGTCCACCGCCTGGAAATTGGCCGGGTCGTTCACCGCCACGACAAACCCCTGCGGCGTATCGAGCGGAACCATCTTCTGCTTCTTCAGGTACTGGATGGAGAAGAGGGCGGTGAACCCGGTGTCGATGTGGTCCGTGGGAAGCGCTTCCCAGAAAGGAATGCCGTACTCCTTGCTCAGGGCGGCAAGCAGCGCCTTTTCGGGCGGACCCTTTTTGTGGAGCGGCAGGTCGGTCCCTCCGGCGCCCTCCGGCGCGGCGGCCGGCGGAGCGGCCTGTCTTGCAGCAGTCGGAAAACCCAACGGCGCGGTCATGGATTCTCCTTGGCCTCCGTTTTCTTCGGCGGCATGGTCCGGATCGTCCCTTCCTGAATGGTCTTCATGTAATCCATTTTTTCCTCCTGAATCTTGCGGGCCTCTTCCGGTTGCTCGATCACCCGGGGGGTAATGAAGACAAACAGGTTGGTCCGCTGGTTGGAGTTGGCGCGGGACTTGAAGAGCCAGCCCAAAAGCGGGATGTCACCCAAAAGCGGAACCTTGTAGGTTCCTTCATCGGAGTTGTCCTCGATCATTCCGCCGATCACCACGGTCTCCCCGCTCTTGACGACAACGGTCGTCTTGGCGGTGCGCTTCAGGGTCGTCGGGGTAAGAACCTTGTTGCCCGCAGCGTCCACGTCGGCGGACTGCGAAACGAGCTTCGTCACCGACTGGTCCAGCTTGAGCTTGACGAAACCTTCCTTGTTGATCTGGGGGGTCACCTTGAGCGTAACGCCGACGTCCTTGTATTCGTAGTTGCTGTAGTTGGTCGTCGAGCCGACCGTCGTGTCCTGGCGGGTGACATAGGGGACATTCGATCCTACCGTGATCTCTGCGTCCTCGTTGTCCAGCGTCAGCAGTTGCGGCGTCGAAAGGATCCGGACATCCGTATCGTTCTGGTAGGCCTGCAGCACGGCGCCGATATTCGGAAAGAGCACGCCCCCGATCTTGATCCCCGCGCCGATGACGCCCAGCGAAAAGCCGCCCGGCAACGCGGAGAGGCCCGTACCCGTCGAATTGACCTGGGGAATGATGGGGGTGCCTCTGAATCCCACCGCACCGACGCTCTGTCCTCCCAGATTCGAAACCTGGGAGATATCGACACTCCTGAGCGCGCTCCATTCCACGCCGACGTTAAAGTTTTTGTTGGCGTTCACCTCCATGATCAGCGCCTCCAGATAGACCATGGGACGGGTGATATCCAGTTTTCGGATCACATCCTCGATGACGAGGTAGTCCGCCGTATCGGCGGTAATGATCAGCGAGTTCGTAGATTTGTCCGCCATGATCTGGACATTTTTCGAAAGGGCGGGCGCGGCGGCCGCGGGCGCTTTGGGATCGGCGGGTTTTGACTGTTGGGGAAGACCCGTCAACACCTTGACCAGATCCTCCGCCTTCGCGTTCTGAAGATAATAGACCCGGATCGTCCCCGCCCCCCTCGGGATCTCCCTGTCAATCAAAGCCACGAGCTCCCGGATCCGGCTCGTGTCGTTTTCCGAAGCGAGGATGATCAGCGCGTTGGTGCGATCATCCGCGACAATCTTGATCGGGGAGATGACCCCGACCCCTCTGGGGCGGCCGGGAACGGCCTGCTGCTGAAAGATCATCGTCATTGATTTGGCTGTTTCCGTCGCCGACGCATACTTCAAGGGGACGTAGGAGATCAGCTCCCCGACCCCCTCCACGTCGAGAGCGGCCACGATCTCCTGGAGCCGCTTGATGTTGGAGAGCACATCGGTGATGATCAGCATCCCCGTCGGCGGGTAGGCAAGGACAACGCTCGTCTTGGAGATCAGCGGGTCGAGCACCTTCTTCATGTCGTCGGGGGTCGCATGCTGGAGCGAGAGGATCTGGGTCACGATCTTGTCCTCGGGCGCAATATCCCCCCGCTGCAGCCGGAGCTCCACGTTCTTTCCCCGGGCATCCAGCGCGTGAATCACCTTGATCACGTCGCCCGCCTCGACCGTGGCAAACCCATAGATCTCAAGGACGGACTCGAACAGTTTGTAAACCTCTTCCACAGCGATCTTCTTCGGGGAGATGATCGTCACCTTCCCCTTGACCTTGTCGTCGATTACGAAGTTCTTTCCGGTGAGCTCGCTCACGAACTTGATGAAAACCGAGATATCGACGTTGTCGAAATCAATCGTCACATACCGGCCTGATTGCGGGGAGGCGGCCGGAGAGGGCGAAGGCGATGCCGCCGCCGGTTTCGGGCCTGCCGCGGTGGTAACCGGGGACTGCGTCCCGGCGGCCGACGGCAAAATGGACGGAGACGGGGTTTCTGCGCTCCCGGCCGGCGGAGTAATCGGGCTGCGTCTTCCGACACCCGGAGCGGGGGCGCTCCCCGCTGGAATCCCCGTCACGCCTCTTGCTGGGGTTACGGCCTGGGGAACCCCAGCGGCGCCGCCGGGGGTGGCTGGCGAGACCGCCCGTTGCGCCGCGGGCGTCTGGGACGACGCAGCCGGCTTCCCCGCGACGGTCGCGGCGGGCGGCGGCGTTTCGGTCTTCACCTGGACGCCTTTCGGTTCAGGGGCTTTCGACGCCGCCGCCGGCGCGGTGGTCACCGGCTGCTCCTCCCCCGCGAGGCGGGCCGCAAGACCCGTTCCCGGCGACAGGAAGATCAACATTGCGAAAAAAACCAAAAAGGTTGCGAATACATCATAAATCTTTCGTGCAAGCGGCATCAGTTTTTCTGCCCCTCCATGATCTTCTTGAATTCCGGGGATGCGACGACATTCTTCATGTCGGCATCCTTTTTGACCCAGTTTATGACACCGCCGTCGATGGCCGCGGCGACTTTCAGATACCAGAGACTCTCGTCGATTTCGTTCGTCTGGGCGTAGAGACAGGCCAGGTTGTAATACGGATCGACGTAATCCTTTTTCAGCACCACGGCCCGGCCAAAGACCGCAATCGCCTTCCCCCGTTTCTTCTGCCCCATGTAAATGACCCCGAGATTGTTCAGGGCCCGCACATGGCCGGGATCGAGCGCCAGGACCTTCTTATAAAGCGCCTCGGCCCGCCGGAGATCCCCCTTTCGCTGGGCGATCAGCGCCTCCTGATACCGGACGTCCGCCTCGCGCGTCTCCGGCGGCCCGGCTGGCGGCCGGATGACCCTTTCCGCGGCCTTTGGCGCGGGCCTCGCCGCTACGGTCGCCTCGGGCGGGGACGCTCCTTTCGGTCGGGCGGACGGTTGTTGCAGGCCATAGACGGCAAAGAGCAGCACGGCGGAAACCAGGATGACCAGCGCCACGGTCGTACCGACAATGACCTGCCGTTTCCGCGGGCGATTCGCTGCTTCGAGACCGGGGACAATGACGCCGCCGAAGGGCTCATAACGATTGTCCTTGTCTTTTTGAGACTTTCTCAGCGCGTCATTGATATAACTCATTGCCCCCTCCGTCAAGTGCTAAGTGCTGAGGACTGAGAAGAAAAACACTCAGCACTTTTTTTACTCAGTCCTCAGCACTCAGTCCTTACCCTTGAAGGGTGAACAGGAGCAGGACCATCCACAGAAGCGCGGCGACGATCATTTCGAATACGCCCCGGTTCATCCCTCCGGAACCTATCTCCGTCAGATATCCCGGACCGATGTCCCGGATGGCCGCGCGGATGAGACGCCGGTCAACGGTCCTAAGATCCCGTCCGTAGGCGACGAGAAGCGCCCGGTCGCAGATCGCGTTGATCCGGCGCGGGATCCCCTTGGAGGCGCGGTAGATCAACCCGTAGCTCCCCGGCGCAAAGATCCCTTCCGCCTGCCCGGACGCCGTCGCCATCCGGTGTTCAATATAACGCCGGACATCGTCCCGGGCAAGGGGCTTCAGGTCGTAGCGGACCGTAATCCGCTCGTTCAACTGACGGAGCGAGGGCAGCGCCAGCAGCCGGAGAAGTTCCGGCTGACCCATCAGGATGATCTGGATCAGCTTCTCCCGGACCGTCTCCAAGTTCGACAGCATCCGGATCTGCTCCATGACGCTGTGCGGGAGGTTCTGGGCCTCGTCGATCAGCAGAACGGCGTTTCGCCCGTTTGCAAAATTCTGCATCAGAAAACCGTTCAGCGCATCGAGGTACCGCTTCTTCGTCCCCCTGCCCCTCCCCATCCGGACGCCGAACTCCTGGTTGATCGTTTTCAAGAGCTCGATATCGGAAAGGGCGGGGTTGAAAATGAGCGCCGTGGCCACGGACCCGTCCAGACCGGCGAGGAGCGAGCGGCAGAGCGTCGTCTTGCCGGTGCCGATCCCGCCGGTAACAACCATGAATCCCTTTTTTTCATGGATCCCGTAGATCAGGCAGTTCATGGCCTCCCGGTGCTGCGGACTCAGGTAGAGATACCGCGGATCCGGCGACAGCGTAAATGGATTCTCCTTCAGCCCGAAACAGGCCTCATACATGACGACAACCCTTCACGACGTTGTCAAAACATTTACCGGAACTGGTAATTCATGGTCCTCGGGTTCCCCCCGCGTTTAACCACCAGGGAGATGTCGTTACTCGACTTCAGGGTGCTGAGCAGGCCCGACACGTCATCCGCCGTCCGTATTTTCCGGTTGTTGACCTCCTGGATGATGTCTCCATTGGCAATCCCCATCTTCTGGTAGAGACTCCCCGACCGGATATTGGTCACAATGAAGCCGTCAGGAACCCCCATGTTAAAGTAGGGTCGGACCTGCGCCTGGCTGAGCATGTTCCCCATGTCCTCCATCGCCCCCTGGAGCTCGCTCCGATTGAGGACGAGGGCGCCGGATATCGGGGGCGGCCCTGGCGCGGCCATCGCGGCCGTCGGCGGCGGGAGGATCGGCGCCTCCTTCATCTCCGCCATCTTGAGGGTCCGCGTCTCTCCTTCCACGAGGACATCCACGGCGTTCCTTTTGATCCGGATTATCTTCGCGCCGGCGACGACATCCCCCGCTTTCACGAGACGCTGCTTCCGCGTCCCTTTTTCTTCGATGACCGCGAAACCATATTTCCCCTCGCCGGCGACGGTGCCTTTGACGTCGAAGAGGAGCGCGATATCCTGCTGCGGCGCGGCCGCGATCTGCTTGTCCACAACCGTTTTCGTCGTCGTCCCGAAGAGGTTCCTCTCCGGGATCACGCGGTAGGCGTCCGCCGGTTCCCGGGCCGCAACGGCCGCCGCCGGGGCCTTGATCTCCACGGCGGGCGTCGGCCTCATCCGGATCAACTGAAGCGCCAGGGTCTTGTAGAAGATCCCCACCCCCTGGTAGATGAAAAGGGCCATCACCGCGAGGATCACCGTCCGCCGGGAGACGAGCCCCCGGAGATCCGACAGTGAAAAATGAAAATAGTGCAACCAGCCCACAGACTCACCCTTTAAAGTAGGGACACTTCCCGGTTGGAGAAAGTAGGGACAGCTCCCGATTTTTCCGGGAAAAATCGGGAGCTGTCCCTACTTTCCTACAGGAACTTCGTTTTCGGGTTCCCCAGGGTGCCGCTGATCGCCAGCGTCACCCGCTTGTTGCCCTGCATCGGGATCTCGATCGCGCCGTTCAGGTCGATCTGGCTCTCCCGGAAATCATCGGCCAGCAGGATATTCCCCTTCAGCGAAATGCGGATTTTCTCCCCGCTCAGGGTCAGCCCCGCAATCTTCAGGGCGCCGTTGCGGAAACTGACCTTCGCATCGACCTTGTTGAAATCGATCCGTTCAAAACCGAGAAGGTTCTCTAAGAGCTGGTAGCTCCCGTTGGTCAGCGTTAAATCGATATTCCCCGTTCCGTTTTTCAGAGACTCCGCGGCGCCGCTGAAGGCGGCCGACCCTTTCAGTGTCCCGGTGATCTGACGGGCCAGGACGTCCCGGAGCCAGGCGCACTTCTCGATCCGGATCTGCCGGATATTCATCTCCGCCGACAGCGGTCCCTTCACGGAAAAAATGTTAGCAAATTCAACTTGTCCCCGGATATCACCGCCGTATCCCTCCGCGGCCATGACGAGCGCAAGGCGACCCCGGAGCAGGGAGAGCCACCCGGGCCGGATGCCGAGGCGGTCCGCGTGGAGGGTCGCTTCCGGGCGTCCCCGGAAACCGGCCGTGACGTTTTTTAGCGTGACGCCCGGCGGGATGGCAGGCTGGACCGTATCAATGGAAAGAAGCAACCCCGGATAGCGGGAGGCCGCCGCGCGGATGGTTTCCGTCACCGCCCCCCCGGGAAAGCGGAGATAGAGAAGCAGGATCAGCATCGCAACGCCGGCCAGGATGTAACCCACAACGGCCCGATGGTTTCTCGGTCTCATCTCAAAAGACTCCCCCCCGGAGGCAGCGTTTGATAGGTGAATACCTGGAGCAGTACGCTCAGGTACTCCGGGCTCTCCTTCATCTTCATGACGGACATCTTGCGGATCCGGACCAGATCCTCTTTGGACTCAACCAGATAGAGAAAATCGGTCAACTGCTTCATCGTCAGCTTGTCCAGCCTCATCTCCACGGCGCTCTCCTCGTAGGCCCCCGCCGGCGCGGACTTCAGCGGGTTGATGGACTTGATGTTCGTTTTCACCCCCGCGTCGCTGGCGCTCTTTTCTAAGTAGGGAAAGAGCGCAAATCCGGGCGGCCGCCGTTCGATCACCCGCCGGACCTCCTCGGAGCGCCGCCGGAGGACGCCGTACTCCGCCCCGAGGGTCGCGAGCTCGCGGAGGGCCTTTTCGCTTCCGGCGATTGCGCCGCTTACCTTCTGCCGCGCCTCAAAGTAAGGGAAAACGGCAAACTGGACGAACAGCGCCGCCGCCACGAAAACGAGGCCGGCGGTCACGATTAGTTTCTGACTCTTCGTCAGTTGTTCCCAGAAACGTCTCATTTTTTCAGAATGATCTTGAGATCAAACTCCACACCTTTTTCCTGTTTCATCATATTCGTCGAGCCGATCGCCACCGTTTTGACGTATTTCGAGTTCGCAAACGTCTTCTTGACTGTCTCCACGGCATCGAAATTCCGCGCCTCCCCCTTGATTCCGACCGCATCCCCGTCTAAGGTGAGTGAGGTCGCCAGGAGGTCGGGCGGCGCCAGCGCCGAAATCTCCTTGAGGAGGTCCAGGACCGTCGCCGACCCTGTTGCATCGCCTATCCCGGCGGCCAGCTTCTTCGCCTCGGCGATCTTTCCCTTGAGCTGGATTACCGGATCGACGATCCTTTTCACCTCCGGCAGTCTCTTCCGGAACTCCGTGTTGATCTCCTTCTTCAGCGCCTCGAGACGGAGACGGTCGCCGTAGTCGTCAAGGCCGAGCTCGACGCCGGCCAGAAGCAGGACCACGAGGGCCACGACCGACCCCTTTTTCAGGCGGTCGCGGAATTCGCCGTAACCCGCCCGCGCTTCGGACGCGCGCTGCCGGAAGTTGAAGCCGCTCCCCTTGCCCAGCGGCCGGGCCGCCAGCGCGAGGGCCTGATCCATGACGGCCGGATCCCACGACGATCCGAGGGCCGCGTCGATTTCAAAGCCGCCGGACGCCATCAGGTTCGTTTGTTCCACCGAAGCGGCAAAGAGCCGGGAGAGCCCCTCGGCAATCCCGGGCGTCCGGGCGCCGCCGCCGGTCAGAATGATCCGGGCCGGCGCCTCGTCGAGCCCCTCCTGACCGCGGAGAAAGGCCTGGGTATTTTTCAGTTCGGAGAAGAACCGGTTGCAGGTCTTTCGGATCGCCGAGCCCGCCTCCTCCGGAAGTTCACCGCTTTTCTTCAACGTTTCCGCGGCGGTAAAATCGATCCGCAGCGCCTCGGCTACCGCCCGGGTCGCCGTCTCTCCGCCGAAACGGAAATGGCGGATGTGGACGATCCGCCCTTTTCCCATGAAAATCGCCGTTGTGTCTCGGGCGCCGATGTCTAAGAGGATCGCGCATGCCGGAAAATCCGGTCTTCGGAGCAGGAATGCGGCGAGCGGAACGGCGTCGATGTCGATCACCGCTGTTTCGCGGATATAGGGCGCCAGGAGCGCCGCTCGCTCGCCAACGAGCGAGCGGTCGGCAAGGGCGGCGAAGATCTCCGACTGTTCGCCCCTTGCGGTCACCCGATAATCGATGAAGACCCCGTCGAGGGGCTGCTGGATCAAAGGCTCGAGGGCAAAGGCAAGGGTCTGCCCGATCTTTTTGTCGTCCCGGAAAGGAAGCCGGACATTCCGGAAAGAGAGCAGGCCGGGGGAAATCGCCGTCATGCAGACCGAACCGCGGAAGGTCGGGTCCGCAAAAAGCTGCTGCAATGCCTCCGGGAGGCCGCCCGACTCGTTGATCTCGATCCGGCGGACGGCGAGAACCCGGCGCCCTCCCCGGAACCCCCGGGAGAGAATCACCGCCTTGACGCTGCCGGCGCCGATATCGAGGCCCAGAATTTTTTCGGGCATTATTCCACTCTCCAGGACAGGAGCTTGACCTTTCTCCCACCCGTTTCCCGTTTGACAATGCCGGTGATCCGTTCCATCATCTTCCCCTGGATGCCGACGGCGGTGATCCGGAAGGTATCGCTCCGGACGGATATCAGCCCCACGGGGATGTTCAGGCCGGTCGTCCCCGGAACGCGGCTGTACCAGGCGGGGTCGGCAAGGTTGTTTTTCTCCTCCCGGCGGTACTCATCGAGCCGGTTGACCGCCTCATCCGTCATCTCCGCCGAAAGCGCCCGAAGGACCGCTTTCGGGGCGGTGTTGATGTTGATCCTCCCGTCGCCGAAGACGGTGAGGCACTGCCCGAGTCCGGCCGTTTCCCCCGTGCCGTAAAACAGCTCGCGGGAGACCCCCTTTACCATCAATAATTCCTCAATGCAATCGAGAGGTGCATTTTTCGCGGCGTAGGGCCTGTCGAGACCCGCGTAGTACCCCCCCTCCGCGCCGTCGCCGGTAACCTCGTCATCCGCATCGATCCAGTCCTTGATCGCATCGATGACCTCTTCCGCCTGCCTTTGCGCCATACGAAAAGAGGGACCGGTGAGAAGTCGCAGGAGGAGCTCCCGGACCTGCGCGTTGTAGGCGTTTCCGCTGATCAGGCGGTTGATGGCGATTTTTCCCCCCTCGTCTTCGATCAAAAGTCGGAAGGAGGCGTTGTCGAAAAGCTCTTCGGACTTGAGGGCGACCATTTCGGTCTTCGCCCAATCCTCCGTCAGCGCGTCGAACGCGTTCTTATCCATCAGCAGGATCGCCTCTCCGGCGTAAAAAGCGGATTGGGCCACATAACGCAGCCGGATGCCGTCGCTCAGGTTCGCTGCCTCGTAGATCTCGGAGCGCTGGGAGCGGTTCAACTGGATCGTCAACGCCACGATGACGCTGATCATCAGCAATACGAGGATGAGGGCGATGCCCCGCTGGTTCTTCTTTTTCATGGCGTCACCGTCGAGCTCAGCGGCAGACTCACCCGGGTCATGAACGGAAAGGGATGTTCCCGATCCCTCTCGTTCACGAGGCCGAGACGGATCTCGACCATCGCCGGGGCCTTCTTTTTCTGCGCCTCGTCCTGGCCGTCGTTCCAGGTTTCGTACTCCTTGCCCGCGCTGTCGAAGAAGCGGTAGGTCAGTATCTCGACCCGATCGCACAGCAGAAATCCCCCGGTGGGCGCCGCTTCCTTTTCCGGATCGCGATGGAGGGAGTCGCTCCGGGAGAGGACGTAGCCATCCTTCTCCGTTCCCTCCTCGACGCCGTATTCGATCACGGCGATCCCGGCCGGTTCTTCCTTCTCGCTGAAGGCGACATGGGCCGTGGAACGGAAGATCAGCCGCGTGAATTCACGGTCGCCCAGATAGTACGGCTTCGCCGTAAAGGAAAACGCCCCTTTCCAGGGGGCAACCGCCTCCAGATCCCGGGTCATGCGCTCCAGAACGGTTCGCGCCATGCCGTAAAGCTCCGCATCGGTTTCCGTAGCGCGGATGGTCCGGAAGGTTCCCGTGTAGGAGGCGTAAACGGTCGTTAAAACGATCCCCAGGATAAAGACGGCGATCAGGATTTCAATCAGCGTAAACCCCTTCGCCCTCATCGCAGCACCACCTTGTAGAGGATCAGGCGGAAACTGTTGCGGACGACCATTCGGCTGTTTGTCACCGTGAGGCTGATCTTTTTCAGGACGTCGATCTCCGTATCCCCGATCTCCACCTGCCACCGATAGTCGGGAAAGTCTTCCCCAAAATCGCCGTTTCCGGCAGCGACCTCCCTGGGGTCCGCCGCATCGATCTCCACCATTCGGCTCTGGGCCAGAAGCGAGGCCGTGGTGAGAAAACGGGAGCCGCCCGCCATCGAAATGCTCTGGGACTGGGATTGGTAAACGGCGACCAGCGCGATGGCCAGGATCGCCATCGCGATCATCACCTCCAGGAGCGTAAATCCACGTAAAATGGGGACTGTCCCCATTTCTTCCATTTCTTCATAGACCGGCCGCACGGTCATCCTCATTGAAGGTGAAATCGACATACTTCTCATAGACGCTGACCGCTTGGAGAAAGGGGTTGAAAACGAGGGTAAAGGCCCGATCATCTTTGACGAGGTGGACGACGGCGGGCGCGACGTACCCTTTGTGGAAAAAACGGATATCGACCTCCCCTTCCGTTTTTCGGGCCTCCGCCGGCTGCCGGACATCGGCGATTCGGATCCCATCGGGAAATCGGACCGCCCCCTTGCGGAGCTCGGCCCGTTTTTCGGCGGTCGTATCGGCGCTGTAAGTCCAGAAGCCGGGCTGGGCAAGATCGAGGTGAAGGAGATAATCCACCTGCTCGCGGACCGCCTCGTTTCGCATCTCCGTTGCGGCGCCGACGATCTGCCGGGTCGTCGCCTTGAGGTCGTCGTTGAGCAGGCTATCCCGCACCCGCGGGACGGCGAGAAACAACATCATCCCGATGAGCAGGACGACCACGGAGAGTTCGATCAGCGTGTATCCCCGCTCAGTCAATTTCCCAACTGTTGACATCCTTGTTCTTTCCCTCCCCGCCCGGTTCGCCGTCGGCGCCGCGTGAGGCGAGGTCGAAATCCCCGTGAGCGCCGGGGGAGAGATAGACAAAGTCATTGTCCCACGGATCCTTGGGAACCTTGCCCTTTTCAAGATAGCCCCCCTGACGCCAGTTTTTAAGCGGCTCTCCCACCGCCGGCGGTTCGACCAGCGCCTGGAGCCCCTGTTCCGTCGTCGGGTAATTCCCGTTGTCTAACTTGTAGAGCTTCAGCGCCGTTTCGAGGCTTTCGATTTGTATCCGCGCCTTCGCCCGCCTGGCCTCGTCCGGCCGCCCCATGATCCGGGGAACGATCAGGCCGGCCAGGATGCCGAGGATGACGATGACCACCATCAGCTCGATCAGCGTGAAACCCTTCTCGTTGCGCCTCATTTTTCTCATGTACGTCTCCTTTTTTGGGACCCCAACTCTACCGGATAAGCTGGTTCATCTCGAAGATCGGCAGCAAGATCGACACGACAATGAACCCGACCACGGCCCCCATCACGAGGATCATCGCCGGCTCTAACAGGGAGGTTACGAGGAGGATATTGGCCTCCACCTCCTTCTCATAGGCGTCGGCGACCCGGAAGAGCATCGTCTCCATATTGCCGCTCTGTTCCCCCACGGAGATCATCTCGACGGCGATGGGGGGAAAAAAACCGTTTCGGGAGAGGGGGGCGGAGAGGCTCTGCCCCTCTTCCACATCCTTGGCCGCCCGCCGGATCTCATCGGCGATCATGCGATTGTCCACGACGTTCCGGGCAATCTCCAGCGCCGAGAGAAGCGGGACGCTGCTCTGCAGCAGCGTCCCCAGTGTGCGGCTGAAGCGCGCCACGGCGATTTTCCGGTTCAGGTCGCCGAAGAGCGGCGCATTGAGTTTCAGCCGATCCCACAGATGGCGTCCCTGTTCGGTCTTTTGGATCGCATAGCGCACGCCGACGATGCCGGTAAGCAGGAGGAGCAGGAGGACCCACCAGAGGGATTTCATAAAGCCGCTCACGACGATCAGAAAAACGGTGATCCCCGGCAGCGTCTGGTGCATCTCCCGGAAGATGTTCGTGATGTTCGGCACGACGAAGGTCACCAGAAAAAAAAGGACGCCGCTCCCGATGAAGAACATGAAGAGCGGGTAGGCAAGCGCCGACCGGATCTTCGTCTTCATGGCCTGCTGGCCTTCCTGGAAATCGGCCAGCCGGTCCAGAACGAGGTTGATCGTCCCCGACGCTTCCCCCGCCCGGACCATATTGATGTAGAACGGTGGAAAAACCTTGGGGAAATGGGACATGCTCTGGGTGAGGCTGTTCCCCTCGTTGACCTCCTCCCGGATCTGCGCGAGCGTCGTCTTGAGCAACGGATTCCGGATCTGGGCGACAAGCGCCGAGAGGGAGGGAACGAGCGGCAGCCCCGCCCCGATGAGCGTCGCCAGTTGCCTGGTCATCAAGGCCAGTTCCTGGAGGCCGACCCTTCGGAAGAGATGGACGGCGCCTCCCCCTGCGGCCGTTTCCTCCCGTTTCTGTTCGGAGGCCTCGGAGAGCTCGACGGGAAAGACGTCCGTCTCGCGGAGCTTCTGGCGCGCGGCGACGATGCTGCCCGCATCGATGATCCCTTTCCGCCTTCGGCCGTCCGTATCCAGTGCGCTGTAC
>MNZQ01000052.1 GCA_001873745.1 Syntrophaceae bacterium CG2_30_58_14
TGGCACCTCGATGTCGGCTCATCGCATCCTGGGGCTGAAGAAGGTCCCAAGGGTTTGGCTGTTCGCCAATTAAAGCGGTACGTGAGCTGGGTTCAGAACGTCGTGAGACAGTTCGGTCCCTATCTGTTGTGGGCGCAGGATATTTGAGAGGAGCTGTCCCTAGTACGAGAGGACCGGGATGGACGAACCTCTGGTGTACCAGTTGTCGTGCCAACGGCATCGCTGGGTAGCTAAGTTCGGAAGGGATAACCGCTGAAAGCATCTAAGCGGGAAGCCCACCTCAAGATAAGATATCCCTCCTGATGGAGACATCAGGACTGAAGACCCCTCGTAGACCACGAGGTTGATAGGTCAGGTGTGCAAGCACAGTAATGTGCTGAGCTTACTGATACTAATCGGTCGTGAGGCTTGACCATAATATTTATGGCTTAATCATGGTGCACTCAGTTTTACGCCTTCACAATATGCAATTGCCGCCATTATCGAGATATTTCGGTGGCTATAGCGGAGAGGACCCACCCGTTCCCATTCCGAACACGGAAGTTAAGCTCTCCAGCGCCGATGGTACTGCATGGGTGACTGTGTGGGAGAGTAGGTGCCGCCGGAATTTAAATTGAAAGCCCCTTCCTTGATGGAAGGGGCTTTTTTTATTTTACATCTCACTTGGGCTTGTGTTATGAAGTCTCACCGGTTTTAAAAAAAATCAAGAACAGGAGATGAACGGTCATGTCAGGGCATTCCAAATGGAGTACGATCAAGCGAAAGAAGGGCGCCATCGATTCGAAACGCGGCAAGATCTTCACGAAATTGATCAAGGAAATCACGCTCGCAGCCAGACTGGGTGGCGGCGACCTTGAGGGAAACTCCCGCCTGCGACAGGCCATCATGGCGGCCAAGGAAGAGAACATGCCCAGGGACAACATCGACCGGGCTGTAAAGAAGGGAACCGGCGACCAGGCCGGCGCCGCGGCGTATGAAGAGATCACATACGAGGGGTACGGTCCTGCGGGCGTTGCGGTGATTGTTGATGTGATGACTGACAACAAGAACCGGACGGTTGCTGAGATCCGGCATAGCTTCTCCAAGCACGGCGGGAATTTGGGTGAAAATGGCTGCGTCGCCTGGATGTTTGACAAGAAAGGAAGCATCGTTTTTGACAAGAAGGCGGTTGGAGAGGATGCGCTGATGGAAGTTGCGCTCGATGCCGGAGCGGAGGATGTCCGGGATCAGGAAAGCGAATGGGAGGTGATCACGGATCCGATGACCTTTGAGGCGGTTAAAAAGGCAATCGATCTCAAAGGCTGGAAATATTTGGAGGCGCACGTCGGCAAGATCCCCCAGAACACGGTCACGCTGGAAGCGGGAAAGGCGGAACAGATGCTCAAACTCATGGACAAATTAGAGGACAACGACGACGTCCAGAACGTCTATGCCAATTTCGATATCCCGGATGACGTCATGGAAAAGCTGAGTTAATAGATGGAAAATGACCAGGCGCGGGTAGGAGGCGGAACAGGAAAGGGTGATCCCGTTATCGTGAAGGGGGCGGGGACGTTCAGGGTCCTGGGCATCGATCCGGGAAGCCATGTCACGGGTTATGGCGTTGTTGAGGAGGCCGGTTACGGTCTTTGCTGCGTCAAGTATGGCGAGATCAAGCCCGTAAAGGGCGCCGCTCTCTCATCCTGTTTGCAGACCATCTGCGGCGGAATTCGGGAGGTGATCCGCTATGCGGCGCCGGAGGCGCTGGCCATCGAGAATATCTTTTACGGGAAGAATATCCGGAGTCTGATCAAGCAAGGCCACGTCCGGGGGGTGGCGATCCTGGCCGGGGCGGAAAGCGGCGTTCCGGTTTACGAATACAGCCCACTGGAGATCAAAAAGGCCGTCGTCGGTTACGGCCGTGCGGAAAAGGGGCAGGTCCAGATGATGGTCCGGGCGATCCTGAAGCTTTCGGAACTGCCGCCACCCGATGCGGCCGACGCGCTGGCCGTCGCCATCTGTCATATCCATTTTCGAAAGGCGGATCCCACCTGACATGATTGCACGACTGAGCGGCATTCTCATTCAGAAATCGGTCACCCAGTGCGTGGTGGATGTTCACGGGACGGGCTACCGTGTCGTCGTACCGCTGAGCACCTTCTATGAATTGCCTGAGGTCGAGCAATCCGTTGCGCTTCAGATCCATACCCACGTCCGGGAGGATGCGATCAGCCTCTACGGATTCTATACCGAGGAGGAAAGAAATGTCTTTCAACTGATGATCTCCGTCAGCGGCATCGGGCCCAAGCTGGCCGTCAATGTCCTTTCCGGTATCTCTGCAGGGGAGTGGCTTCGGGCGGTTGCGGCGGAAGATCTGAAGCGTCTGACCGGGATCCCCGGTGTGGGCCGGAAGACCGCGGAGCGGATGATCCTTGAACTGAAGGACAAGGCGGTGAAGCTCGGAAGTGAGGCCGTCCCGGTCGGGATCACGTCAGTCCGGACGGGTGAGCAGGTGAAGGACGATGCCCTTTCCGCGCTCGTAAATCTCGGCTATAAGGGGTCGTCTGCCAGGGATGCCGTGGAACAAATCATGAAGGAAGCGCCGGAGCCCCTTTCCCTTGACCGGATATTGAAAAAGGCGCTCCGCATTCTGGCCGGGTAAGGTTCGATTCCCTCGGTCCGGCACGCAAACTGGCAAGCGAGGATTGGATAAGACGTGAAAAAAGCCGATTCCATGAGCATCTCAGCCAAGAATCCGCTGACCATCCCGGAGGGGCTCGACGAGGATGCAGGATACGATGTTTCCCTGCGCCCCAAAAGTCTTTCCGAGTATATCGGTCAGGAGAAGATCAAGAAGAACCTCTCCGTCTTCATCGAGGCCGCAATACAGCGGCAAGAGGCACTGGATCACGTTCTCCTCTATGGTCCTCCCGGTCTCGGGAAGACCACCCTGGCTTATATCATGGCCCGGGAGATGGGGGTGGACGTCAAGGTGACCTCCGGTCCGGTGATCGAAAGGCCGGGGGACCTGGCCGCTATCCTGACCAATCTGCACGAGAAGGATGTCCTGTTCATCGACGAGATCCACCGCCTCTCCCATGTCGTGGAGGAGATTCTCTACCCGGCGATGGAGGATTTTCATATTGACATCCTGATCGGCCAAGGGCCGTCGGCGCGGTCGATGAAACTGGAGATCCCCAAATTCACGCTGATCGGGGCGACGACTCGGGCGGGGCTTCTGACCTCGCCGCTGCGCGACCGATTTGGCATGAGCTTCCGTTTCGAATTTTATACGCCGGCGGAACTGGCCGTGATCATCCGCCGGTCGGCCAGAATCCTCTCCGTGGACATCGTCGATGACGGCGCGGCCGAGATGGCCTGCCGTTCCCGGGGGACGCCCCGGATCGCCAACCGCCTGCTCCGCCGGGTTCGGGATTTCGCCCAGGTCAGGGCCGATGGACGGATCACCCGGGAGGTGGCGGTGGACGCCCTCGCGATGTTCGAGGTGGATGAAAAGGGGTTCGATCAGATGGACCGGACCATCCTGCTGACGGTGATCGACAAGTTCGATGGCGGTCCCGTCGGGATCGACAACCTCTCCTCGGCGATCGGCGAAGAGAGGGAGACGATCGAAGACGTTTATGAACCCTACCTGATCCAGGAGGGCTACCTCCAGCGAACGGCGCGGGGACGGATTGCGACAAGGCGGGCCTACGAACATTTCAGCCGTCAATGGGTTGCAGGCGCTCAGAAGGAGCTCTTCTGAATCCGGCCGACCCCATCCCCACCCATTCCCTCCCCTTGAAGGGGCGGGAATGGGTACGCAATGATATCCGTGTGCTGAATAACATTTTCGGATGAATATGGCCTCCAGCCTAACCCTCCCTCTTGACGGGGGAGGGTTAGGCTGGAGGTGTGAGGTTCGTGAATCAACGGTGAAAATATTACTGCATATCTGTTGCGGACCGTGCACGATCTATCCCCTGCGGATCCTCCGGGGAGAAGGGCACGAAATCTGCGGGCTCTTCTACAACCCCAACATCCATCCCTATCTGGAGTATCGAAGGCGTCTCGATACGCTGACCTCCTACGCCGGTCAGGAAGGGCTCACCGTCATCCGGGATGAGATCTATCCCCTTGAGGCATTTTTACGGCAGGTTGCCTTTCGGGAGGAAGAGCGGTGCCGGTACTGCTATCAGCTTCGCCTTTCTTATGCGGCTGGGATCGCGAAAAAGGGTCGGTTCGACGCCTTTACGACCACCCTCCTCTACAGCCGCTATCAGAAGCACGATCTCATCCGGGAGATCGCCGAAGGTGTTGCCGGAACGTACGGGATTCCCTTTCTCTATCGGGATTTCCGCGAAGGCTGGTCCGAAGGGATCCGGGTTTCGAAGGAGATCGGAATGTACCGGCAGCCTTACTGCGGCTGCATATACAGTGAAAGGGAGCGATACGGCCGCAACCTCGGGAAGGAAGACGGTGGGGTCAAGCCTCTTTGTCCGCGTGATCGCAATCGAGACTGATAACTTCCATCCGGGAGAGACCCGGCGCCGGGTGTGTCGCTTCCAACACAGTTCAGAGGGCATCCTCTCTTCCATCGGCCCTGTGGCCGCAGATGCTTTAAGTCGAATCACCCTGTTTCTGAAAGGTTAGGTCTTTTTTTTTTATTGGGGAAACTGCACGGAAGACGGTACGGATATTGCTAATTGGTAAGCGGTCGTTCCGATGAAAGGACGGTAAAAAAGGAAGTGGTTTGAAAATGGGCGCATATGTTTCTACAAAGAACCATTAAACATGAAATTGCTTGCAGAAGCATAGGGTTACATTCTGGAAGAAAGGTCGGCATGGTCATCCGGCCGGCCGGCGTCGATGAAGGTATTGTCTTTGTTCGCGGGGATCTGCCGGGGAACAATCGGATCAAGGCGGATGTTCATAACGTTCGCGACACGACGCTGGCGACGACCCTCGGCCTCAATGGCGTGACGGTCTCCACGGTTGAGCATCTGATGTCCGCCTTCAGCGGCATGGGTGTGGACAACGCGGTGGTCGAGGTGGACGCCCCGGAGGTGCCGATCATGGATGGCAGCGCCCGCCCCTTTGTGAATCTTCTGAAAGACGTTGGGACGCGGGTCCAGAGTAAGGGGAAGAAGCTCCTGGTGGTCAAACAGAAGATTGCCGTCTCGGAAGGGGAGGGCACGGCGATGTTTCTGCCCTCTTCGGAATTCCGGATCACCTACAAGATCCAATTCAACCACCCCGCGATCGGCGTCCAGTCATACCAGATGAAATTCTCGGATATTTCCTATGAAGAGGAGATCTGCGAGGCCAGAACCTTTGGTTTTCTTCGGGATGTCGAATATCTCCAGGCGAAGGGGTTGGCCCTCGGGGGATCCCTGAAGAACGCCGTCGTTCTGGATGAGCATCGGATCATCAACAAGGACGGTCTCCGGTTTCCGGACGAATTCGTGAAACACAAGATCCTCGACGCGATCGGAGACCTCTCCCTGCTGGGCATTCCGATCATCGGCCATTTTGTCGCCTGCAAATCGGGTCACCGTCTGAACAACCTCCTCCTGAAAGAACTGTTGATCCGCAAGGAGTGCTGGACGCTGGTGAGTCGCTTCAGCAAAGAGGGAATCTTCAATGGACTTCATTCTCTGCGCGTACCTTCGTTCCATGTCCTCGACTCCATCCCGGCCTCCTCCCCGGTCATGTGAGTGAAGTTCCCCCCCGTCTTCCGTTGCCTGCCAAGCAAATAGGTCTTGCTTTTTGCTCCCTACTCTCTTACTATACCCTCCAAGCACGCAATATAACAAAAAAATTAAATTATTTTGCGGTGTACCCGGTTTCCGACAGTGGGTCGGTGGATGACTTCAGGGGCATAAGGGATCGCCATGTTGAAAAGGATAGTCTATCGGTCCATTTTGCTGATTTTTTGGGCTCTTCTTGTTTTCCCACACACGGCTTCAGCGGATAACGCAATGGTCCGCGACCTTATGGTGACGAACAACGCGAGCCATCTCCTCGTTTATGCGCGCGTGACGAACTGCTTCACGAAGGGGATCGAAGCCGCGATCCTGGCGGGCGTGCCGACCACCTTTACCTTCATCCTGGAGCTTTTTCAGGAGCGTTCAGGATGGCTGGATAAAAAATTGATCCGGACGACGCTCCGGCATACGATCAAGTACGACAATGTCAAGAAGCTCTTCCAGGTCTCCGCCGATGGGGAAAAAGAGGCGACCGCCTTCCCGGATTTTGAAAGCGCCAAGAGATCGATGGCCGATCTGAACGGCGTTCCCCTCGTTCCGTTGAACGCGTTGAAGAAAAACGCGCATTACTATGTCCGGAGCAAGGTGAAACTGGACAAGGTTCGTCTGCCGCTTCATCTGGAGTATCTCTTTTTTTTCGCATCCCTCTGGGATTTTGAAACCGACTGGCACCGGGAGGGGTTTGCTTACTGATGAAAAAGGTCCGCAGACCGGTCAAACTGGATATCCAGGAGGCGAGAAGGCGCAAGCGCGAGCGGATCATCATCCTCGTGACGGTGTTTCTCATCGCGCTGATGACCTATCTCGAAACCAGCATCTTCCGGGGTGGAGCGGCCCTCCTCCCCGTCTCCGGCAACGCGCTGATTTTTGGCCTGATCAACATCAACATCATCCTGATTATCCTGCTGATCTTTCTGATCGTCCGGAATCTCGTCAAACTGATCTATGAACGGCGGCACGGGATTGTCGGTTCGAAACTCCGGACCCGTCTGGTCGCCGCCTTTGTCAGTCTGTCGCTCATCCCGACCGTCCTGTTGTTCCTCGTTTCGATCAACTTTCTCTCCTATAGCATCGACAACTGGTTCAGCATCCGCATCGGAGACGCCCTGAACCGGACGCTGGAAGTCGCGCAGATTTATTATCAGCAATCGGCTGATCAGGCGAAGTACTACGCGCGTCAACTCAGCGCCGATATCTCGAAAAATGGCCTCTATGAAGGAGAAAAATTTCTTTACTTGAAGGCCTTGGTCGAGAGGCGGCACCGAACCAACAAGCTGAATATGGTCGAGGTCCATATCGAAAACCAGAAGGACAATGTGGTCGTCCGGGATCGGGAATATGAGAAGATTGTCCCGAAGCCTCTCTCCCCCAAGGGGATGGAGGATGTATTTGCCGGCCGGGAGTTGACCACCACCGAACAGGTTGGAAGCGGCGATCTGATCCGCGGGGTCGTTCCTGTTTTTTCCGCTGCCAGCCCGAAGGAGGTGATCGGATTCGTCACGGCCAGCTATTATTTTCCGGCCGGTCTGGTGGACAAGATCAACGTGATTTCAAAAACCTCTGAGGAGTACCGGCAGTTGACGCTCCTGAAGACGCCAATTAAATTCGGTTATATCATTACACTTTTCATTGTAATGCTGCTGATCATCTTTTCCGCAACCTGGTTCGGCCTCTACCTTGCCAAGGGGATCACCGTGCCGATTCAGGACCTGGCCGAGGCAACCCGGAGGATCGCCCAGGGAGATCTGAACCACCAGATCGATATCAGCGCCGACGATGAGATCGGCGTCCTCGTCGCCTCTTTCAACCAGATGACGAAGGATCTCAAACGGAGCAAGCAGGGGCTGGAGCAGGCGAACCTGGACCTGGAACAACGGAGGAACTATACGGAGACCATCCTCCGCAACGTCTCTGCCGGCGTAATTTCCATCGACGGAAACGGCGTCATCACCACGATCAACCGGGCCGCGGAGAGGATGCTCGGCATCCGCACGCAGAAGGTTCTGAACCGGCGTTATGAGGAGGTTCTCATCCCCGACCACCGCATGCTGGCCGGGGAGGTTCTGCGGGAGATGCGGGAGCGTGGCGAGGGATTTATCGAAAAGCAGATCGATGTCAACTTGCGGGATCGGGCGATGACGATCCTCATGACCATCACCGCAATCCATGATGACGAGGGGAAGGAGATGGGCATGGCGGTGGTCTTCGAGGATCTGACCCAACTGCAGCGGGCGGAGCGGGCGGCCGCCTGGCGTGAGGTGGCTCGTAGGATGGCCCATGAGATCAAGAACCCGTTGACGCCGGTTCAGCTCTCCGCGCAGCGCCTCCAGAAAAAATACGGTGACCGCCTGGGCGAGGACGGCGGCGTCTTTCGGGAATGCACCAAGACGATCATCGATCAGGTTGAGGTCCTGAAGAACCTCGTGAACGAATTTTCCCGTTATGCGCGATTGCCGGTGACGAGCCTGGCGCTCCACGACCTCAACGGGGTCATCCGCGATTCGGTCATTCTCTTCCAGGATGCCCGCAAAGAAATTGTTTTTGATTTTCTGCAGGGCGCCGACATTCCGAAATTGATGCTCGATCCGGAGCAGATCCGGCGGGTCATGGTCAACCTGCTCGACAATGCCGTGGCGGCTCTCGGCGGCGCAAACGGCCGAATCGAGATCCGGACCCTCTCCGACAGGAAAGGGAGGACGGCGAAGGTGGAGGTCGCCGACAACGGTTGCGGCATCCCGCCCGGTTATCAGATAAAGATGTTCGAACCCTATTTCTCCACAAAACGGTCGGGGACTGGTCTGGGGCTGGCGATCGTCAATTCCATCATTGTCGATCATCACGGCCAGGTCAGCGTTGCGGACAACCATCCCCGGGGGACCATCGTGACCTTCGAGTTGCCCGTTCCCGACAAGGCGTAAGAACGATGGTGGAATGCTGAAGGTTTAAAACTTAAAACATAAAACTTAAGGTATCTTATGTGTATATACTCAATGCTGAAGGTTGAACGATGAAGAAGACAATCCTGATTGTGGACGATGAAGAGAGCATCTGTCAGACCCTCGGGGGGATCCTGACCGACGAGGGGTACGAGGTGGTTACTGCCGGCAGCGGCGAGGAGGCCCTGCGGATTCTGGAAGAGGAACCTCCCAATCTGGTCGTCCTGGACATCTGGCTTCCCGGCATGGATGGAATCGAGGCCCTCAAGACGATCAAAGCTGCACATCCCCATCTCCAGGTCGTCATGATGTCGGGTCACGGCACCATCGAAACCGCGGTGAAGGCAACCAAACTCGGGGCCTTCGATTTCATCGAGAAGCCTCTCTCGCTCGAGAAGGTGATCCTGGTGGTCAACCATGCCATGAACCTCATCCGTCTGGAAGAGGAAAATCTGCTCCTCCGGCAGAAGGTCAGTCACGAATATGAACTGACGGGGAACAGCAGTCCGATCCAGGACCTCAAAGAGATGATCGGCATTGTTGCGCCGACCAACGCCTGGATCCTGATCATGGGAGAAAACGGAACGGGAAAGGAACTCGTGGCCCGCTCCGTTCACCGCCAGAGCCGGCGGGCGCAGAAACCCTTCGTCGAGGTGAACTGTGCGGCGATACCGGAAGATTTGATCGAGAGCGAGCTGTTCGGCCATGAAAAAGGGGCCTTTACCGGGGCGACCGCCATGAAAAGGGGGAAGTTCGACCTGGCCAACGAGGGGACGATCTTTCTGGACGAAGTGGCCGACATGAGCCTCAAGGCGCAGGCAAAAGTGCTTCGGATCCTCCAGGAGAAGACGTTCGAACGCGTCGGGGGGAGCCGGCTGATTCCAACCGATGTCCGGGTGCTGGCGGCGACCAACAAGGATCTTGAAAAGGAGATGGAAGAGGGACGGTTTCGCCAGGATCTCTACTATCGCCTGAACGTCATCCCGCTCCGGATTCCACCCCTGCGCGACCGGAAGGAGGATATCCCGCTGCTGGTCAATCGGTTTCTCAAGGATTTTGCGCTGAAAGAGGGGGATGCGGAAAAAAGCGTTACCGACGATGTGATCGCGTCCCTGATGGGCCACAACTGGCCGGGCAATGTGCGGGAATTGAAGAACATCATCGAGCGACTGGTGATCATGACTCCGACCGGGGTGATCTCGAAGTATGATATCTCTCCTCTTTTTGAGGAAGCGGGGAAGGAAGTTCTTCCCCCTGACCCGGGGATCTCTTCCGATTCCTTCCGCACCGCGAAGCAGGACTTCGAGCGCCAGTACATCATCCGCAAACTTCGGGAGTTTGACGGCAACATCTCCCGGACCGCCGAGGCGATCGGCCTGGAGCGGAGCAACCTTCACAAGAAGATCCGGGGCTACGGTCTCGATGTCAAAAACGACTCCGGCGAGGGTGCGGGCCATTTTGAAAAGGTGAGGGGTGAGGGGTGATGGTTTTACGCCTCACCCCTTACGCCTCACACCTTTTGGCGCCGGAGATCGGAAACGGAGAAGCGGTTGAACGGAAGGAAGATGAGCCCCAGAAGGATCACGATTCCGATGGAGAGGGCGTGATAGATGATCGCGAAAGTCAGCGCGTCCGTCTTCGGAATTCCGAAAAGGCCGAGACCGAGAATACAGAAGTAGTGCCAGTTTCCGATAAAGCCGGGCGCCGTGGGGATGGCGATCCCGATGATCAGAATGATCATCAGAACGAAGGCGGCCGCGACCGGCAGGTGGAGGCCGAAGGCCAAAAAGAGCAGATAGATTGCGAGCACATCGACGAACCAGATGACGATCGACAGGAGGGAGACCAACAGGAGAAGCGCCGGATCGACCACGATCCGGAACCCTTCGATGAAATGGTCGATCAGCCGGTTTACGGTCCCGGCATAGCGCACCGGAAGCCTTCCAATGAGAGGGGCGAGGATGCGGAGCGTCGCCTCGCGCCGGACCATCATCCGAACCATCACCGCAAACAGGCCGAGCGTCACAAGCAGGAACAGGACGCTGGAACGGACAAGCCAAGGCGGCAGCGCGGTGAAAAAAAGGGCGACCACCGCGATGATGAGGACCGTGAGGCTGTCGAGCACCCGTTCCACGAAGATCGTGCCGAGCGCCGAACTCATGGGGATGCGGCTCTTTTTCGTGATGAGATAGGGCCGGGCCAGCTCTCCCATGCGCGCCGGGATGGCGATGATGGCCAGAAATCCGACGCTGGTTACCGAGAAGAGGGAGAGCTGATCGACCTTTTCGATCGGTCTCAGGATGACCCCCCAGCGGATCGATCTCAACAGTTGCATCAGAAACATGGCCGCAACGGCGGGGAAGAGGTACCAGCAACGGATCGTCCGGAAGCCGTCGATCACCCCCCGGAACTCAATCCCGCGGATAGAGAGCCAGACCAGCAGGGCGCTGAGCGCCAGGCCCGCAATCACCTTTTTCTTCATCAACCCTCTTCCGTTCCCGGCAATGAGACCTTTGAATTTCTCCGCATATGGTCTACTTTGTCATTCCCGCTTGCGGGGAATGACAAAGTAGGGGCATTTTTCAAAGGTCTCGCAGTGCGGCGCCAAGGCCGGCGTCATCCCGCACCGGGCTACCTTCTGACCAGGTTGTCACCGATCTTATCGTGGATGAGCTGGGAAGAGAGCTTGTTTCCGATCAGGCCGACGCGGACGGAGACCGTGGTCACGTTCTTCGCCTTGTAGGTGATGGAGATCTGGACCTTTTCATCATCGATCATGGCCGAGATCTTTCCCTTCCCGATCTCCTTTTCCGGCAGCACATCCAGACCGCGCATGTCCGCCACGGTTTTCTGGCAGGCGTTCCAAGCCGCGTCGAAGGAATGGTAGTAATCGGTTTTCATCTCGCCGTTGATGAAGAAGTAAGTTCCCGAACCGGCGCCCACCGCCGCACCGACGGGCAGCAGCGCTGCACAGCCGGAGATCAGAAAAGCGCCCATGACCATCAATACGATCCATCCCTTTGCAGTCCGCATGATTTTTCCTTTCTGTAAGGATGATCCCTCAATTTCGTTATTCGTTATTTCGTTAATGGGTTGCCGCCTCGCTGCTCAACCGGTCGAACTCCCGGAGCAGCTCCTCCTGTTTTCTGGTAAGGTTCGAGGGTATGGTGACCACCGTCTCGATGATCTGGTCGCCCCGTCCGTATCCACGCAGATGGGCGACGCCCTTGCCTTTTAGACGGAAGATCTTTCCCGTCGGCGTTCCCCGGGGAATCTTCAGTTTCTCCGTCCCGGTCAGGGTCGGCGCCTCTACGCTCCCCCCAAGGGCGGCCTGGACGAAGGTGACGGGAACACGGCAATAGACGTCGTCCCCGTTTCGCTCAAAGGTCTCATGGGGTTTCACCTCGATGAAGACATAGAGATCGCCGTTCGGGCCGCCCTGTTCACCTTCCTCCCCTTCGCTCCGCAGCCGGAGGCGGGAACCCGTCTCCACACCGGCCGGGATCTTGATCTGGACCGTTTTCGCGATTCGGACCTTTCCCCCGCCGGAGCACGTCTTGCAGGGGGTCGCGATGACGCCCCCTTGTCCCCGGCACTTCGGGCAGGTTGAGCTGATGCTGAAAAAACCGCTGGACTGCGTCACCTGCCCCCGTCCGTTGCAGCGGTCGCAGATCTGAGGGGAGGTTCCCGGTGCGCAACCCGATCCCTGACAGGCGCCGCAGAGGGTGTATTTTTCCAACGTGATTTCGGTGCTCGTTCCCAGAGCCGCATCCATGAAGGAGATCCGGAGATCGTACCGGAGGTCGGCGCCAGCCCGGGCGGCGGTTCGCGAGCGGGAGCGTCCGGTGTTGAAGCCGAAGACGTCGCCGAAGATGTCGCCAAAACTGGAGAAGATATCCTCGAAACCGGAGAAGCCCTGGTAGCCGGCGCCGCTCAGGCCTTCATGGCCGTAACGGTTGTAGATCTCCCTTTTTTCGGGATCGCTCAGGACCTCGTAGGCCTCCGCCGCCTCCTTGAAATTTTCTTCCGCCTCCCGATTTCCCGGATTCCGATCCGGGTGACACTGCATGGCGAGCCTGCGATAGCTCTTTTTGATCTCATCTTCCGTGGCGCTTCTTTCGACGCCCAGGATCTCGTAGTAACAACGTTTTGACGCCATTCCTCTTTTCGACTTCCTTCCGCAGCGATTTTCTGTATAACATAACCATCCCCTCTGCGCCTGTCAACCGGGCGTTTACCGGACCAGCCGGTTCAACGCCTCGTAGTATTTTTCGCCGGTCTTCGCGATGATCTCCGCGGGAAGCTCCGGCGCAGGGGGTTTCTGATTCCAGCCGATCGCGAGCAGATAATCGCGCAGAAACTGCTTGTCGAAGCTCTTCTGCGGACGCCCCGCCTTGTAATCATCCTTCGGCCAGAACCGTGACGAGTCGGGGGTGAGGAGTTCATCGATGAGGATCAGCTTCCCGTCCAGAAGTCCGAATTCCATTTTCGTATCGGCGATGATGATTCCCGCCAGGTCGGCGATGGCGACCGCCCGTTCATAGATGGCAAGGCTTGCCCGGATCACCTGTTCGGTCAGCTCCGCGCCGAGGAGGTTTTCCATCTTCTTGCGACTAATCGGCAGGTCATGTTCCCCGTCCGCAGCCTTGGTGGAGGGGGTGAAGAGGGTCTCCGGAAGCCGCGACGACTCCTTCAGCCCCGCCGGCAGCGCAATCCCGGAGACGGGCTTCCCCTGGCGGTAATCCTTCCAGCCGGAGCCGCTCAGGTAACCCCGCACGACGCACTCGACCGGCAGGGGTTTCGCCTTCTTCACGAGCATGCTCCGGCCAAGCAGCAGATCCCGGTAGGGGGCGCAGGCGGCCGGATATTCATCCGGATTTGTCGAAACGACGTGGTTCGGAAGGATATCGGCCATCTTTCCGAACCAGAAGGCGGACATGCGCGTCAGCACCTCCCCCTTTCCGGGGACGGGGTTCGGCATGATGAAGTCGAAGGCGGAGATCCGGTCGGTTGCGACGATCAGCAGGTGGGAATCGAAGGCGTAGATGTCGCGAACCTTCCCCGTGCTGGCGACCGTCATTCCTTGAAAATCCGTTTTCATGATCCCTGGGTTGCTCATGGCCTCTCTCCTTCTCTCTTTCTCAGCGCAAAAACGGGTTGAACTGTTTTTCGTGGCCGATCGTCGAGGTCGGCATGCTCCCGTAGTTGTGGCCCGGAAGGACCACCGTCTCGTCCGGAAGGGTGCAGATCTTCCGCTGGATGGAGTCGAACATGACCTCTCCGGAACCGCCGGGCAGGTCGCTCCTCCCCACCGCCTCCACGAAGAGGGTGTCGCCGGTGAAGGCGTAGCCGTCCATGAATAGAACCATGCTCCCCGGGGAATGACCAGGGGTGTGGATGACCCGGAGACGGATACTCCCGACATCGATGAGATCGCCGTCCCGGACCGTCCGGTCGGCCGGGGGAGACTGCTTCGCGCCGAACATCCGCAGCAGGGCTGCCGGCGTGGAGACAAGCATGTCGGCGTCATCCTCATGGATGATGATGGCGGCGCCCGTCTTCTCTTTCATGTCCAGGTTGCCGCCGGTGTGATCGACATGGCCGTGGGTGTTGACGATATAGCGGATTCGGACCTTTTTTTTCTCTGCCGCCTTGATGAGGCCGTCCGTTTCCTCCGCCGGATCGATCACGAGCGCCTCGCCGCTCTCCTCATCGCCCACCAGGTAAGCGAAAACCGCCATCTGTCCGACCTGCCGCTGCTCGATGAACATGATCCCTCCCCCGTTTGCAGGGTATCGGTGAAGCCCCGCCGCCCCCATACTTTTCGCATTGCGTGTCCGATTACCGGGGTACCGCTATCATTTTTTCGCGTCTGAAGTCAATCCAATTTGCGCCGGCCCGGCCCCCGCCGCCGGGAGGAGAGGGGAGTTGTCTCTCCGGAAATCAAATGTTGCGGATAAAGAGCGCTCCGAAGAAACCGTCCGTGCCGTGGCGATGGGGGAAGGTCCGGAAGAAACCGTCGGCGTCGATGAGTTCCGGGGGAATCCCTTCTGGCGAAATGCGGGTAAACGCGGGATGGCCGGCGAGAAAATCGGCGACGACATTCTCGTTCTCCTCCGGTGTGACGGCGCAGGTGGTGTAGGCGAGACGGCCGCCGGGCTTCACGCTGAGGGCCGCGCTCCGGAGGAGTCGCCGCTGAATCTGCGAGTATTTTTCGAGGTCCGCTGGGGCGATACGCCAGCGGATCTCCGGGTTTCTGCGGAGCGTGCCGAGGCCGGAACAGGGGGCGTCGAGGAGAACCCGGTCGAAGGCGCCGCGGAAGGCCGCGGGCGTTCCGGTTGCATTTCCCGGATGGGTCTCCACGATCGTTACGCCGAGTCGGCCGGCCTCCGCCGCCAGCAGACGGAGTTTGTCCAGGTGGAGATCGATAGCGATGATCTCCCCCCGGTTTTTCATCAGGGCGGCCAGATGGAGGGTCTTCCCCCCCGCGCCGGCGCAGAGATCGAGAACCCGCTCACC
>MNZQ01000101.1 GCA_001873745.1 Syntrophaceae bacterium CG2_30_58_14
GAAACGGGCTTCAAGTTCGGCCACCGTTCGAGGATAGTCTTCCATGCCCCAAGACACTACATCTTGGGGGCGCTTGAGTCAAGGAGATACCCCATAAATGTATATTGACATGCTGCGGTATTTGATATTCACTCTTTATAAGAACGGTGTATAGCCTGCAATATTCGGAGAAACCGTTCTACTCGACTCAATTCAATTATCGAACGTGAGAGGGTTCATGGGATTTCGGCTTCTACGTTACCGGCTTGTCGTCGTAAGTCTTTTCGTGGTTGTTCTTGCGAGTTGTGGTGGAGGAGGAAGTGGTGGTGGGAGTTCTAGCCCACCGCCCCCACAGCCGCCAATTGTTCAATCCTCTTCGGTATCTTTGAATGTGTTGGGCGTTGCCGCCTCGGCCGTGACCGGCTCTGTGAACGCCATCGATCCGCAGAGCCTCCCACTTACTTACTCGATCAAAACGACGCCGCAGTTTGGAATGGTCTCCATCACTTCCAGCGCAGGAGTCTTCACATACGCGATCGCTGGTCATACTCAAGCGACCAGCGACTCATTCACAGTTACGGTGTCGAATGGACAGGCTCAGTCCACAGCGCAGGTTAACGTGCAGTTGGCGGCAGATCCACTGCTTCAAAACCAATGGCACATTCAAAACGTTGGCCAGAATGCTTTCTCATCGACGCTACCGCTTGCCGGCAATGATATGAATGTGACCGGAGCGTGGACTGCCGGCTACTCCGGCAAAGGCATTAAGGTCGGCGTCGTGGATTCCGGGTTGGAAGCTGCGCATGAGGACCTCGCGGCCAACGTCGATATTGGCAATTCCTTTAACTTTCTCACCGGGCTGAATGACCCGTCGCGAGCGGCGGGCGATCCTGGCTTCGACCACGGAACTGCGGTTGCCGGAATCATCGGGGCCGTCGCATTTAACGGAAAAGGCGGACGAGGCGTCGCCTATAACGCCCGTCTTCGCGGCTACAACCTGTTAGCTTCGTTCAGTGTTGCCAATATGGCGAAGTCATTTGGCAGTGAGAAAATCTCTGCAGACAATGACGTGTTCAACGCGAGCTTCCACCTACCCTCCGCCAATGCCTTGCCGACTTTCAGTGGAGCTTACCAGGCGATTGCCACCACCTCCCTTACCCTCCGCGGCGGGCTCGGCGCAGCCATCGTGAATGCCGCTGGAAACGACTTCGCCGATTGGCAATCGTCCCCGGGGACTGGGCTGTGTCATGCTGCAAATCAGTACGGTGTCAGTTGCGGCGATCCTGCGACTGATGAACGGCGAGGTGGGTACGTACCGATCATCGTCGGGGCCATCGACGCCGACGGCAAACATTCAAGCTATTCAAGTACGGGCTCCTCGCTATGGATTTCCGCGCCGGGTGGCGAGTACGGACTCAACTCAACCTACCACACGGCAGGCACCAATTTCGCTCCAGCCATCGTCACCACAAGCCGCACGGGCTGTGCCAACAGCAATTACCCATCTCCCGTCAACCCGCTCGACGCCCAGGGCGCTAACGCCTTTGCTCCGAACTGCCAGTACACGGCAACGATGAATGGAACGAGCTCCGCAGCTCCGAATGTAGCCGGCGTCGTCGCTATGATGCTCGAGTCCAACCCCAAGTTAAGTGTTCGGGATCTGAAGTACATCCTTGCCAGGACCGCCAAGAAGGTCGACGCCGCTTTCTCCGGCGTGTCCTCGACCGCTATTGTCCCCGACGCAACAGTTGTTCTTGAGCAAGGCTGGGTGACCAACGGCGCGGGCTGGTCGTTCAGCAACCGGTACGGATTCGGGGCTGTCGATGCATCGGCAGCCGTCGCGATGGCCAAGTCGTACACGGCATACTTGCCTGCGGTGCAGCAGAATTCAACACCTTATCGATTCTGGGCTGCGCCTCCGGCAACCATAGCGCCGCTGTCCCCGGCGGGGAATTCCGCCGTCATCACAGTCTCGGAGTCCTTCAAGACAGTCGAATCCGTAGTCGTGTTTCTCAACATTGAGTCGACCCCAAATCTTTATTGCAACCAAGTTGAACTGACATCGCCATCTGGAACGAAGTCCATCCTGATGCATGCGGCGAACGGCTTCAAGAATGACAGCGTCGTCAATTCGCGAATCTTGTCGAACGCGTTTTACGGCGAGCCCGTGAACGGCGACTGGACCCTGACCTTCTTCGATTTCTGCGCCGCCAGCGAAAAGCAGACGAAGCTTTCGACCACGAATCCTCAGCAGCTTGGGTTCGTTGGCCATTGATTTACCAGGAGGCGTTTTATGTATCGCATAGCTATATTTATCATGCTTGCTCTTGCAAGCACGGAAGGTTTTGCGCAGTTACAGCCAACGCCACGGGTGATACAGAAGGTGGCCGACCCAAGCATGGTGATCGATGATCGCGGCTCCAGGTTGGAAGTACTTCCCACTATGCGGGCCGTTCAACAACTGTCAACTTCGGGAAAACAGGTTATTCATTCGGTATTCCCGGCGAGCGAGTCTGAACCAATCAGTCCGCAACAGCTTGGCATGGTCTTCAACCACGCAATGCAGGTACAGGGTTACATCACGGGCGAAATCGCCTTCAAGATGAAAGACGGACTTCAGGCGACGGACAGGCTCGACACAGCGTCCTACCCGGGGCTCGCCAAACTGACCGCCCCGAACGTCTATCTGGTCGTGGCGAGGACGCCTTCCGAGTTCGTCGAGTTAGTAAAGCGGCTCCAAGGCAGAACTGATATGGAATGGGTCGAACCCATGGTCACATACGGCGTCCTGCAGCCAGCTCCCGACGCTCGCTGATCACCACCGTACTTCGATCTGATCCTACTTAAAACGGCGGCCTTTTTCATGTCCACCTAAAAAAGTTAGCTATCGGGTAGCAGACAAAAAAAGAGGGGCTTAGAAAAACTCTCTAAGCCCCTGATTTGTTTGGTAGCGGGGAGAGGATTCGAACCTCTGACCTTTGGGTTATGAGCCCAACGAGCTACCGGACTGCTCCACCCCGCGTCACCGTTCACGTTTCCCCTGTGGAAAAACTCTATTAAACCATGCTGGGCGAATTGTCAAGGTCTTTCTCATTTCTTACCGAGGACGCTGTAAACGTCCGGAGGTTTGGCAAGACCGCGGATGACGGGAGAGGGCACTTTTTCCAGATTCACGAGATTTTCCACGATGCGCGCCGTCTCGCCGCAGATGAGGATCTGATGGGCCCGTGCGAGATTCTCTAATCGCGAGGCAAGGTTAACGGTCGCGCCGAGGACAGTGTATTCCTTTTTCCGCGGTGAACCAAAAATCCCGGCCATCACATCACCGGTCGCGATTCCGATCCCGACGGCGATTCTCCGCTCTGCGTCCGAGATCTTTTCATTGATTCCGGCGATCTCCTCACGGATGGCCAGCGCGGCCTGCACCGCCCGGCTGGCATCATCCACACCACCGACGGGCGCCCCGAAGATCCCCATGATGCTGTCCCCGATATGCTTGTCCAGCGTCCCGTTGTGGCGGAAAATGATGTTGTCGAGCGGCGAGAAGTAGTGGCAATTGAGGAGATCAGAGAGCTCGGAGGGGTTGAGCCTTTCGGACAGGCTCGTGAACCCCCGGATGTCGGTGAACAGGACGCTCACGGTCAGTCGCCTCGGCAGCAGGGCCGTGCCGCTCCTCTGAAGCTCGGCGAGAACCTGTTCCGAAACGAACTGCTTGAGCCTTTTCTTGATGTTGTACTCCCGGACCTTCGCCCGCAGCTCATCATTCTCAAACGGCTTCGTCAGGAAACCGTCGATCCCCTCGTTGACCGCCTCGATGGCGCTGGCCATCGTCGCATATCCGGTCAGTATGATCCGGGTGATCTCCGCGTTCAACCGGCCAATCTCGATCAGGGTCTCCAGACCGTCTATCCCCGGCATCCGGTAATCGGAGATGACCGTCTCGATATCCCGGCCGTCGCTGCGGATGATGGAGAGCGCCTCCTCCCCGTTTTCGGCAAGGACGATCCGGTAACCGTCCCTCTGCAAAACCTTCTTCAGGGAGCGGCGCACCCCCTCTTCGTCGTCAACCACCATCAGACCGTTCATGCCTCCCTCCTTCTGCAGGGGAGTTCGACGGTCACGACCGTCCCTTTCCCCTCTGCGCTCACAACACGGATCTGGCCGCCGTGTCGTCGAATGATTTCATGGGATAGATAGAGGCCGAGGCCCGTGCCCTGGCCGACCGCTTTTGTTGTATAAAAGGGTTTGAAGATGTCCTTCAGGGAAGCGGCGGGGATCCCGATTCCCGTATCGCGGCACTCGACAGCGACCATGTCGGCCGACGGCTGGCGCGTCGTCAGGGTGATCCGCCCTTTTCCCTCCGGAAGCGCCTGGAGGGCATTGCGGATGATGTTGATCAGGACCTGCCCCAGGTTGGCAAAGTTCCCCTCGACGGCCGGGAGTGCGTCTTCATAGGCCTTCACGATCTCCACCGGCAGGTTCTTGTACTGGTTATGAAGCACCCGCAGTGCATCATCGACGGCGCGGTTCATGTCCACCGCCTCCACATAGGTCTGCGTCTGGCGCGACAGATCGAGGAGGCTCCGGATGATTGCCGCCGATCGCCGGAGTTCGCCGATTGAAAAACGGAGGTCGTCGAGGATCTCGTCCCTTTTATCCGCCTGCATTTCCCATCCCGCGATCGTTTCGACGCTGGTCTCGACGAGGCTCATCGCCCCGGCGATGGGGTTGTTCAACTCATGGGCGGTCCCGGCCACAAGCTGGCCGATTGCCGCCAGACTCTCCGAGCGGATTAACTGCTGCTGAGTCCTCTCCCTCTCCGCCAGCACCTCCCGCAGGGCCGCCGTCCGTTTTTCAACCTTCCTTTCGAGATCGCGGTTCAGCGCCTCCATGGCCTCGTAACTCCGCGCATTCTCGATGGCCGTCGCGGCCTGATTCGCCATCGTCGTCAGGAGCTCCAGATCCTCATCAACAAAAAGCTCTCCGGATTTCTTCTGCCCGATGGCAATCAGTCCGGCCAACCCCTCGCGCGCGGGGAGCGGAATGACCAGCGCCGCGCCCAGATGATCAAAGAGCCGGGTTATCGCCTCCCGATCCGCCTCGCCAACCGGGCGGCTCTCCACCGCCGCCCGGCTCAAGGGCCGCTGCTCCTTTTTCAGGAGATCGATCAGCAAAGCAGTCTCAGCGGATGGCGGCTCTGCTGCCCCGTCCATCTCTTTTCCTTCGTAGAGACGGAAAACAGCGCCTTCGGCAATGATGAGGGTCACCCGCTCCACCTGGAGGGCCTCCGTAATTGCGCCGATGAGCAGCTCCCGGATCTGCGGAAAACTCAGAAGCGAGGCCAGCCGCCCGCTGATCTCCCGGAGCAGCTCCCGGTAATCATAGCGCCCCCGGAAAAAAAGGCGGTCGATGAGGCTCTGCACCCGCTCCCGAAGGGGGGTAAACAGGAGGACGATGATGAGCGCGAGGACCAGGGAAAGCACAAACGAATCGCCGCTGCCGGTGCTGAGAAAGAAGGTGTTGAAGAGAAAGATGACCAGGATATAGAGCGCGGTGAGAATGCCGGTGAGGAGGAAATAGACCGTCCCCCGGCGGATGAGGACGCCGATGTCCAGAAGATCATATTTGAGGACGCCGAATGCGAGAAAAATGGCCGGGATGAAGCTGAAATTCCCCAGCGGGTAAACAGGAACGCCGCTGACCGGAAGGATCGTGAAGGCGAGCAGAAGGGCGGAAAACCCCAGCCCCCCGAAGATGTACTTGATCCGGTTTCTCTGATGATTTTCCGCGGACTCCTTCATCGCGCGATAGAGAACCGCGAGACAGTAGATGACCGTAAAGGCGACCGTCGCTGAAAAGAGGTGAAACAGCACGCCCGCGTGGACAATCCGACCGAAGGAATAGTGATTGAATCCGCTGAAGTAGAGATCCGTGGGCACGATGGTCAGAAAAGCGATGCTGAGCAGCCAGGCGGAAACCTCCAGCCATCGTCGTCCGCGGATGCCCAAAAATTCATGGACGAACCGGATGTAGATGGGAATGCTGAAGACGAAGAAGAGATGGACCGTCCGGTCAACGCGAAGGGCCAGCCTCTCATCGGGCACAATGGAAACAAGGGCCACGTCGGCATTGATGAGGGCGCCGAGGAGGCAGATGCCGGCAAACAGGATGTTCGTCCGCTTTCTTCCTCCCCGCAGGAGCGAAACCAGGGCGAGGCCAAGCATGACGATAAACCCCAGAAGCGGAGGAATGACGTATGCCGATACCGCCTGCAGCGCGTTCGGAACCATCCTTTCTTCTCCCCTGCAAAGGTTTTCTGCCGGGCGAAGCCACCCGCGGTACGACCCCCGGGGGCTTCCGATGCTTATCGCGGATCAGCGGCGATCAAAAGACGAAGACGGCGACGGCGATGACCGTGGTGAATCCGTGCGATTGAACGATGCTGGATTGGGTGATGTTCCGGGTGCTCACGATCTTTCCGCTGATCTTGAAGATCTCTTTTTTTTCGTCCCAGCTCTCATCGATATCAAAATCGATGCCGAGCGTGGATGCGAGCATGGCCGCGGCAAGGTCTTCCGCATAGTCCCCCGCCTGGCGCTGGGTCTGGCCGAAGGCGTGATGCTCGCTGATGTAACCATAGGTGCGTTTGTCGGCGGGGATGGCGCAGCCGACGGATGCCACCAGCAGCCGCCTCGGTTCATTGCTGCAGCAACGGCTCAGAACGCAATAGGTGATGGCGCCCGCCCTGAGCTCCTTCAGGCCCCGGGCCCGAGAGATCACCTGACAGCCGGGCGGCAGGATGCTGGACACCTGCACAAGATTGCACTTTTCGATGCCGGCGTCACGGAGAGCCAGTTCGAAGGAATGAAGCTCCTCCTTGTGGATCCCCACCCCTTTTGTAAAAAAAATCTGCCTGGGAACATAAACAGTCAATAGTTTTTTCTCCTTCAACCGATACCGGGCTAAACCGGTCTCATATTTTTCGCCGGCCCGTCCGGCGGTTTTTTCTCAATATATCATGGCTTTTTCAGTGAGATAGCCCATGATCCGATAGACCAGTTTGGCCGCCAAAAAATCGGGGGCGACCACCCCCGGGATGGGGGCAAGCTCCACGACATCGAAACCCCGGATCCGGCAGCGCTTGGCCGCCTCCCGAACGAGACGCAGTAGATCCCGCCAGGCAAGGCCTCCCGGTTCCGGCGTTCCCGTCGAGGGCATTACGGCCGGATCGAGAACGTCGAGATCGACCGTGAGGTAGAGATCCCCGTGAAGGTCGCCGCAGATCGTCTCCCACCATGCCCCCCCGTCGAGGATGAAATCCGCCGCATGGCTCCGGACGCTACCCTTCTCCATGAATTCCGCCTCCTCAACACTCAAACTCCGTATGCCCGCCTGGATGAGGGGGCAGATGCCGGTGATGCGTCGGGCCACGGAGGCGTGGCTGTAAGGCGTCCCCTGATAGGCATCCCGGAGATCGGCATGGGCGTCCAACTGAAGGACGGTAATCTCCGGATAAATTTCTTTCATCGCCTGGACAGCGCCGAAGGAGATGCTGTGTTCCCCGCCGAGCATGACAGGGATCTTCCCGTCGGCCACGACCCGGGAAATGGTCCGGCGGACGGAGTCCACCATCTCTGCCGGTCCGCGGGCATCCGCCTCGAGGGGCGGCAGGGTGTGGATGCCGGACCGATAGGTCTCCTTCCGAAGCTCCTCGTCGTAGAGCTCCATGTTGCCGGAGGCCTCAAGGATCGCCCCCGGTCCGCGCCGCGACCCGGACTGGTATGTCGAGGTCAAGTCATATGGAACGGGAATGACGACGAATGCCGCCTTCTCATACACGGTGAACGCAGGTGCGATGCCGCCGAAATTCATGAGGCTCCCCAGACCAAAAAAAAGCGCTTTTAACACACCCCCTACAACCTGTCCACATATATATCAGAGGATTTCTTCACTGGACGGCGGCGTGGTCTTCTCGCCGGCCTCGATGCCCGGGAGATTCACGTTCACGTTCTCGTTCTCGTTCGCCTTCATCTCGCGGCGAAGATCCCGGATGGTCTTGTTCAGGCGGTTGATCGTTCTGGTCAGGCGGAACCGCTCCACGATCCCCATAAACCCCGTGAAAATGACCCCGGCGAGAAAAGAGAGGAAAATCAACATGTACGTCGGGAGGGATGCCTTGAAGAAATCAAGGCCAAGATAGTGCATGTTGACAGGGTCCGTATTCTCCAGTGAAAAGGTGATGATGAACATGACGAAAATCGCCGCGATGATGGTATAGATCACTTTCATCCGCAGACCTCCCGCTGAAATTTCGTGAAAAAGGGCCTGAGCTCCCGGGCCGTTCCGGAGACATCCTCCGGAATGACGCGGACCTCACCGATAACGCTCATGAAATTCGTATCGCCTCCCCACCTTGGGACAACATGGATGTGGAGATGATCGTCGATGCCGGCGCCCGCCGCCTTACCCAGATTCATGCCGAGGTTGAACCCCTCCGGCTTCATGGCTTCGGTTAGAACCCGGACGGAGAGATCCATAAAAGCAAAGAGTTCCTCTCTCTCCGCGGGAAGAAGATCGCTTAGACGGCTCAGATGACGGAACGGAACGATCATGAGGTGACCGCCGGTGTAAGGATAGCGGTTTACCATGACGTAGCCGCTTTTCCCCTCGCAGAGGACCAAGTCATCCCCCCGCGCGGCGTCCTTGCAGAGAACGCAGCCCGCGGGCTTCCCCCCCCGGATATAGGCCGAGCGCCAAGGCGCAAAGATCGTGTCCATTCCATAACCTCAGAGCAAGACGGAAGAGCGTTTCAACGGTCGGTCCTGAACAGCGGAGATCGCTCCGATCATCACCCGGCAGAGACCTCCCGCACAAGCCGGCTGATTATAACGACACGACGCAAAAAGACAAGGATTATTTCGGCGTGGTGTGAAGCTGCTCCCGTTTTGTTTGACTTTCCGCAGGACTGAAGTTAGGATGAGACCGAAAAATGCAAGCAGGGGTTGAACATCATGCTCGAATCTTCACTCGACAGACTGGCGCAACAGATCCTCGGCCTCGACGAGGCCTCCCTCTCCTCCCTCTGGGAAAAATACAAGAAGCGGATGGAGCATTTCGAACCCTCGAAGGAGTGGGAAAAGGCGGTCATCATCTTTTTCATCATCAACGCGGTCCGCGCCAAGAACCACATCTTCAACGAGCAGCTCCTGCGGCAGCATGAGACCGGACCGGAAAAGCCCCCGAAGGGAAAACCGGCGTTGCGGCTGGTGAAATCGTGATACTCCGGAATGGTTCAAAAGAAATCGCCTCGCCCATGGGCGGCCGATTTCTATAAAGCTGAGTTTCTTACAGGGTGACACTCGATGAATCGTGAAGCGGCGCAGACCCGAATCGAATCCCTCCGGGCAACCATTCTCCACCATAACCGCCGTTACTACCAGTTGGATGACCCGGAGATCGCCGACGCCGATTATGACCTCCTCCTCCGGGAGCTGAACGCTCTGGAACTGGAATTCCCCGATCTCATCACACCGGACTCCCCGACACAGCGCGTCGGCGCCCCCCCGCTGGAAAAATTCAGCCCCGTCACCCACCGGACCCCGATGCTCAGCCTTGCCAACGCGTTCTCCGACGAGGAGATCCGCGAATTCGACCGCCGCTGCCGCCGTTTTCTGGGAAGCGATGACCCGATCCACTATGTCGTGGAGCCGAAGTTGGACGGCCTCGCCGTGAACCTTCTCTACGAGGCCGGCCGACTGACGGTGGGATCGACGCGCGGGGACGGCGCTGTTGGTGAAGACGTCACGTTGAACCTCCGGACGATCCCGGCGATTCCCCTTTCCCTCCCGCGAACGGAGGATCCGCCCCCCCCGCCGGGGGGCGAAACGGTGGCGGCGCCGGAGAGGATCGAGATTCGGGGGGAGGTCTGCATGGAGCGGGCGGCCTTCCGCAACCTGAACCGCCGCCGGACGGAACAGGGTGAGCCCCCCTTTGCCAATCCCCGCAACGCGGCGGCGGGATCGCTCCGCCAGCTCGACTCGCGGATCACGGCGCGACGACCGCTCACCATGTTCTGCTATGCGATCGGGACGGCGGAAGGGGTTGCCTTCCGAACGCATGAAGAGGTCCTCCGGACGCTCGCCGCCTGGGGGTTTCAGGTGAATCCGCTGATCCGTCCCGCGGCGGACATCGAAGAATGCATCCACGATTACCACCACATCGGCCAAATGCGCGAGGAACTCCCCTACGAGATCGACGGGATCGTGATCAAGGTGAATGACCTCCGCCTGCAGGGGCGTCTCGGCGCCGTCTCCCGCAGTCCCCGCTGGGCCGTGGCTTGTAAATTCGCGGCGATCCAGGAAAGGACGGTGATTGAGGATATCGTCATCCAGGTCGGAAGGACCGGCGTCCTGACCCCGGTCGCCGTCATGAGAGCGGTCCGCGTCGGCGGCGTCATGGTCAGCCGGGCGACCCTCCACAACGAGGACGAGATCCGCAAGAAGGATATCCGCATCGGGGATACGGTAATGATTCAGCGGGCGGGCGACGTGATTCCCGAAGTCGTCGAGGTCGTCCTAACCGCAAGAAGCGGCTCTGAAAAGCCCTTCGTCATGCCAGAGACCTGCCCGGAATGCGGCGCCCGAGTTGTCCGGTTGGAGGGCGAGGTTGCCCACCGGTGCATCGGCATCGCCTGCCCGGCCCAGATCCGCGAGCATATTGTCCACTTCGCATCCCGAGGGGCGCTGGACATCGAGGGGCTGGGGGACAAAATGGTCGCACAACTCGTTACGAACGGTCTGATCCATGACCCGGCTGACCTCTTCTTCCTAACCCGTGATCAACTCCTCGGCCTGGAACGGATGGCCGAAAAATCGGCGTCGAATCTGCTTGAGGCGATCGGCCGGGCGAAAAGCCCGCCGCTTGACCGCCTGATCTTTGCCCTCGGCATTCGTCACATCGGGGAACAGACGGCAAAGCGACTCGCGCAGGCCTGCGGCACGCTGGACGCCCTTATGGCCGCCACCTCGGAAGAGCTGCAGACCGTCCGGGATATCGGTCCCGAGGTCGCCGCAAGCATCGTCGGCTTCTTCCAGGAAGCGGCCAACCTTCAGGTGATCCAAAAGCTCCGCAGTGCGGGCATCGGGGACATGATGCCGCATCGTGTCCCCATGGAGACGGCGCGGCGGCAGGCCGCACCCCTTGCGGGTAAAACATTTGTATTTACGGGAACTCTTTCCCGAATGGGCCGAAACGAGGCCAAGGCGCTTGTGGAATCGATGGGGGGGGTGGTCGGCAGCTCCGTCACGAAGACGACAAACTACGTTGTCGCAGGGGAAGCCGCCGGTTCCAAGATCGAAAAGGCGCGGCGGGAGGGCATCGCCATCCTCGATGAGGCGGCATTTCTCGCTCTAACGGGAATCAAGGCGGAATGAAGAAACGCTATCATCTCTATATCTCCGGCCGCGTCCAGGGGGTCTGTTTCCGGGCGAACACCCGGAAGCAGGCGCGCGCGCTCGGGCTCACCGGCTGGGTCCGGAACCTCCCGGACGATCGCGTCGAGACGGTCTTCGAGGGGAAACAGAAAAAGGCCGAGGCGATGCTCGCCTGGTGCCGGACCGGGACGACGCCCGCCAGGGTGGATCATCTCGAGGTTGCAGAGGAAAGCGCCGCAGGCGACTTCACCGACTTCGATATCGTCTATTGACGCCCTTCCCTATTTGAATTCCTTCCAGACTTCGCCGAATCCTTCCATCGCGCCCAGGATCGTGGCGTCGTCCACACAATAGGCGATCCGGATATGGCCGGGACCGTAGAAGCCGCTCCCGGGCACGGTGAGGATCCGCCGCTTCCGGAGCGCATCGGCAAAACGGACATCGTCGGCGATGGGCGTTTTGGGAAACAGATAAAAGGCCCCTTCCGGTTTGGTCACCGGGCAGCCGACGGAGGCGAGACCGTCGCAGAGGAGATCCCGTTTTCTCCGGTAGGTCTCCACATCCACCCGCACCCCCCGAAGACCGGCGATCGCCCGCTGCATCAGCGCGGGGGCGTTCACAAAACCGAGGATCCGATTGCAGAGGGTGATGCCGCCCAGCACCTCCGCGAGACCGCTCATGGCAGGGTTCACAGCGATATAGCCGATCCGTTCGCCGGGAAGGGAAAGACTCTTGGAGTAGGAGGAGGCAATGAAACTGTGGGGATAGATCTTCATCACGCTCGGCACGGTCACCCCGTCATAGACGATCTCGCTGTAGGGTTCGTCGGAGATGAGGCAGATCTCCCGGTTGAGCGCTTTTCCCCGTTCGGTAAGAAGCGCCGCAAGTCCCCGGATCGACGCCTCGTCATAGACCTTCCCCGTCGGGTTGTTCGGGGAATTGATCAGGACGGCCTTGGTTTTTTCGGTGATCGCCTCACCAATCGCCTCGAGATCGAGGGAGAAATCCTCCCGCGGCGGGATGATCCGCGATTCTCCGCCGGCATTGTCCACATAGAAACGGTACTCGACGAAGAAGGGGGCCGGGATGATCACCTCCTCGCCCGGGTCGAGCATCGTCTTCAGGATGACGTTCAACGCCCCGCCGGCGCCGCAGGTCATCACGATCTGATCGGCAGAGAGTACCACCCCGCGGGAGGCGCTCAACTCCGCGGCAACGGCCGCCCGGGTCTCCGGATATCCGGCGTTCGGCATGTACATGTGCTTCCCGGGGATCTCGGCGGAAACAATCTCGCGCAGCCTTGCCTTGACGGCCTCCGGGGGATCGACATTCGGATTTCCGAGACTGAAATCGAAGACATTTTCGGCGCCATACTTCTGCTTGAGACGAACCCCTTCCTCGAACATCTTCCGGATGAAGGAAGACTGTGTCATAAATCCATTGATCTTCTTTGCGATGGCCATGGCAAACTCCTTAAACGATGATTCCACCGCAGATCCCTCGGCAAAGCGGGTTGCGGCGGTGATGCAGTGACAGGGGCGCCGTTTACGTCGTTATCCGTCCATCGATGATTTTATAGCCCTTTTCTTTGGCAATATGATCCTGGATTCAACGGGGCGACCGGGATACTGCGTTCCCACTGTCACGACCTCTTCCCGCTGTCAAGCGAAATGTGCGGAGATCTCCGCCGGCCATTCGGTCTAAAGACGATGGCCCGGTCTATACCGCTTCGTGTTATGCGCGCATGCGATCTGCCTTGACATTTTCGGGGGTTTCTTCTAATCTCCCGACAACAAATAAATTTCAAGGGCCTGTCGTCTTCCGCGATCGTAACGAACGGGAGGATGATGTGGTTCGCCGGAGGAGATAAACCGATGCCGATTTTTGAATTCAAGTGCCGAAAATGTGGAGAACCCTTTGAAGTCCTCTTTCGGAGCCGGGAGGATAAGGCAACCGTCGCCTGTCCGAAGTGCGGGTCGAAGAAGGCGGAGCGGCTTTTGTCCGCCTTTTCCGGAAAGATCGGCAACACCTCCGCCGGCGGCGCCGAGTGCGGAAGCTGCGCCGCCACCAGTTGCGGCCCTTCCTGAGGACACTGACCGGTCATGGCCGTGGGCCATGAGAAAATCGATAGCATTTTCCCGTTGCGAACAGGCGGCGGCGACCGCTTGACCCATCCCTTGAAAGGAGTTCACAAACATGAACATTCTGATTTTCGGACCGAACGGCAGCGGCAAGGGAACACAAGGCACGGTGGTTCAAAAGAAATACGGCGTCCCCCACATCGAGACGGGCGTGATCTTCCGACAAAACATCAAGAATGGAACGGAACTCGGGAAGAAGGCAAAGGGGTTCATCGATAACGGTGAGCTGGTTCCCGATGCGATCACCGTCCCAATGATCCTGAACCGTCTCCAGGAGGCGGACTGCAAAAGCGGTTGGCTCTTAGACGGCTTCCCCCGGAATCTCGCCCAGGCGGAGGCCCTCGGGAAGGCGCTTCAGGAGGCCGGGATAAAGCTCGACTACGTCATCGAAATCATCCTCGACCGGGAGATCGCCAAGAAACGAATCATGGGCCGCCGGCTCTGCGCCACGGACAACAACCACCCGAACAACATCTTCATCGACGCGATCAAACCCGCTGAAAAGGATGGGAAACCGGTCTGCCGCGTCTGCGGCTGCGACAAGCTCACCGCCCGGGCCGACGACCAGGACGAGGCGGCAATCGATAAACGCCACGGGATCTACTACGACACGAAAACGGGGACGCTGGCCGCCGTGAACTACTTCAGGGCGCGCGCCAAAATTCTCGAGGTGGACGGCGCCCCCGGTGTGAAGAAGGTCTCCCAGGCCCTGCTCGCGAAGTTGGGATAGACTCCGGCAGTTTTTCCTTATTTTGAAGAGGGCGAATTCAGAAGACATTTTGTCGCCGAGTATTACGCATCCCATATCGAAGAGATTCGAATCAGGCGCCTGTCATATTCGGACCCCTCAAACCGAGAAATCAACATAGAGACGAATTTCAATAAATGGACAATATCCGAAATTTCAGCATTATCGCCCATATCGACCACGGCAAGTCGACGCTCGCCGACCGGTTCATCCAGTACACCGGCGTCGTCGAAGACCGGAACTTCCAGGATCAGATCCTCGACAACATGGATATCGAGCGGGAGCGCGGGATCACGATCAAGAGTCAGGTCGTCTCGCTTCCCTACCGCGCAAAGGACGGCCGGAGCTACACCCTGAACCTGATCGACACGCCGGGCCACGTCGATTTCACCTACGAGGTGTCGCGGTCGCTCGCCTCCTGCGAAGGGGTTTTGCTTTTGATCGACGCCGCGCAGGGCGTCCAGGCGCAGACGCTTGCCAACCTCTATCTCGCGATGGAGCACGATCTCGCGATCATCCCCGTCATCAACAAGATCGATCTTCCCTCGGCGGACGTCGAGCGGGTGATCGAACAGATCGACTCGGAGCTGGGCCTGGATCCGGACACCCACCTGAAATGTTCGGCCAAGGCGGGGATCGGGATCGAGGAGATCCTGGAGGCGATCGTGGCGCGGATCCCGCCGCCCATGGGGGATCCGGCGGCGCCGCTC
>MNZQ01000003.1 GCA_001873745.1 Syntrophaceae bacterium CG2_30_58_14
CGGCGGCGGCCCCGCGCTTCTGGCGGTCCTTGGCGGACACGCGGATATGACCGGGGGGGTAATCACCGCACTTCTTCCGCACATCCGATCGGGAAAGCTCCGCGCCCTGGCCACCCTCGACAAGAAGCGTGAGGAGAAACTGCCCGACATTCCCACCGCCAAGGAAGAGGGGGTGAATGTCGTTAATCTGATGTGGCGGGCCGTTCTGGCGCCCAAAGGCACCCCCCGCCCCGTGATCGACAAACTGGCCCACGCCTTCAAGCAGATGACCGAGGATAAGTCGGTCATCAGCATGATCAAGCAATTTGGGGATGAAATCCAGTACCTCGGCCCTGACGAATTCGGCAAGCTCTGGCGGGAAGAGTTTGAAAACCAGCGGGAACTCGGCAAGTCCTTAAAGAAATAGATCGACCTTTTCCGGGCGGTGAGAGGAATGCGGAAACCGGGAGAAATCATCGCAGGGCTTTGTTTCCTGGCCATCGGGATCGGCTTTACGGTCGGCGCCGTCAAGCTGCGGATCGGGGCGCCCACCGAGCCGCAGCCCGGCTTTTTCCCGTTTTGGGACGGGGTGATTCTGATCGCGCTTTCCGCGGTATTCCTCTTCCAGGCCTGGGGCGGACGGGCGGGCGAGAGCCACGCTTTCGGCAGGCTGGGAGGCCCCGCCGTTGTCGTCCTGGCGCTTATCCTGTACGTGGCCGCGATGGAAACGGTGGGATATGTCATCACCACCGCGCTCCTTTCGGCCGTGGTCCTGAAAGTTCTGGAAACGAAACCGCGGGTGCTCGTCCTTATGAGCCTGATCCTGGCGGTCGCGAGCTATCTGATCTTTGATCGCCTGTTGGGGGTGACCCTGCCCCGCGGGCTGCTGGCGGCGTTCTTTTAAGGGGGAACGATGGATTTTTTCCAAAATCTTGCCGGCGGATTTGCCGTGGCCCTCTCCGCGTCGAACCTCTTCTACTGCGCAATCGGGGCGATCCTGGGCACGGCTATCGGCGTTCTGCCGGGTCTCGGGCCTCCCGCAACGATCGCCCTTCTGCTGCCGGTGACCTTCAAGATGGATCCGGTCTCGGCGGTGATCATGCTGTCGGGCATATTCTACGGCGCCATGTACGGCGGCTCCACGACTTCGATACTTCTGAACATCCCCGGGGAAGCGGCCTCGGTTGTGACGTGCCTCGACGGATACAAGATGGCCCGGAATGGAAGGGCCGGAGCGGCCTTGGGCATCTCGGCCCTCGGCTCCTTTATCGCCGGTTCGCTTGCCCTCCTTGGGGTATCGATCCTGGCCCCGACCCTTGCCTCCTTTGCCCTGAAATTCGGCCCCCCCGAATACTTTTGTCTCGTGCTCCTCGGTCTGATGATGGCGATCTATCTCTCCGAGGAATCGGTTCTGAAGGGCCTGATGATGGGTCTTCTGGGCCTTCTTCTGGGCGCCATCGGCCTCGATCCGGTCTCCGGAAGCGAGCGGTTCACCTTCGGCGTGAGCCGGCTGACGGATGGCATCGACTTCGTGGTGATGGTCATGGGCCTCTTCGGTCTGGCCGAGATCCTGTGCAACCTGGAGACCCCCGAAAACAGGGAAATCTTCAAGACGGCGCTCAAGGGGCTGCTCCCCACCCGTCAGGACTGGCGGCAGTGCTGGGCCTCGGTGATGCGGGGCTCCATCCTCGGCTTTTTCATCGGGGTGCTGCCCGGCGGAGGGGCCATCATCAGTTCTTTTGCGGCCTACGCCGTGGAAAAGCGTCTCTCCAAGCATCCCAAGCGTTTCGGCAGCGGGGCGATTGAGGGCGTGGCCGCGCCCGAGGCGGCCAACAACGCGGCCTCCACCTCCTCGTTCATTCCTCTCTTGACATTGGGGATTCCCGGAAATGCGTCGATCGCCATGATCTTCGTTGCCTTGATGATCCACGGTATCCGGCCGGGGCCCCTCCTGCTCCAGGAGCATCCGAATCTCTTCTGGGGCGTGATCGCCTCCATGTATATCGGCAATGTCATGCTCCTGGGGCTCAATCTGCCCCTGATCGGCTTCTGGGTGCGGATGCTGAAAGTCCCCTACCGGTATCTGGCGGTGGTCGTCGTTGTCATTTGCGTCATCGGGGCCTACAGTGTGAACAACTCGACCTGGGATGTGGGCGTGATGGTGTTTTTCGGCGTCGTGGGATACCTGCTGCGCAAGTTCGCCTTTCCGGCTTCCCCTTTTATCCTGGCCATGATCCTGGGTCCCATGTTAGAGAAGACGCTCCAGCAATCCCTGATCGCTTCCGGGGGCGATTTCCTCACGTTTCTCACCCGGCCCATTTCGGCCTCCCTGCTCGTGGCCGCCAGTTTCCTCATACTGACGCCGGCCGCCAAGCAGATATGGAAGAAATACCGTTCCTTGCAGGGCGGTTGAACATTCCCGTTTCACGAATGCCACGATACACCACCGGCCTCTCCATCCCCGGCATAACCTCAATATTTACGTTGGACGGGGGTTTACCTGAGAAAGTCTCCCGGGGCATATAGGGATAATCAAATTATCGGGCTGTCAGCGACATGTTTCACCCTCCCTTTTCTGAATCGTTCCCGCATCCTGCCCTTGGTCGATCGGGAGGCCGTCTTTGCCCTGAAGGGCGGGACGGCCATCAATTTCTTCTTCAGGGATCTTCCGCGCGTTTCCGTCGATATCGACCTTGTCTATCTTCCCGTCGGCGAGCGCGATTTGTCGATTCGCGAGATCAGCGACGCCTTGGTCCGGATCTCCCGGAATGTCGAGAGCCGGATTCCGGGGACGAAGATTGTTCCCAAGAAGATCAAGGGGTCCGATCTTTGGAGCGGCTGTTCGGTTCAAAGGGAGGACGCGACGATCAAGATTGAGCCGAATCTGGTCATGCGCGGATCGCTCTTTCCCCCCGGAACGTAGGAGCCTGTCCCCGAGGGCCCGGAGTGTATTTGAACTTTCCGTGGAGTGTCGAACACTTTCGGAAAATGAGCTGTACGCGGGGAAGATCTGCGCCGCCTTGGATCGCCAGCACCCACGGGATCTCTTCGACGTCCTGATGCTTCTCAGAGCGGGGACCTTCAACGACGCCATGCGAAAAGCGTTTATCATGATCGGAGAGCTTTGCAAAATACCCCACTTTGTCATTCCCGTGAAAGCGGAAATCCGGAAGGTCTTTAAAGGACTGGATTCCTGCTTCCGCAGGAATGACGATTTGCCGAATTTCAGGAGTACAAAGCTCTCGACCGGGAAATGGGGTAGGGGTTGATCAATGGATCGTCAGCTCGGAAAACAGATCCAGTATGCCGCCATCGGCGGTGTAGAAAAACAGTTGATGAGCCGCAACCTGTTGGCGTTTGTCCGCGGCTTCTTTGAGCACAGGCACAATTTCGATGGTGGTTACATCCAGCCACCGGCCGTCCGTCTTTATCCGCACCACGGCGCCCTGTTCATTGCGTTCATGAGGGATGGCGTAAGAGGTCAGAACTTGCGCCACGAAATCGTTCCGTTGTTTGACCACATCAGCGGCCCTCTGGTTCAGAGCGCGGAGTTTGCCGTATTCCTGGGCGTGCAGCGCAGGCAAATCAACGGCAAAAAGAATCAAGGCCAGCAAATAAACAGAACTTTTCACGATACACCCCTTCCGTTTCGAGCTACTGGACACGGCAAAGCGATGATCCGGGTTTCCGGTCCGCCGGGTTTATATGAAAATCCCCCCATCCCCCCTTTGTCAAAGGGGGGTAAGGGGGGATTTTCATGCTTCGTTGTGTCCATGCTGGGCATGGGGGTTATACCGATTTGGCGAAGGGGAGATCGGGATCCGGCAGCGGTGTGTTGAAGGCCAGATGAACGGTGCGCTCGCCGCTGCCGTTCCAGTTGCGATGGCGAACACCGGCCGGGAAGACAATGAGCGAGCCGGGAGCGCAATCGTACTGCTTACCCTCGATCTCGACGCTCATTGTACCGCTCAGGATATAGAAGATCTGATCCACTTCGTGGACGTGCATGCCGGCCGGGGAGCCGCCGCCGGCGGGCGTTTTGATGCAATTGATCGTGCAGTTTCGGGCGCCCGACGTGTGATCAAACAGCCTCTGGGTCAGGCGCTCGTCGGCGCCGCTCTTGTCAATGGCCGCAAAATCTACGGTGCGAACGTATTCCATGGAGTCCTCCCTCCGACATCATTGTTGATAAAAACGGGTTCTCGCGGTTCAAGTAGCGGTTCAAGTATAGGAAGGAGATGTCGCTGTGTCAACAGAATTAAACCGCAGCGTGGCCATCGAGGGAAAGACTTGGCGGCGGTGATGGGGAAAGATATTTTATACATATACGCTTAAACCGGATCAACAGGACAGGTTCCATGAGGAATTGAAATCACGCGGATGAAGATCCTCTTGTGAGGCGACGGCGGATCGCACCGAAGGCGGCGGTGATCTCCGGGCTATGGAAGAGGAAGGCGGCGGCGAAGAAGGCTGCGCCGCCGCCGGCGACGCTAAGGACGAGGTGGATGAGCCGTACGTTGAAAGGGCCGGTCGTGTTCCAGGGGAAGATCAGACCGACGAAGAGGATGGCCCCCAACATGACGAGCGAGGCAACGGCGGTCTTGCGGAGGGAACGGTAGAATTCCCGGTCTATGAGTTTCCCGATCCTCCTTCTCAGGATGACCCAGAGCATCCCCACGTTCACAGCGGAGGCGATCGAGGTGGCGAGCGCCAGTCCGCCGTGCTTAAGCGGGAACATCAGAACGAGGCTGAAGAGGACGTTGACGATCAGGGCGACGATCGCGGCCATCATCGGGCTTTTCGTGTCCTGGAGGGAGTAGAAGGCCGAGACGATGATCCGGATGGTGGAGAAGGCCCAGAGGCCGACCGCGTAGCAGAGGAGGGCCTGCGCCGTGAGCAGGGTCGATTGAACGCCGAACTCGCCCCGCTGGAACAGAACGGAGATGATCGGAACCCGGAGCGCGATCAGGGCGACCGTCGCCGGGATCGTGATGAAGAGGATGATCCGGAGCGAAAAGGCTATCGTCCGCTTCAGCTCCTCGAACCGGCCCTGCGAGACCTGCTCGGAGAAGCTGGGGAGCGTCGCCGTCCCCACCGCGATTGCGAATACCCCGAGGGGGAGCTCGACCATCCGGTCGGCGTAGTAGAGGTAGGAGACGCTCCCCGTCGGGAGAAACGACGCGAGAATCGTCCCGATAAAGACGTTGATCTGGTAGATTGCCGCCCCGAACGCCGCGGGGAGCATCAGCAGGCCGATCCGCCTCACCCCCGGATGGCGGAAATGGAAATTCGGCTTCAACCGCACCCCCATCCGGACGAGAAAAGGCCATTGCATGGCGAGCTGGAGCACGCCGCCCGCCATGACGCCGATTGCGAGCGCGGTGATCGGCTCCCGGAAAAATCCCCGGAGGGTCAACGCGGCCACGATCATCGCGAGATTGAGGACGACGGGGGCGAGGGCCGGCGCCGCGAAGTGCCGGAGCGAATTGAGAATCCCCATGCAGAGGGCGACCAGCGAGATCAGAAAGATGTAGGGGAACATCAGCCGGGTGAGGAAGACGGCGAGGTCATATTGGGCGGGCATTTTGACGAAGCCGGGCGCCATGATCGTCACGATGAGCGGCGAGAAGAGGACGCCAAGCAGCGAGACGGCAACGAGGAGGATCGACAGCGCGGTGAAGGCGATGTCGGCGAGATCCAGCGCCTCCTTCCGGGAGCGGTTTTTCAGGTATTTCGTAAAGACGGGGACGAAGGAGACGGTCAGCGACCCCTCGGCGAGGAGACGCCGGAGGAGATTCGGAATGCGGAAGGCGACGAAGAAGGCGTCCGTCGTGAGCCCGGCGCCGAACAGGCCGGCCACGATCATATCCCGGAGGAAACCGAAGATGCGGGAGAGCATCGTCGCCATTCCTACAACGCCCGCCGCCCGGACGACCCGCGAATTTTCGGACCCGTGCCCATCCGCCATATCAGCGCTCCTGCAACCCGTTGATCAACACATTTTCCCGAAGGATGTCAGCCTTCCCGCGGTCTCATCCCGCCATGCAGAGCGCGGCGACGGCCTCCGGCCGGATGCCTGCGACGACGACGGTCTTGGTCCGCGAGGCATGGCCGGCGATGATCGCCACCCGCCCTTTTTTCACGCCGAGCGTTTCGGCGAGCAGGCGGATGCACTCTTCGTTGGCCTTTCCCTCCACGGGGGGCGCCGTGATCCGGAGTTTGAGCGCGTCGCCCTGGACGCCCGCCACCTCGCTACGGGATGCCCGCGGGACGACCCGGACGCGGAAGATGACGCCGGCGGCGGTTTCTCGAATCGATATTGACGATCCGGCCATACCGGTCACCGAAAAGAATACGAAAGCTGCATCAGGCTCGGCACCAGGAAGCTCTGGAGGAAGACGATTGCGAGCAGGATGATCATGGGCGAAAAGTCGATCCCCATCCCTCGAAGGGGAATCCACCGCCGAACAAGGGCCATCAATGGTTCCGTGACCTGGTAAAGAAGGCGGACGATCGGGTTGTAGGGATCGGGATGGATCCAGGAGAGGACCGCCCGGATGATGATGATCCACATGTAGAGGGTCAGCGCGATATCGATGATCCGGGCGACGGCGGCGATGAAATTTCCGAGGACAAACATGGATTGCTTACTCCTTCGTCCCTCCCGCGGGGGAAGGAGACAACGCTTGGGTTACGGTCTAAGCCGGCAGCAGGCGGCCCATGCCGCGGGCCTCGCGCTTTTTCACGCCGGCAGCGCGTTCACGAAATCCGTCAGGGCCGCGTTGAAGGCCTCCGGGTTCTCTAACATGACGAAATGCCCCGCTTGCGGAATCAGGGCGAGGCCGGCCCCGGGGATGTGATCCCGGAGGTACTCGGACAGGGCGGGCGGCGTCATCTTGTCGTCGGCGCCGCAGAGGATCAACGCGGGGATTCGGATCCTCGCGACCGCCTCGGTGATGTCCAGTTTGCTGCACGCAAAGAAATCGCCGTAGATGATTCCGGGGTTCGCCCGGGAGAGATTTTCCGTGACGAAATCGGAAAGCCGCTCCCGGTTTTCCTTTGCGAGCGAGAATTTGGCGGCCATGCCGATGATTGCGGCCGGGTCCTTTTTCAGCCCCTCCAGGATGAGCGGGTTGACGGGCATCCGGACCCCGCCGCCCACGGGGACCGCCGCCGCGGCCACATCGCCATGCCGGATGGCGAAACTGAGGCAGATGGCGGCGCCGAGGGAGTGGCCGATCAGGACCGGTTTTTCGATCTCGAATCCCTCCAGAAGCCTCTTTACCCACGCCACGTATGCGGAGACATCCTCTTCCCCCGGTCCGTCGGACTGTCCGTGGCCCGGCAGGTCCATGACCGCAATATTGAACCCATTCTGCAGGGGGGTGAACTGCCGGATCCAATCGGTGTGATTCCCGCCGGAGCCGTGGATGAAGACAAGCGTCTTCCGGTCGGCCCGAAAGCCGCCGTCGTTTACCCAGCAGGCCAGTTTGCGCCCGCCGATTTCTCTAAGATCGATCATGGCGGTTCCTCCTTTATCTTCGAAATTGGAGTTCATGCCTATCACAACCAAGCCCGCTTGTGCAATGGGAGAAATCGGGGGGAGGCGGTCTCCCGTTTTCTTCTTGTTGACAGAAAGCAGAAAATGGGCGAGGAGGAAAGAAACTATTCTGAAGGAAGCCAAGGAGGCAGGAGATGCTGAAAGGAACGAGAATCGCGGTGATCGGCGGGGGAAAGATGGGGGGCGCCCTGATTCAGGGAATGATTGCCGGCGGCCTGGTGAATGCGGAGGCCGTGACGGTGGCGGACACGGATGAAGCGAGGCTTGCGGTGCTTGTGAAGACCTACGGGGTCAACGTGACCACCGACAATCGGGAGGCGGCGCGGGAGGCCGGTCTGGTGATCCTCGCCGTCAAACCGCAGAACATGGCGGAGGTCCTCGCGGGATTGGCCGCTGCGATGGTCCCAACGGCGCTGGTCATTTCGATCGCGGCCGGAATTTCCACGGCCTTCATCGAGGAGCGCCTCGGAGAGGGGGTGCGCGTTGTCCGGGTCATGCCGAACATGCCGGCGCTGATCGGCGAAGGGGCGGCCGCCATCGCGCCCGGCAGCCACGCCACCAAGGCGGACCTGAAACGGACCCGGCACATCTTCGATGCCGTCGGGATTACCGTCGAGGTTGCGGAAGATCTCATGGATGCCGTAACAGGACTCAGCGGGAGCGGCCCCGGTTACGTCTTTCTCATCGTCGAGGCCTTTGCGGATGCAGGCGTCCGGATGGGGCTGCCCCGGGAGACCGCTCTGAAACTGATCGCGCAGAGCCTCCTCGGGGCGGCGAAACTCTGCCTTCTCGGGGAAAAGCCCCCTGCGGAGCTCCGGGCCATGGTGACCTCCCCCGGGGGAACGACGCTCGCCGGTCTCAAGGTCATGGAGGAGGGAAAGCTCCGGGAGATTCTGATGGCGGCGGTGGAGGCGGCGACGAACCGTTCCGCGGAGTTGGGCGGCCGGAAATAGCCCGTCGTTTGAATCCCTTCGAGTCGATTACTCCTCCAGGGCCTCGAAGATCTTCTTCAGCCGGAGCAAGGGATCGTCGGGATTCCCGCTTCCCTTGCCCGGACTCTCCGGCGGGGTGTTGCCCTTGGAGAGCTCCGAAGGGCGTGATACGCCGATCTTCGGCGCCGAGGGCTCGACGGCGGCAAGCGGCGGCTTGATCCGGACCGTTTCCCGCGGCGGCGCTTCGGGCCGTTGTTCCGCTGAAGACGGCTGTGGCGCAGCCGATGAGGTTTCCGCCGGTTTTCCTCCCGGTGTCCTCCGCCGGTGACGTGATCGCCGGCGGGGCCTCTTTTTCGCCGTCTCGAGCGCGGGCTCGATGTTTTCCACTGCGGACTCTCCCTTTGGCGGGGGTTCTTCCTCTCTCGGTTTTTCTTCCTTGGGCAAAACCTTCTTCGGGGCGCCCTTTCTGCGTGGTCCCCTTTTCGCTGCCGCCCTTTTTTGACCCTCTTCTCTGGGTTCGATTTTCTCCGGCTCTTCCGCCGTTTCGGGCGCCGGCGTTTCCGCTTCCTCCGCTTCCGGTTTCTCCGGCTCCTCCGAGACCTTCCGGAGGTGATTGGTCTGCCCCGGGGCCAGCGGCGTCTCCCGCTTCGTCGTTTCGATCTTCCACTCGTCCCAGGCCATGTCAGGGCTTCCGGTGATATGGATCGACATGTCGTAGTCGTTCTCAATATGGTTGATCTCCGCCCGTTTCTGGTTCTGGAGGTAGTCGGCCACCTCATGGGGGACGCTGATGCTGATCAGGGAGGAGGACCCCTTGACCGCCTGCGTTTCGATCTTCCGGTAGGCGGTCAGGGCCGTGTATTCGAGGGAGGGGCGCACCCCCCGACCCCGGCAGAAGGGGCAGGGCGTGTAGCTGATCTCCTGGATCGTCGATTGCTTCTTCTGGCGCGAGAGTTCCAGGATGCCGAACTTGGAGATGTGGGAGAGCTGGATCCGCGCCCGGTCCAAGGCGATGGCCTTTTTGAAGATCTTCTCCACCTCCGCGTTGTGCTTGTTGTCCATCATGTCGATGAAGTCGATGACGATCAGCCCCCCGAGGTCGCGCAGACGGAGCTGACGGGCGATCTCTTCCGCCGCCTCCGTGTTCGTCTGATAGGCGGTTTCCTCAACGTTCCGCTTGTGGGAGCCGCGGCCCGAGTTGACGTCGATCGTGATCATCGCCTCCGTCGGGTTGATGATCAGATAGCCGCCGGACTTCAGATCAACCCGGTCCTGGTAGATCACGCGGATCTGATCCTCGAGCTGGTATTTGTCGAAGAGGGGGGTCTTTTCCTTGTCTAACTTGATCATCTTGAGATTCCGGGGGGCGACGGCCTTGCAGTAGGCCTTTACCTGGCGGAAGGTTTCCAGGTCGTCAACGAGGATCTCCTCGATGTCCGAGGTGAAGTAATCCCGCAGCGAGCGGACGCCAAAAGCGCTCTCCTGGTAGATCAGGGCGGGCGCTGCCGTTTCGGCGGCCCCTTTCTGGATCTCCTTCCAGAGACGGGAGAGGTGCTGGTAGTCGCGGGCCAGCTCCTGTTTTGTCCGGTTCATTCCGGCCGTCCGGACGATGAACCCGACCCCCTCTTCGGTCTTGATCTGTTCGACAAGTTCCTTGAGCCGCTTGCGGTCCTCCTCGTCCTCGATCTTCCGGGAGATGCCGCTGCTCTCCTTGTTGGGGAGCAGAACCAGGTAGCGTCCCGGCAGGGAGATGTAAGCGGTCAGCAGGGCGCCCTTGCGTTCGCCGACCTCCCGGAGGACCTGGACGAGGACCTCCTGGCCGGGCTTGAGCGTGGATCTCGCGCCCTCGTGGCCGCCGTTTGTATCCGTGAAGTAGTTGGAGCTCACGTCGCGCAACGGGAGAAAACCGTCCTTGTGACCGCCGTAGTTTACGAAGGCGGCCTGGAGCCCCCGCTCCACCTTCATTACGAGCCCCTTGTAGATATTGCCGGTAATCGGCTCCCTTACGGCCATCTGGATGTTGAATTCGACCAGTTTGCCGTCTTCCACGATCGCCATGCGCTTCTGCTCGAGGTGGACGGCGTTGATCAGCATCTGTTTTTTCATAAAGATCCTTTCTATATAAAGGTGGATACATCGCCTTTTCCTGCTCGGATGACCTCAATTCCTTCGGCAAGGAGGCTGACCACGCTGGACGGCGCCGCGGCGATGATGCCGCCGTCGATGATCATGTCCACCCGTTTGCCGAAGAGCTCTTCGATCATGCGGGGGTCGCTGAGGAGCTCGCTTCCCCCGTCCTTGACGCTGGTGCTGATCACCGGCGATCCCATCTCGGTGACCAGGGCCTGGCAGATCCGGTTGTCGGGAACCCGGATGCCGGTGGTCTGCCGCTTGGGGAGGATGATCTTGGGAACGAGCCGGGAGGCCTCGAGGACAAAGGTATAGGGCCCCGGGAGGAGACGTTTCATGATCTTGTAGGCGTCGTCGGAGACCCGCGCGTATCGGCTGATGTCCTTGAGGTCGGCGCAGATGAAGCTGAGAGGCTGCCTCCGGTCGCGGCGCTGGATCTCGTAGATCCGCTCGATGCCCTTCTTGTTGAACAGATCACACCCCATCCCGTAAACCGTGTCGGTCGGGTAGATGACAATCCCACCGCCGCGGAGAATCTCCACCGCCCTGCGGATCAGCCGCATCTGGGGGTTCTGATTGTTGATGGCGATCAGCATACCGTCCCTGCCCGACGCCGGGAAGCATTCCCAGCTCTTGACAACTCTATCTATCAGAAACAGGGACGATGATCAATGAAACTCTTTTTGAAAGAAAATCATTCCCGGTCGTTCTTGTTCAGGTTCTCCTTGCAGAGCTTGTACTGGATGCTGTCAACCAGGGCCTGCCAGCTTGCCTCGATAATATTTTCCGAGACGCCGATGGTGCTCCACATCTCGTTCCCATCCCGGGAATCGAGGAGCACCTTGACCTTGGCCGCCGTCCCCTCGCTTCCCTCCACAATCCGCACCTTGAAGTCGACGAGGTGCATCTCATTGATCTGAGGGTAGAACTTCGTCAGGGCCTTTCGGATGGCGTTATCGAGCGCATTGACCGGGCCGTTTCCCTCCGCCGCGGTCAGCTCCTCTTCGTTGCCGACCGAGATTTTGATCGTCGCCTGGCAGAGGGAGGGGTTGTTCCTGGTTTTCCCATTCGTCACGCTGAAACATTGAAGGGTGAAGGGCTCACGGAAGGCGCCGGTGATCTTCTTCATCAGGAGTGACAGAGATCCTTCCGCCGCGTCGAACTGGAAACCTTGGTTTTCCAAGCGCTTGATCTCCCTGACGATCTTCCGGCTCGTGGCATCGTGCTCCCCGAGTTCGATGCCGAGCTCCTTCGCCTTGAAGGCGATGTTGCTCTTTCCCGCCAATTCGGAGACCAGCACCCGTTGATGGTTGCCCACCTGTTCCGGCCGGATGTGCTCGTAAGCCTGGGGGTTTTTGGCGATGGCGTTCACATGGACGCCCCCCTTGTGGGCGAAGGCGCTCCGCCCGACGAAGGGCCGGAAGGGAAGGGGGCGGACGTTGGCCACCTCGCCCACGTAGTGGGAGAGGGTTGTAAGCTGCTGGAGGGAGCTCTCCGGGAGACACCTCCGGGCCATCTTGATCTGGAGGTTGCCGATGACGGAGATCAGATCGGCGTTGCCGCACCGCTCTCCGTAGCCGTTCACCGTCCCCTGGACCATGGGCGCCCCTGCCAGGACGGCCGCAAGGGTGTTGGCAACGGCGAGACCGCAATCGTTATGGGCATGGATTCCGAGCTGCCCCGCCGGAATGATGGCGGCGGCCTTCCGGACGGCCGCGATCAGGTCATGGGGCATGGCGCCGCCGTTTGTGTCGCACAGGACGATCCGGTCGGCGCCGGCGTCGAAGGCGGCCTTCAATGTGGAAAGGGCGTACGCGGGATTGCGCCGGTATCCGTCGAAGAAATGTTCCGCATCGAAGATGACCTCCTTGTCTCGGGCTTTCAGATAGGCGACGGAATCGCGGATCATCTCCAGGTTTTCCGTAAGCGGGATGCCGAGGATTTCCGTGACGTGGAGATCCCAGCTCTTTCCGAAGATGGCGACGGCCGGCGTCCCGGCTTTGAGCAGGGCGCGAAGGTTCCGGCAGTTCTCGGGCCGGACGCCCGGCTTCCGCGTGCTCCCGAAGGCGGCCAGGCGGGCGTGCCGGAAGGATTGTCCCTTCGCCATCTCGAAGAAACGGACGTCCTTGGGGTTGGAGCCGGGCCACCCCCCTTCGATGTAGTGGAATCCCATGTCGTCCAAGCGGTGGGCGATCCGCAGCTTCTCCTCGGCCGAAAAATTGACCTGCTCCCCCTGCGTACCGTCTCTCAGGGTCGTGTCATAGATGATCACATCGGGCGATTTCATAACCTTCTCCTTTTGCATAAAAAAATCCGTTATCGGTCGAACCTGATAACGGATTTGGTCGCTTTGACTCTGTTGTAATGAAACACTACCCTCCGTCCAGGCCCGTATATGCAGGCCTGATAATTATGCCCCCCATGGCGAGGATACAGCGGCTGGCGTCTCTCATATTCATATCGAAATGATCCCTACTCCCTTTCTGTGAAATTTTCGTAACCTTTTCCGGGGGATTTGTCAACGAAAATTTGGCATCCACTTTTTGCTTGACAAACGATTGTCGACAATCTACTTTTACGCGCACGGCAACCGTTGTCGCCGGCGGGCGTTTTCAAGGCCCGGACACCCCCCGGACAGGAAAGATTCCATCATTCCACAATATTTTTGGAGGTGCAAACGTATGATCGACAAGGAGCTCTGTATCGGATGTGGCGACTGCCTTCCGGTTTGTCCCGTGGGGGCCATCCGGTTGGAAGCGGAATATGCAGAGATCGATGAAGAGATGTGCGTCGAATGCGGTGTCTGTTACCGGGCGAAGAGATGTACGGTAGAGGCATTCAAACAGGCGCCGGACCTTCCCTGGCCGCGTATTGTCCGCAGGGTGTTCAGCGACCCCAATGCCGCGCATTCCACCACGACCGGCGGCTGGGGACGCGGCACGGCGGAAATGAAGAGCAACGATGTAACGGGGCGCTATAAGAGGGGGACGATAGGCATCGCCGTCGAGGTCGGGAGACCGGGCGTCGGCGAAACCATCCGCAATATCGAGAAGATTGCCGCTCCGTTTGCTCGCCTCGGTGTTGAGTTCGAACCGCTGAATCCGTTAACCAGCCTCATGGAAGACACAAAAAAAGCCATTTTTAAAGAAGATGTAAAAAATGAACGGGTGTTGAGTGCGATCATTGAATTCCTGATCGAACCTTCACGGTTGGAAGAAGTGATGGAGGCTCTGGAAGAAAGTTCCGCCGCTGCAACGGAGACGGTCTTTTCCGTATCCATGATCAACAGACTGGATCCCGACGGCTCAATTCCCAATATGGAAGCCCTCAAAAAGTTGGGATATCGGGCGTCTCCGAACGCAAAAATCAATTTGGGATTGGGCAGACCGAAAGCGGACGCTTAGAGAGGAAAGGAGGCGTAAGACCGTGACTCATTCGTTGCACAGGGCCGGTACGATCGAAGATTTGGGTTGTGATTATGTCATCATCATTCGCGCGGAGAAGGGGTACAACCAAGAAGGTTCTGCCGAAAAATGCAAGGAAATCCTGAGACTCTTTCAAAAACATGGCGCCGTGAACATTACCGGCGCCCGGGGTGCGAATTATAAAGGCAACGTTCTGCAAGCCTCGTTGGATTCCATCGTCGAGGCGTTCAAAGACGGCAATTCTCCCTATTGCGTATTCGATGCGAAAGAAAAGCTCGAATCGTTTCTCATCGAACTGAAAGAAAAAGATTTTGGATTATCGGTTGTTGTTTCAGGTCTCTATGATACCGTCAAATCCATCTGCGACAGGATCGGCATCACGCCGCATACGACGAACCACTCCTTGGGCGTCTGGGGCAACACCGCCCTTCTTCCCGATGGCCCGGTGCTTGAAATCACGACGATGTGCGGACACGGCATGGTATCGCGTTACCTGGTGGACGACCTGGTCGAAAAAATTAAGGCCGGTTCCCTGAGCATCGAGAAGGCGGGAATAGAATTGGGCAAGCCCTGTCTGTGCGGATTGTTCAATCCCAAGCGGGCGGAGAGGCTTCTCCGCAAATTGACGGTTCACGATAAAAAGGAACGGGTGAATACCGGAGTAAAGGGATGGGCCCTTTAGTCCGTAATCACCGATACGGAAAGGAGAATGGTATGGGTCCGAACCTCGCCTTTACCCGCGCTGATTCGCCTTACAATGACATGAAAAGCGTCATCGAATATGCAAAGAAAAATCCCGACAAGATTTCCGTTGCCATCGGCACGGTAGGGGGGTCCGAACATATCAGCGCCCACCGGGTGGGTAAGGCATCGGGTGCGCAGTTGAACCTGGTCGGTTTTGGCGGCGGCGGGCCGGCTGCCGTAGCCATTCTGGGCGGTCATGTCGATTTGGGGTTTGGAAATGTGAATGAACAGATGGGGCAGATTGAAGCAAAGAAAATAAAGCCGCTCGGCGTCATGTCCCCACAGAGGATCCCCGCCATGCCGAATGTGCTGACGATGAAGGAGCAGGGGATTAATGCCGTATATGTACAGCCGAGAGGCTTCTGGGCGCCGAAGAATTTCCCCGATTATGCGCTGAAATTCTGGGAAGATGCCTTATTCAAACTTTCCAAGACCAAGGCGTTTCAGGATGTGCTGGAAACCTCCTACTTGCAGTGGATACCTTTATGCGGCATGAGGAAGTCAAGGCGTTCGTCAACGATTATCTGAAAGTGTTGAAAGTGGATGTCGATGAACTCGGCGTCTATAAGAAGAAATAACCGTAAAGGGATATACAAGACAGCATTGCTTCCGGCGGCGAGCACATTTCCCCGCGTGGCAAGCGGGCGAAAACGTAATGACCTGTTCCTTGTGGATCGAAGCTCTCCGCGGCTTGCCGCGGAGAGCTTCGAAATCCCCCTTCCTGCCATTACGGGCGATGCGATCTTGTGTCGGGCATTCGTGCTTTGCACTGTCGCGGATGAGATCATGATGCAGACGCCTTTTCAAACGTTACAGGACTATAATCCCCGGTCAGGAGGGAGAGGGTATGAAAAAAGGAGACAGGGTTTTTTCTATCATCTGTATGGGGCTCAGCCTCTGGCTCATACTTGAATCGCGGAGATTCGATTATCTATCCAAATTTGGACCGGGACCCGGTTTTTTGCCGTTCTGGCTGGGGATCATCCTCGGATTGATTGCCCTGTTTGCATTTGTCAATACCTTCAGATGGAAACGAAAGTACGAAGGGGATGAACCGCGCCTGCCCGGTTGGGGATCGCTGAAACGGGTTGGGATAATCATGCTGATCATGGCCGGGTTTGCCCTTTTCGTGAACAGTCTTGGATTTATCCTTACCGTGTTTTTTTTCGTAACGATTCTGCTATTTGTCTTGGAGGGGGTTGGTTTTTTGAAAAGCCTGTTTTATGGTCTGACGTTCAGCGCCTCTGTTTTTCTTATTTTTCGTTACTGGATGGAACTTGACCTTCCCAAAGGTCTTCTGGGGATTTGAAGGAGAGGGCTCAATGGATGCTTTTCACAGTTTGATGCAGGGATTTTCGACGGTGATCACCCCGTTTAACATGGGGATGGCCGTCCTGGGCTGTTTTTTCGGCACGCTTGTGGGAATTCTGCCCGGTCTGGGGCCCTCGGCCACGATTGCAATGCTCCTCCCCCTCACCTTCGGCATGGATGCCACCTCCGCCATGATCATGATGTGTGCGATCTATTATGGCGCCATGTATGGCGGATCAACGACGTCGATCCTGGTCAATGTTCCGGGTGAAAGCGCTTCCGTGGTCACCACCTTTGACGGGTACCAGATGGCGCGTCAGGGGCGCGGCGGGGTGGCTTTGGGGATTTCCGCGATTGGATCCTTTATCGCGGGCATTCTCGGGACGTTTGCCTTGATCTTTGTCTGTGTTCCCCTGTCGGCGTTCACACTGAAGTTCGGACCGGCGGAATATTTCAGCCTGATCGTGATGGGGATGCTGTGCATTGTTTTTGTCGGCGGAAAATCGATATCGAAATCATTGATGAGCGGCGTGATCGGGATGGCTCTCGGGACAATCGGTATTGACGTAATTCAGGGGGCGCCCCGGTTCGTGTACGATTTACCCGAATTGATGGACGGGGTCTCCTTTATTGTGGTGGTCATGGGTCTGTTCGGTATCGGAGAGGTTCTCGTTTCCGCGGAAGAGCGGATGAAAATAAAACCGATCAGCGTGAAACTCAAGGATCTTTGGCCGACAATCGCCGATGTTTGGCAATGCAAATGGGCGATACTCAGGGGTACGGCGGTCGGCTTTTTTATCGGCGCCCTGCCCGGAGCGGGTGCGACCATCGCCTCGTTTCTCGCCTACGGAATCGAAAAAGGCGTTGCCAAGCATCCCGAACGTTTTGGCAAGGGCGCCATCGAGGGGGTAGCCGGACCGGAGTCCGCCAATAATGCGGCCAGTTCCGGCGCCTTTGTACCGCTGCTCGCCCTTGGGATTCCGGGTTCCGGCGCCACCGCGGTCATGCTGGGCGCACTGATGCTTTACGGGTTGAAACCCGGCCCCATGCTGTTTCATACGAATCCCGATTTTGTGTGGGCGGTCATCGCCAGCATGTTTATCGGGAACGTCATCCTGATTTTCATGAACCTTCCCATGATTCCCTTTTTTGCGATGGGCTTGCGTATTCCTTACCGATACCTCTATCCGGCGATCCTGCTGATCTGCATCATCGGGGCATACTCGCTCAGCAGCAGCGTCTATGATGTCTGGGTGATGCTGATTTTCGGCGTGTTCGGATATTTCATGAAAAAATATGACATCCCCGGAGGCCCCATGGTCGTCGCCTTGGTGCTGGGACCCATGCTGGAGTACAATCTCTATCGCGCTCTGGCTCTCTCCCGGGGAGATATGACCACGTTTGTCACCCGACCGATTTCAGGAACGCTGTTGGCCATAGCCGCAATAATGATCGTCGTGGTGACCTTTAAAGCCGTCAGGATGAAAAGGGCCCTGATTGAGGAGAAGGACGAATGATGACGGGAGGTGTGCCATGCTGATTGACAAGGAAAAGTGCATCGGATGCGAGGAGTGCCATCCCTATTGCCCGGTTGGCGCAATCGCAGCGGTGGAGTGGGAAGGGAGAGCGGTCAGTGAGATCGATCAGGTGGAGTGTGTGGAGTGCGGATGCTGTTACAAGAGATCCGGCGTCTGCCCGGTCGACGCGATTTATATGCCGAAATTGGAATGGCCGCGATCCATCCGGGAACCGTTCAGCAATCCCCATATCAAACATCCCTCGACGACCGGTCAGGGAAGGGGAACGGAAGAGATGAAGACCAACGATGTGACCGGCCGGTTTCCCTTTGGAATGGCCGGCGTTGCGGTCGAAATGGGTCGCCCCGGCGTCGGCACATCGTTCAGAGACCTGCAGACGGTGGCCATGGCCATCGCCCGGTTGGGGGTTGAGTTTGAACCCAACAATCCCGTGGCGGAACTGATGGCCGATCCCAAGACGGGAAAGCTCCATGAGCAGGTGCTGAATGAAAAGGTGCTTTCCGCAATCCTCGAATTCAAGATCAAAACGGAAAAATTGCGGGAAGTTCTTGTAGCCATAAAAGATGTATCGGCAAAAATCGATACGGTCTTTTCTCTCGATCTGATCAGTCGCGTTTATCCGGATGGAACCACGCCGGCGCTGGCCATTGCCAAAGACGCCGGATTTACTCCCAGACCGAACACCAAGACGAACGTGGGCCTCGGCCGGCCGCTGTTCAAGGAGGCATAACATGACGCACACATTGCACCGGCAGGGGAGTGTCGAAGATCTCCATGAGGACTATGTCCTGCTGATTCGGACGTCCCGCTTTGTGAACCATGAGGGATCGGAGAAAACCATGCAGCAGATCTGGGAGGTGATCTCCCATTATGAGCAGGATCTGGTGAATTTCGGCAATCATAATCCCAACTGGGATGGGGGCGAGCTGTACGACATGGAAGCCTTGAAGAAGGCCAAGAGCCGGATCATCCACGTGGTCTTCAGGGATCGCGAGAGGATCAAGGCGTGCCTGAAAGAGATCAAGGAGCGGGATTTCGGCATTTCCACCGTGGTGTCGGGATTATGCGGGGAGACGGAAAAGATATGTTCGGAAATCGGCCTGCACCCCCATACGGTGAACTATTCCCTGGGCGTTCACGGCAGGACGGAGCGGCTGCCGAAAGGGGAAACCCTGGAAATCCATACGATGTGCGGGCATGCCATGGTCTCCTACCATCTGATTGACCATATGGTCAAAGAGATCCGTCGGGGGAAAATGACCTGCAAAGCGGCAGCCAGGAAGCTCTCCCGGATGTGCGACTGCGGCATCTTCAATACCTATCGGGCGGAAAAACTGCTGATGAAAATGACGGCCGGACGCCCTGAAGAGATCTCAATCGGTGGCGATGATGCCTGACGACAATATGTGACCTTTATTGAAAGATACCCCACTTTGTCATTCCCGCGGAAGCGGGAATCCAGAAGATCCTGAAAAGGCGGGATTCCTGTTTCCGCAGGAATAACGATTTGCCAGGTTTCGGTAGAAATTCCAGATCTTGAAATAACTTCGGAGGAGATGGACGGATGCTCAACGAGGAACGGATGGTTCAGGTGGCCGAGCAGGTTGTGACGCAGGTTCTGGCCCTTAAGCCGGGGGAGACGGTATGCCTCCTCCGGGATACGGAGGAGGATTCGAGACCCTTTGCCGAGATCCTCTCTGCGGCCGCGTGGCGGGTGGGGGCCGAACCGGTATCGCTGATTATCGTACCCCGGACGGTCGGCGGCCAGAAATTGCCCGAGCCGGTAGCGGGGGCATTCCTCCATTCCAGCGCCGTCATCAACATCGCCAAGTGGCCGATTGTGCACAGCCGGGCGGTCAGCGCCGCGCTGGGGGCCGGGGCCCGGACCTGCAATCTTCGGGGCTTCAATGACGGGATGTTAGAGAGCCCCGGGGTCACCACCGACTACGAGGCGGTCCGGCGCAACGCGCTGGCGGTCGATTCGCTGCTCGAGAAGACCCGCGAGATCCGCTTTACCACCGCCGACGGGTGTGACCTGACCATGCAGCTCTGCGGCCGAAAAGGGAAGGCGCAGACCGGCTTTGCCGACGAACCAGGAAGGTTTTCGGGTCTTCCCGACGGGGAATCCACGGTTGCCCCGCTGGAAGGGACCACCCAGGGGTGTATTGTAAACCCCTACATCATCGACAAGATCGGGCGGGCGGACGAGCCTTTCCGGATGGAGATCAAGGACGGCTGGATCGTGAACGTGGAAGGGGGCAAACAGGCCCGGGAATTGCTGGAGCTGTTCGAGAAGACCGATCCCAACGCCCGGCGGTTCGCCTCTCAGTTCGCCCTCGGGATGAACCCCGACTGCCGCATTATCCCCGATACGAGAGAGGTTTCCAAGAGATTGGGCACCCTGCATGTGGCGTTGGGCGACAACATCTCCCTGGGAGGGGCGATCCAGTGCGGGCTGCACATCGACATCGTCATCCTGAATCCAACAGTCTGGCTGGACGGGAAAATTGTTTTGGAGAACGGAAAGTTGTTCATTTAGGGGCCGGAGGAGGCGATCGCTCTTAAGACACGCCGCCCGAGGAATGAAAGGAGAGCGTGTGCGGGGTTGGAAATGAAGGAAGAAAAAATGGCCGCCGGGGAAATCATCCGCCTGCTGAGCGCGTATATTGCCCGGAGCGGGGAGGCTGAACTCCCCGCTCCGGTGATCCGGAAGGATAAACATCACATCCTGGATACGTTGGGCGCGATCCTCTGCGGCTCCTGTCTCAAGCCGGGTATGCTTGCGAAGAAGTTCGTCGCGCAGCAGGGAGGGACGAGAGAGGCCCAGGTCGCCGGATCTCCCATCGTCGCCACGGCGATCAACGCCTCCTTCGCCATGGCGATGATGGCCCATTCCGATGAGACCGACGATTCCCACGAAAGGGCGGGCATGCACCCGGGCTGCGGCATCGTTCCCGCCGCGCTGGCTGTCGCGGAAAGGGAAGGGGCAGACGGATCGAGGTTTCTCAGAGGGGTCGTGGCCGGATATGACATCGGCTGCCGCATTACCCAGGCCCTGGGGGTGGAGAATATCCGCCGGCGCGCGCTTTCGCTGCACGGCATCGGCAGCAACTTCGGGGCGGCTGCCGCCGCGGCTTCGGTGATGGGGCTCAAGGAAGATCTGGTAAGGTATGTCTGGGATTATACCGCCCAACAGGATTCGGGCAAGTATTACTGGGTGCGCGATACGGACCACGTGGAAAAGGCTTTTGTTTTCGCCGGGATGGGCGCCAGAAACGGCGTGACTTCGGCGATACTGGTGCAATCGGGGTTTACCGGGGTTGCGGATGTCTTCAGCGGCGAGCACAACTATTTTGAATCCTTTTCTCCCGTCGCCAACACGGAATTCCTCGTCGACGGCCTGGGCGAACGCTATGAGATAGAACATACCGATATCAAGAAATTTTCCGTCGGCGCCCCGATCCAGGCCCCGCTCGACGCGCTCTTGATTCTGAGGGAAAGGCACGGCCTGACCGCGGCGAATGTGCAGGGCATCATCGCCCGCGTGCCCGACGACCGGGCGCTGATCGTTCGGGACCGAAATATGCCGGACGTGGATCTGAAACACGTTCTGGCCGTCGCCTTGATCGATGGCGACATCACCTTTTCAACCTCACACTGTTACGAAAGGATGAAGGACCCGGCTGTCCTGGAGGTCAGAAATCGGATCACGCTTGTCGGAGATCCGGAACTGAGAACGGCCAAAATCAAACGGGGCGGGATCGTGGAGATCAAGACCACGGACGGCGCCCAATTGCGTGAGCATGTCGAACTGGTCCGCGGCAGGCCGGGAAATCCGATGTCGGATCAAGAGATTGAGCAGAAATGCGCTGACCTGATGCGGCCGGTCCTCGGCGAAAAGCGCACGCGAAGCTTGATCGCCCGGGTCTGGAATATCGAAAAGATCAAGAATGTGCGGGATCTTCGTTCTCTGCTTTCCGCTCCCTGACGCTGTTCTGCTTTCGATGGTTGACGAATTCGTAATCATTCGAACTTACCCTGTTATGTCATTCCGTGCTTGACACGGAATCCAGTTTCTATCGTGGTTTCCGGCTTTCGCTCGGACGAAGTCTGGATACCGGCGCCTGTCCCGGATATTGATCCAGGATTCACCGGTATGGCGGTTTGTGCTCCCCCGAGTTCAGCCCGGTTGCCCGGTTGCGCCGTGAACGCCAGGACCTTTTCGCACCAGGCGGCGACGTCGAGGAGCGTTTCCTCGCGGTAGGGCTGTGCGGCGATCTGCATCGCGAAGGGAAGGCCGTTGGCATCGAGCCCCGTTGGCAGCGACATCGCCGGGAAGCCGGCGACGCTCCAGGGCTGGTTGAAGACGCTGGAACCGGTGGAGGAGAGCCCGCGCGGCGCCGTCGTCGAGGCGATCGGCATGATCGCCGCATCCACGTCGGCCATTTGTTCGCACATCTCCCCCTGGAAGAGGATCCGGTAACGGAGATGTTCGACGTACTCGTGGCCTTGGATGGACGCTCCCTTTTCCAGACGGGCCCGGAGTTTCGGTGGGTACTCCTCCCGATGCTCCTCGAAAAGGGGCCGGTGGTAGGCGTAGAGTTCCGCCTGCTTGATGATGCCCCAGCAGGCGCCGACGAAGGCGAAGGAAGGGGGGAAGGCAAGCTCGACGATCTCCGCGCCGGCGGCCAGGAACTGCGCACGGACGGAGGCGAGGTTTGCCAGAACCTCCGGAGAGGTCTCCGCCTCAAAAAACTCGCGGATATAACCCAGACGGGGTGGGGAGCCGGCGAGCCGGGGGCGGGAGTGGACATGCGGTTCGGGCATCCTCGCAAAAGGCCGGGGCTGATTTTCTCGCATGCAGGGCCACAGGAGCGCGGCGTCGGCCACGGAGCGGGTGTGGACGCCGACGTGATCGATGGTCCAGGAGTTCGGCAGCACCCCTTCGTTGCTCACCTCGCCGTAGGTCGCCTTGAACCCGACGATCCCGTTGTAGGCGGCGGGCCGGAGCAGCGAGCCCCCCGTCTGCGTTCCGAGGGCCGCCGGGCACATGCGATCCGCCACCGCGGCGCCGGAGCCGCTGCTCGACCCCCCCGGGGTGTGTTCGGGGTTCCAGGGATTCCGGGTGATTGTGGGGTCGTTGTTGGCGAAAGGGGTTGTCTCCGTTTTGCCGAGGAAGATCGCCCCTGCCTTCCGGAGGCGGGCGATCGCCGGGGCGTCCTCGGCGGGGATCCGGGCGGGGTAGATCGGTGTCCCGCAGCGGGTCCACTGCCCCCGGACGTCGATGATGTCCTTCACGCCGATGGGTATCCCGTGGAGCGGCCCCTGGCGGTTTCCCGCCCGCAACTCGCGGTCGCAGCGGCGCGCCTCCGCGAGGGCATCCTGTTCATAGACCTCGACCCAGGCGTGGATGATCTCCTCCCGCGCATGGATCCGCTCCAGGCACGATTCCATCAGTTTTTCCGCCGTCAGTTTGCCGGACTTTATCCGTTCCCCAGCCTCCCGGACGGTCAACTCTCTCGGTTCATCCATAAGCGCCCCCTGAATAACCCCCATGCCCAGGCGCGGGCACAACGAAACATGAAAATCCCCCCGTGCCCCCCTTTAGCTCAATTCTGCTCGTCCTTGACCATCGCCCTCGCCCGCTTGACGGCCTTCGTTCCGACGGCGATGCACATGATCAGGCTGATCGCCAGCAGCGTGCCCGAGATCGGGCGCGTGATGAACACCAGCATGCTCCCGTGGGAGAGGTTGAGGGCCTGGTAGAGGGCCCTCTCCATCATCGGTCCGAGAAGGAGGGCGAGCAGCATCGGCGCGGGGGGGATATCCGCCCTCTTCATGAAATAGCCGGCGACGCCGAAGATCAACATCATCCCGACGTCGAAGAGACTGGTGCTGATCGCGTAGGCGCCGATGACGCAGATGATGAGGATCGCCGGGTAGATGAGGGCGTAGGAGATCCGAAGCAGCGAGGCGAAGAGCGGCACCATCGGGAGGTTCATGATGATCAGGATCACGTTCCCGATGAACATCGAGGCCATGACCGCCCAGACGAAATCGGCGTTCTCGATGAAGAGCATGGGGCCGGGTTTGAGGCCGTAAAGAATGAGCGCCCCCAGCATGACCGCCGTGGCCCCCGATCCGGGGATCCCTAAGGCGAACATCGGGACCATCGCCCCGGAGGTTGCCGCGTTGTTGGAGGACTCCGGTCCCGCGACCCCTTCGAGAACCCCCGTGCCGAATGTCTCGGGGTGCTTGTGGACGCTCTTCTCGATGCCGTAAGTCACGAAGGAGGCGATCGTCGGCCCGGCGCCGGGAAGGACGCCGATGATGAAGCCGATGAGCGTCCCCCGGAGGATGGCCCATTTGCACTGGAGGATCTCTTTGAGGGAGGGGAAGAGTTCCCGGAATTTGACCTTGATCGGCTCCACCTTCATGAACTCCTCGGCGGAGACGAGGACCTCGGCGATGCCGAAGGTCCCCATGACGAGGACGACGAAATCGATGCCGTCTAAGAGCTCGGCGGTCCCATAGGTAAAACGATCCTTTCCTTCGACGATGTCGGTTCCGACGCAGCCGAGGCCGAGGCCGATCATGGCGCTCATCAGGGATTTCGGGATCGATTTGCCGCCGACGAAGATGATCGTCAGCATCCCCATGACGATGAGGCTGAAGAATTCAGCCGGGCCGAATTGGAGACTGAACTCGGCGAGCGGCACAGCGGCGACGACGAGGCCGATCGTCCCCAGGATGCCGGCAACGAAGGAGCCGATGGCCGAGAGGCCGAGGGCCGTTCCCGCTTTCCCCTGTATGGCGAGCTGGTGACCCTCGATCGCCGTGATGACCGACGAGGATTCCCCGGGGACGTTGATCAGGATCGAGGTGGTGGAGCCGCCGTACATCGCCCCGTAGTAAACCGCGCACATCATGATCATGGCGGGGGTGGCGTCCATGCCGAAGGTGATCGGCAGCAGGATGGCGATCGTCGCCGAGGGGCCGAGACCGGGGAGGATTCCAACCAACGTTCCGAGCAGACAGCCGAGGAGGGCCATCCAGAGTTTATAAGGGGTCAGGCAGGTGGCGAAGCCGCCCATTAAACCTTCCAGGATATCCATTTTGTATGCGTCTCCTTTTGCTAAATTCCCAAAAAGCCTTTGGGGAGGCTCATATTCAGCAAGTATTCAAAGATGAGCCAGGTCACGGCCGCGTAGGCGACGCCGTAGCCGATACTCTTGATGATGCTGTATCGCTCCAGGATCAACAGGATCGCCGCCACGAACAGGCAGACCGTGATGGGAAAGCCCAGGAGAGGCATGATCATCAAGACGCCGAAGAGCATCAGGAAAATGAATCCGACGCGGTAGAGGGCATGCTTATGGGGGAGGATCTTCATGTCGTCCTCCGTTCCCGGTTTGCGTCGGAAGGTGTCGTAGAGCAGATAACAGGAGAGGATGGCCAGGATGACCCCCACCCAGAAGGGCATAAAACCCGGACCAGGGGTAAAATCCGTCATGTAGTGAAATTGTCTTGATTCGAGGTAGCACCAGAGGCTGAGTCCCAGCCCGATCACCCCGAAGATACGGTCCGCTTTTCTCATAACTTGTCCTCCAGAACAGGGGTCACCCTGGCCTGTTATCGGCTATTTGCTCTCCTGAATGTACTTGGCGTCCTTGATGAGTTCCGCGTTGTAACCCTGGATGAACGCCTTGGTCTCCGCCGCTGTCTTGTAGGAGACAACGTAGTCGGACTTCTTTGCAAACTCTTTGAACTCTTTGGTCTTCACCAACTTCGCGAAGGCGTCTTCCCAGAACTTGACCGCCTCGGGCGAAAAGTTCGGACCGCCGAAGAAACCGCGGAACTGCGTGAAGGCGGCGTTGGTTCCCTGTTCGATCAGCGTGGGGATGTCCTTGTAGTAGGGGACCCGGGTTTCGCCCATATTGGCCAGGACCCTGGCCCTTTTGGCCTTCACATGGCTCGACGTCTCTGCGGTGTTTCCGAAGGCCATGTCGATGTGGCCGCCGATCAACTGGGTCGGGCTGAACTCGAAGGCGGTGATGTTGAACTTCACGCCTGCCACCCTCTCGATCCGGGCGGCCATGATATGTTCCGAGCCGCCGATGCTGTTGATGCCGACGCTGACCTTCTTGGGCTTAGACTTCGCGTCGGCGAGCAGGTCCTTATAGGTCTTGTAGGGGGATTTGTAAGGGACGATCATCACATTCCCGTCTTCGACAAGCGTGGTCAGCCAGGTGACCTCCTCGAACTTCATCTTGGTCGTGCCGCGGTTCAGCGCATTGAGCTGCGCGGTCGTCCACATCATCACGACATTCGGGTCGCCTCCCTTCGAGAGTAGGTAGTTGAGGGCCACGGCAGATGATCCGCCCTGGTGCGTAGTGACCTGGATCTTGTTCTTGACGATTCCGGTCTTGTTCAGCAATTCACCGCAGGTGAGGACGAACAGGCCGGCGCCGCCGCCGGGCGAAGAATGGTGCATCAACTCGATGACCTTGCCCGGTTCCGGATAGACAGCCTGGGCTGTGGGGGCAACGGCCAGCGTGATCACAAACAGGGGAAAAATCACGACGGTGGAAAAAAACAGACCTTTCTTTCTCATGGCACACTCCTTTTTTTTCATGTTGGGGGAATCGAGAGCGACGCCCCTCCGGTTATTTGTTCTTAAACCATTGATCCGTGACGCCTTTTCCGGCTTCACCCCCTTTCAAAAGAGAAGCAGGCGCCTCTCGTCATGAAAGATCTTGCAGCTCATCTTCCAGATGGATCCGGCACTCAGCTCTTTGCGCCGGCGGGACTGTTTTCCTTCAATTCCTTCAGGATCGCCTCGCAGCGGTCCGTGTTGAAGATCCCGCAGGGACAGGGCTGGGCGAGCAGGTGGGCCCCCTTCTCAGGGGTCATCTTCCCCGCCTTCACCCGTTCCATGACCACCTTCGTAAGTTTGGAGGAGACCATGCCGTGGCCGCACATCGTCGTGACCTGCTGGACCTCATCCTCGGGAAGAAGGGATCTCTTCCCGTGAACGCCGAGGGAGAGGAAGGCGGTGTGCGGTTTAAGGTCGAGATCCCGCGCGATCTTGACGATCTCGTCGATCAGGCCGCTGATGACAATCGAGATCCCCGTCTCCGCCTCCTTGAGCTTCTTCAGCAGCGACCGGACCGCCTCCTTGTCGGAGAAGCAGCCGGCGACGCCGTAGGCCTTGTCCAGCGTGGCCGCATACTCATCGGGTTTCAGGCCCGCCTTGAAGCTCTTCCCCGCCTGGCTGGAGCCGTAGTTGACGAGGTTCTTCTCCTCGAGGGCGATGCTCAGGATCTTGCGAAGTTTGGGGCCGCACCCCTCCCGGTTGACATAGCGGGAGGCGCGGGCGTAAAAGGTGTAATCATTCTGAAGCTGCTCGACGGTTCCATGGCGGTGCAGGGCATGACTCATAATAGCCTCCTTAAGGTTCGACGATGGGACGTCCCATCCCCATGTTGATCTTGGCGTTTGGCCGGGTGGGAACACCAAGGGCCTCCAGGCGGGCGCGGACGGGCAGGGTTCCGTCCTCCGCAAAACGGGATGCCAGACCCCAGGAGACGACGGTATCGACCTCGGCGAGGACCGGCCGGAGCTGCCGGACGATCTCTTCTAACTGCTCCTCCCGGATCTTGAATTCGAGGATGGCGGAGAGGACCTTTTCGTTCCGGAATTCCGGTTTGACCTTTCCGGTGAGCGGTTCTTCCAGAAAGGCAAAAACGGCATTATCGTGCTCCAGCTCCACATCCATCCGGATGAGGGCCTGGAGGACCTTTTCGAGGTCGCTCATCCGGGCGCCCGTCCCGGGGCGGCCGAACTCGAGGGCCATGCCGTACTCCCCCCGGCGGAACCGTCCGGTCACATCGTTGGTCTTCATCTCCTCGGTGCCGCGCCCACCCTGGTTTGTCGAGGGATGCCAGACGCCGGGATCGCTGAACTGGGCCCGGATCGCACGCGGGTACTGCATGGATTCCTCCGGCATGTAAAGGGCGTCCGTCGGGCAGACGCCGGCATGCAGACAGACGCCGCAATCGACGCACTCATCCTGGTCAATCGAGACGACATCGTCCTGCTCCGCAATACATTTCATCGGGCAGAAATCGACACATTCGAGACAGGCGATACATTTTTCGGGATCGATTTTCATTTTTCCTCTCCGTTCTTGAATATTTCCGAGAACCGTTCGATCTGACCCAGGATTGAATTCTTCCGGATCCGTTCGGCCGCTTCGGCGTCCCCCGCCTCGAAAGAGACGATGATCGCCGCGTGGATCTTTGTGGAGTTTCTCATCCAGCCCGGGCCGCTCGAGACGGCCATGCGATAGCGGATGGTCTGTTTGTCGAAGTTCTGAATGAGCTGGATCAGCCGCGGGTTTTCGCAGGCATTGATCAGGAGCCCATGGAACTTCTCGTTCAACTGCTGGTAGGCGGCGACGTTTTCTTTTTCCGCCGCCCGGATCATCTGTTCATGCATCTTCTTCAATTTTTTCAGGAATTCGGGGGTCTGTTTCTCGACGGCCAGTGAGGTAGCCAGTCCGTCGAGGCTGGCCCGGATGCGGTAGATGTCCTCCGCCTCCCGCTGCGTGCTTCGGGCGACGGAGATCCCCTTCCGTGGTTCGCGGACGACAAAACCCCGACTCTCTAAGATCTGGAAGGCCTCCCGCACCGGGGAGCGGCTGACGCCCAAGGTCTTGCACAGGGCCTCTTCGATGATCCTCTGCCCCGGCTGAAGCGCGCCGTCGACGATCTTCTTCTCCAGCTCCTCGACGATGTGCTCCGCCAGACTCTTCTGCTTGATCAATTCATCCATAGCTGTTGTCGGCCTCCATATTTCTTTCGAAGGGAAACTGCCGGATCTTTGCCCTCTTGTTTCCCCACCGCCTTTCTTCTACCCGGGAGGCGCCGGAAAAGCCGGCGCGGACGGTTTCGACCCTTACGAATGAAGTCCGTACATTCGGGCGGCGTTGTCGTGGAGGATCATCCGTCCCGCTTTTTCCGCGTCTTTTTCGCACATGAGCCCCAGACGAACGGAGTCCGTCAGGACCTCGCCTACGGCGATCTTCGCCGTTTTGGCGGCAAGCCAGGAGACCTCCGGCGAGCCGTGGCCGCCGCTGCCGATCATCAGCTTGGAAAGAGGGGCCAGCCCGATCACGTCGCGGTAGCACGCTACGATCCTCTGGGACGTCCAGGGGGTCGTCCAGCCCATATCGACCCAGACGTGGGGGAAGGTATGGGCCATCATGCCGGCATGCTGCATCCAGGGGTGGCCGGCATGGAGGAGCACGAGCCGCGTCAGGAGGAACCGGGGCTGCCGCAGGATGGGGACGAGGAGGAATGGGTCGGTGTTGGCGACGGGGCCGTTCCAGAGGCCGCCGGTGATGCCGGTATGAATGTGGATGGGGAACTTCAACTCCTGGGCTTGGACCATCGTCGCCAGCCAGATGGCCATATAGACCTTCTTGAAGGCCTCGCCGTCCCCCGCTGCGGCTGCGGAGAAATGGCGTTCAGCCTCATCCGCCTCCACCGGCGCGGCGCCGAAACCGACGAGTTCGCCCAAGTGGGACTTGATCCCGACAAAACCGTCCTGCCGTATCGCCTTCTCGACGCCTGCCTGGAAAGCGCGGAGGAGTTCGGCGTAAGAGCCGCTCGATGCCAGCAGCGTCTTGAAAAGCGGGTCCATCTGGAGGAGACGGATTTTCGGACCCGGGGTCAAATCGAGGATCGGGTCGTTGATGGGGAGGTTTGAATCCATCACGGAGCAGACGATTCCGGCATCCTCATAGAGCATCTTCGCATACCCCGCGAGGCCGACCTTCGCCGTCCGTCGGTTCCGCTCCGCGGTGACCGTCGAAAGCTCCGGCTCGCAGCCGAAGACCATGGCTAGCTGGCAGACAACGGTCAGGACGACGCCCATATGGGGAAAGTGGAAGAGGAGATCGTCCGTGGCGCCCCAAAGCTTGGGCTTGGCAACGCCGGGGATGGGGGTGTCGGCGATGCCGTGAAAAAATTCCCGGGCGAGCCAGATCGGTTCCATGGTTTTCTTTTCGGGTTCGAGTACGTGGCAGTGGTTGTCCACGACGGGGCAGCGGTTAAAATCGGGCATGCACTTACCTCCATTCGGAATGATGGGTCTTCTGAACCGGGACGTCGGAAGCGGGGGATACCCCATGCCGGCGATCGCGTTCCCTGTGCGTGGATGGTATTTTGTCGACAATCGTTTGTCAAGCAAAAAAGTAATCATGGGGCAAAAAAAAAGACCCTAAGTGCGATTGTTGGGATGGGTAGGCTGGCGGCGGTTTTGGGCGGGCGCTAATGGATGAGTTCGGGGGAGGGGAGAAGAGATGGCGACAACTGCGAATGAATTGGTGACGGGTCGGGGGCAGGCGGCGGACGAGTTCCGCAATCTTTCGATCAGATTTCGACGGTTTTGCTGGAATACAAAGTCGATCCGGCGCGGGTCGAAAACGAGTATGGGACAACTGTTGTCCCAATCGTCAAATGGTCAGGCGCAACTATAAGCTCGATGCAAAATCTGCTATCATTACTCAAACTTCCGCCGGAAATCCAGGATTCCGTCAGAAAGGGGACGATCGGCGTTTCTCAGGGATACATCTTTGCGGCCAACCTCGAAAATCCCGGCCTGATGGCCGTCTTTGAAGGCGTCGTTGCGAATCCGGCGACCAACCGAAGGCTCACGGAACTCCTCAAAAAGGCGGCCGAGGGTGGGGAGGCGCAGGCCAAAGAGGCCCCGGCCCCGTTCAAGTCCCTCTACGGCACGATCCAGACGGCGGTCAACCGCCTGGAGAGCGGGAAGGTCCGCTATGACGTGATCGAATTGGAGAACCTGCTCCTCCAGTTGAAGTCGCTGATTTACACCGTCGAAAAGGCCAAGGCGGGAGGCGGGACGGCGGCGGAACCGACCCCGCCCGTAGCGGGAAAGAAGCCCGTCTTGGCGTAGGACGCGCCCCGCTCCGGAGACGCCAAAAAATCAGCCGGTATGAAGTCGGAACCGGGCAGAGGGGAACTAATCCCCGTTGACTTCTTCCTCCCGATTGCATAGGTTCTCAATGGTGATTTCTGCGGTCTTTTCGCAACCATCAACCCCGGTATTGGATACTGCAAAAGGAGGATACCATGAAGGTCGTCAGAATCGATGAAGTCTCAAGGGAAGCCCATGTCACTCCGTTGTTTACGGGTCCGGAGGTCGCGAAGCAGGTGCTTCTGCCCGACAGCAAAGAGAATGTGGTCAACGTCGTCCATTTCGGGAAAGGCGTCCGGAACAAATTCCACACCCATGATTGCGAGCAGATCCTGATCATTACCGCGGGAAGGGGCGTTGTCGCCACGGAAAAAGAGGAGAAGGTCGTCACCGTGGGGGATATCGTGCTGATCTCCGCCGGCGAAAAACATTGGCACGGCTCCAATGGGGAGTCCGAATTTTCCCACATCTTCGTTTCTCGGAAGGGAAGCAAAATGACGCAATTAGAGGATTAACTTATTCTCCTACAATCTGAACCCTGACGATTCTTTCCCGTGCGCGAACCTGATCGAAATCGGCGAAATAGATACGCCCAAACTCCCCGCACGTCATTTGACCATCGACGACGGGAATGGATTGGGATCGTCCCATCAGAATGGATCGCAGGTGCGCGTCCGTATTGAGCGACCATGACGGAAGTTCATCGCGCCCGGCGGCGGCCGTGATATGTTTGGGGCCGGGATGCAGATACTGCCCTTCCGTCCGGCAGGTGGGAATGATCTTTTCCAGTACGTTCTCCAGGTCTTGCATCAGCAGCTCCGTACCCCAATAGTTGGTATCGTCGGATGCTTCCTGAATCAACACGCTGCATGTCGTGTGTTGAGAAAACACAACCAGGATGCCATTCTTAATGCCGGACTTTCTTAAGGCTTCCTGCACCTGCTCCGTCACATCATGGAATGTCGGCCTTCTATCCGACTGGATCTTGAACGTCTCATGATAAACCGGCATCGCCGAACCTCCGAACTTAATGTGTTATATCCCATGCTTCGCGCACGGACCGTGCCATCTCTTCGACCATCCCGAACGGATCTTTGGACAGGATAATTCCGCTGGTGGAGCCGGCGCCTTGAGCCCCGTTTGCGATAACATCATAAACATCCCGGCCGCAACGGATCCCCGCACCATGAAGCACACGGATATCGGGATTGATTTCCCAGACCGTCTCATTGATGCTGCGAACGGCCAACTGGTCATTCGCGTCTCGCCCGCCGACACCGATCAAGTCGGGAGACTCGGCAATGATGATATTGGGTTCCATCTGTGCAACGACGGCGGCATCCTCCAGGGTGTCTGCGCATACCATGGTTGCAAGCCCAATTTGATCAGCCCGTTTTATGGTGCGTTCCAATTCATCCTTCAACAATCTTTTCTCGGAGTGATTCAGCAAAACCCCGACGGCGCCTGCCGCTTTCAGCGCCTCAGGCAGTACGGAACCGACGCCTCTTCCCACTTCCAGCGAATCCATGTGCTGGGCAAAGACGAGAACATTCTCCATCTCGCGTGCAAGGAGCGGAATATCAACGTACTGTGGCGTGATAATCATTTGCACATCATATTTTTTACTGATTTTGTCGGCATGCCGGGCAAGTTTCAGAACGTCCCTGCCATATAGATAAGCCTTCGGACCTATTTCAAAAAATGGCGGGGTTATCTTAAGTCCCCTGTACATGACGCGTTCTCCTTAAAAACGATAGGATGTTGTTACACCAGGATGACTTCCACGCCCATATCGCGAATGGATTGAACCATATCCGGCGGCGCATTCGTGTCGGTGATGAGCACATGGAATGCACTGACCGGTTTGACCGGGACAAAACCGACTCGACCGATTTTACTGCTGTCGGTTACCAGGATGACCTGGCGAGAGCGCTCGACCATCATCCGGTCCACTTCCGCCATAAAGACATTGGCGGTGGTTGCGCCGCTGCCCAGGGTCAAGCCGTCGGTCCCCAGGAAAACCTTGTCCGCCATCATCTCTTGCAGTTGAGCCAGCGTCTGCGGCCCAACGGTGGCCTGATAATCGGGCAGATAGAGTCCGCCCAGGATGGTTAAATTCGGCGAAGGCCAGGTAAGCACCTCTTGAGCGATGGGTTGCGAGTTGGTCACGAGCGAGATCAGATTGCTGCTGCGCAAGGCGGAAGGGACATGCCGGATGACCTGCAAGGTGGTGGTGCCTGAATCCAAAAGCAGAATATCCTTTGGCTTGATCATGGCCGCGGCCACTTTGCCGATGCGTTCCTTGGCCTTGATGTGCAGTTCTTTCTTTTCGGAAAAGGAATCCGTGCGCGTACTGCCGGGAATGGGAATCGCCCCGCCATGGACGCGCTTCAGGCGACCGCTGATTTCCAGCAAGGTCAAGTCGCGGCGGATGGATGTTTCGGTGACCTGAAACTGATGGACCAATTCGGCGACGAACACTTCCCCGTTTTCCAATACCTTTTGTGCGATCTGTGATCTTCGTTCAGCAGCGCTTAGATCTTCCATGGTTTTATGACCTATATTTCGACGACTTCCAAGCCTTGCATTTCGGCGTAGGTTTTAATCTGCCCGGACAGGTGCCCGTATGCCAGCGCCATATGGTGGGGCGAGCCGGCTTTGCACCAGGCATCGCACCACTCCTGAATATGAAGGTTCTTGGGTTTAAACAGCATTTGCGGCGCGGCCACCGGGCGCGGTTTGACGGCGATGGACTCGCCCTCGGCAATGTTCAGGCGCCAGCGTCCCCCCACGTTGACCAGCGCCAGATTGGTGACCGGCCCGGGGGCATAGGCGTACTCGAAACTGGCGCCGAAACCGTTCACGCCCTTATAGTAGATGCTGTGCTTGATCGCGACATCCGCGGGTTTGGCAGCCAACGCGGGATTGCCGTGCCCATCGTGCGAAAGGATCATCGCGTCCTGTTTGAAATCGATAACATAGTTTTCGAGGAAGGTGGTTTTGCCGGTCAGAGCCTGCAGCATCAGCATGGCGGTCACCGTGGTGATATCCGCTTCGGTCGAGCAGGGGAAGCCGATCTCGCATAAACGTCCGGTCGCGTAAGCGGGAATAATTCCGACACGAGAATCGGTCAGCCAGATCTGATCGAAAGAGGCCATCGCGTCGAACTTGCCGTCGCGGGTCACCTTTTCCAGGGCCAATGCCAAACGGCAGGAATGATCGAACTGAGCGGCATCCATATCAATCTTATAACGCCCGGTTTCGTTTCGGACAAGCGCCTTGAGATCGGCCTCCGAAATTTCGCCCATCGCGACCGAGACCTTCTCGGGCTCTACCGGCCAGCACACCGGACCCACAAACTGACGCAGGTTGAGCTGATCGATCATCAGATCCGTCATGCCTTCAAAGGCATGTCCAAGAACCCCGATGCGTGCGGTCTTCAATCGTCGCATAACACCGGCCGCGGCAATGTATTCGGCAAGCCTCTTTTGACCACCCGGATCGTCCATCATCGAGGTGACCATCCAGAACGGCCGCCCCATGCGCAAGAGCGCCGAAGTCATCTCCGGCACACCCGCCATCCCCGAGTTGACCATGATCAGATCGAAATCCGCATTTTCGGGGAGAAACTCGATCTGCTGGGTATTCCAGACCAGTACCGGCGCCGTGGTATCCAGGAAGCAACGGGTGGGCACCAGGCCCTTGGTGTAGGCCACCTCTACCGCAACAATCAGGTCAACACCGGCCGCGTTGAACATCTGCGCCGCCGCCGCCGCCTGGCATTCTTCCTCTACCAGGGGGGGGCAAACCGTCTCGGCATATTGACCAATGATGCCCCCGATCTTGTCCGCCACTTGTTGCGCCATGGGTCGGACATGCGCCGTTTTGTTGTAATCATCTTCCAGCAATGCCATGACCAGCACACCAACTTTGGGTTTCATCGCCATCGTAATCTTCCTTTCGATATTCGAGGTTTATGTACACGAAGGTGAAGCGTGAGGTGTGAGGCGTTAACCCCCCCTTTTCTCCTCACCCGTTGCTCTTATTGCCTCTGGCAAGGGCGGGTTTGAAACCCGCCCCTACGCGCTTAAAATAATCGGAGAGTCGCTGATCCAACTCGCAATACAGTCGATAAGGTTCTATATAGGCGCGAGCGTCGCCATCGGGCTGAATGCTCTCTTTTACAACCACCATCGAATTGCAACCTTCTTCGATGGACCGGAATACGCCGCTTGCAACCCCTGCCAGGATGGCATCGCCCAGCAAAGCCGTTTCCTCGTTAGCGAGGGTTACAATCGGGCGGTTGCAGACATTGGCTTTGATCTGATTCCATAAACGGCTGCGCGCTCCGCCGCCGGTGGAGCGAATTTCAGGGATCACCATTCCTGTGAGCTCGATATACTCAAGGTTTCGCCTTAACAGGAATGCCACCCCTTCCAGCAGCGCGCGTACAAAATGTCCGCGCGTGTGACTTAAGGTGAAACCGGTAAAGGAACCGCGCGCCAAGAGATTTGGTTCAGGGCTGAAGGCGCCCATCAAATGGGGCAACATGATCAATCCGTCTGAACCGGCCGGGATCGGTTCGGCGAGTTTGGTCAAGCGGTCATATGCGTCCATTTTTTCGTCATCAGCCTTCTTCATCTCGTCTTGAAAGAATGAATCACGGAACCATTTCAAGGCCATGCCGGCTGTCGGACAAACCGGGACAAACAGATACTGCCCCGGCACGCTGTGGCAATAAACGGGTATCCCTTTGGACGGGTCAATCATCGGGTCGGCGATGGTGGCCTGAATGGCCAGCGCGGCGCCGGTCGACTCGGAAACCTTTCCGGGTTTGAAATTTCCGGCGCCGATGGCGCCAACCGCCTGGTCCATGCCGCCCGTGACAACGCAGGTCTTTGTTGATAATCCCAACAGCCCCGCCGCCTCCGGGGAAAGCGTTCCCACACAGGCGCCCGGCTGGACAATCTCCGGCAGTTGTTCGGTTCTGATCCCGATGGCTTCCTGGACATCCGCCCACCATGCGTTTTCGACAAGGTCGTAATTCAACGTGGTGCAGGAGACGGAGCCGTCGGTGACGATCCTGCCCGTCAGCCGGTAAATCAGGTAATCCTGAACGAGCAGGAACGTGTGCGCCCGGGAAAAGATTTCCGGCTCGTTCTGGCGTATCCACAATATCTTGCAGGCCGACCAGGTGGGTGCAACCTCCGGAATCCCCGTCCGGGCATAAACATCTTTGCCGAATCTCTCCGCGAGGAACGCGGCCTGATCGGACGCGCGGTTATCCAGCCAGACCAGCGCCGGATAGATCGCGTTACCTTTCGCGTCCAGCGTGATCGTGGTTTCGCCCTGACTGGATACCGCCACGGCTTTCACCTGTTTTGGCGTCACGCCGGGCCGTCGGATCGCTTCCTGTACGGTTTTCAGGCAAGCCTGCCAGTAAACCTCGGGGTCAAGCTGGGCGCGATCCGAAGCCGGCGTTTCGAGTTGGTATTCCTGCCGTCCAATCCCCAGACAGCGGCCATCCGGTGAGAATAATCCGGCCTTGACCGAGGTCGTTCCAGCATCGATTGCAAGGAGTAATTCCATTTCAATCCAGTTTGTAATGAACGGCGACTTGATCGGGCGCCTTGAATTCCTTGACCACTTCCTTCAATGCGTCCAGCAGGCGATCAGGGGCCTTGGATTGGATCACATTCCGTCCGAAGACAATGCCGCGCGCCCCGGCTTCGACCGCAACGGCCGCCAGCTTGAGCGCATCGCTCTCTTTGGCGAGTTTTTTCGCGCCCAGTGCCAGCACCGGCACCGGTGTGGCCGCGACGATTTCATTGAATCGCTTGCCCGTATAGAAAGTTTTGACCAGGTCGGCGCCCAGTTCGGCAATGATGCGGCAGCCGATGAAGATCTCGTCCTGCAGCTCTTCGGGCAGATGATCGTCCCCGCCGGTGGGATAGACTTCACCAATTATTGGAATGCCGAGTGCACGCTTCTGGGCAACACAATCGGAAAAGACTTTCACGTTCAGGGCGTCTTCCGCTTCATCGGGATTCTTCAGGCTGAGGCTGCCGATGACCAGGTCAGCGCCTTGGGCCACTGCGTCTGCCACGGAAACCATGGGGACGCTGTGGGAATGTTTGTAGCGCCACATAGCCGCATAGTTGGAGCCCCAGTTCAGCCGAACGATGCAGGCAGGCGCGCCGCGCTTTGAAAAGATTTGCTGGCAATGGGCGGGCATCCCGGGCGCCATCAAGACGGCATCCGCGCCGGCGACCTTATGGATGACCGAAGGCAGGTCGATCATTCCCGGCAATGGACCGAAATAAAGACCATGATCCACTGCCACGACGACCGCATTCTTGCCTTCGGAAAATAACCTTGACAAACGTATTGCTTCACCCGTTACAGGCATAACGTACTCCTCCATATCCACTGCGCATTATGGCAAATACAGCTTAAAAAAACGTCTCAGAATTCGATACCGGCCGATCTAACAGTTGGGATGGAGCCGCGATGACCGGCTCCATCCCGGAAACTGCCTTTCCAAGAAGGTTATTTTGCAATCAATGTCCAACCGTCTGCAATCGCACTCCCGGCTTTATCGAGACCCACATAGTCCTTGGGGAAGTGAACGGACTTATAGGCCGCTGCCGGCGGGAACTTCGCCAACAAATCCGCAGGCAGTTTCACATTGGTTCGAATGGGGTGCACGAAACCCTGGGCGTACGCCAACTGACCTTTGTCGGAGTATTCATATTCCATCAGGAGTTTGGCGGCATTCGCGTGCGGGGCGCCGGCCGTGACGAATTGAATATACAGCCCGGCCACGGTGCCATCCGCGGGGATGACCACTTTCAGGTTCATGTTCGGGTTTTGATCCTTGTTGCGCAGTGCTTCGAAGTCCCACTGAACCGTAATCGGGCACTCCCCCTTTTGGATGTTGGCGGAAGAGGGCGATACGCCATTGGGAATGCCACGATCAACCATCTTCTTGAAGAAATCAAGCCCGGGTTGAACATTGGTTTCACTGCCGCCATGGGCAAAGGCTGAAGCAAGAACGGCCATCTGAGCCGTAGCGGATGAACGCGGATTCTTCATGCACATCGTACCTTTGTACTCAGGCTTCAGAAGATCATCCCAGGTTTTCGGCACATTCTTGACTTTATCGGCGTTGACCAGGAAGCCCATCACGCCATAGAATGCCGCGGACCAGCGTCCTTTCGGGTCCTTGGCATAGCCGGGGATCTCAGCCCAATAGGAATTCATGTAGGGTTTTGAAAGGTTCTTGTCTTCCACCAATTTGGCGAACGCAAGTCCCAAGTCGGTTGTATCCGCCACGGGAGACGAGGCTTCAGCGATCAGCGTGGAAATGATCGTGCCGCTGTCCATATCGGTATCCTTGTGGGTGATGCCGTATTCCTTGTTAAACCCCGAGAGAAGTCCGCCGTAGTTTACCCAACTGTTCGGCAAGCCGTAGGAAACAATCGTCCCTTCGCTTTTCGCCGCTTGAATCAACTGAGTCGTCGCGCCTTTCGGGGCGGCGGCAGCAGGTGCAGCAGCAACGGGAGTAAGCGGCGACACCGCCAGAACGAATGCCATCAACAATCCGAATGAAACATTTTTTATAGACATCTTAATTCTCCTCCTCTTTGAAATTTTAGATCCGGGATTGAATCGTTTAACTGCACCCATGGGGTCCAAAAACCGTTTTGCATTGATGGGGCGACTCACCTCCTTTCTCAATCGATCACACAAAAAAATCCATTTAAATACGGTTATGATCGTTCGTCCACAGCCATCACCTGACAGGCCGCCGGGGGGAACAAGAGCCAGATTTTCTGGTTCAAAGAGATCGGTTTTGTATTGGCAACCGTAATATCCGCCGCCACCCGTTGTCCATGTAAATTGACCCCCAGCCGGGTAACCGCGCCATGGAACGTGATCGTCTCCACCTCGCCGGGAATGATGTTCCAGCCATCGTGTTTCGGCTGATCCGGTTCCACATGAATGGTTTCGGGGCGGACCAGGACAACCACGCGCTGCCCATCCGTGAAATCTTTCACGTCATCCGCAAGCAGCGTGAAATGATCACAAATCACCGCATCTCCGCCCGAAACCTTCCCGAAAAATTGATTGGCCGTACCGATGAACGTGGCAACGAAGTGTGTCTGCGGCGTGCGGTAGATTTCTTCCGGTGTGCCGATCTGCTCGATAACGCCTCTGTTCATCACCACGACTTTATCCGAGATGGAGAGCGCCTCTTCCTGATCGTGGGTGACATAAACGGTGGTGATTGCCAATTCGGATTGGATGCGGCGGATTTCTCCCCGCAACACGACACGCACTTCGGCATCCAACGCGGATAAAGGCTCATCGAGAAGGAGAACACGCGGTTGGACGGCCAGCGCGCGCGCCAGAGCGATGCGCTGCTGCTGCCCTCCTGAAAGCTGGTGGGGATAGCGTTCGGCCGCATCCTGCAGGCGCACCATTTCGAGCACATGAGCCACCCTTTTTTCGCTCTCTTTTTTCGGCATCTTCTTCATCAGAAGACCAAAGGCAATGTTCCTGCGCACCGTCATGTTGGGAAACAGCGCATACGCTTGAAAAACCATTCCGATATCGCGGCAATTCGGTGAGACGGCCGTGATGTCTTCCCCATCGAGCAGGATTGTACCTTCATCCAGCTTTGTAAATCCGGCAATCATCCGCAACGTGGTGGTTTTGCCGCAGCCGGAAGGTCCAAGGAAAGAGACGAGCGATCCCTTGTCGATCTCCAGATTGAAATCATGGACCACATCAACGCCGGAGTAAGATTTGGTTACGTTTTTTAAATCCAGATAGGCCATGCGGTTATCCTTCGTTTATCGAGCTTGTATGGTTTCAGTCGCTCCGTTCTGACCCTTGGTTCCCACCCAGAGGATCAGGATGGACACCAGCCAGGCGATGGTAAAGGAAACCACGGAAAAGGCCGCTGCGATGTTTCCGTTGATGCGGGTATATTCCACGAGCAGCAACGGGAACGTTTTGAATTTGGCGCCGACAATCAAGGAGGTCAGCGTGTATTCCGCAAACACCGTCGAAAAGACCAGCAGGCTGCCGCTCAGGATTCCCGGCAGGATATTGGGAATGATAATCTTGGATAGAACCTGAAAAACATTGGCCCCCAGGCTCTGTCCCGCTTCCGTTAAGGTAAGGGCATCGATCGCCTGCATCGCATTGGAAACGGGCCGGTACATGAACGGCATGGAATAGACGACGACGGCGCCGATCAGCAGAATCGGCGACCGGGCAAGAGGCGGAACATTGTACACCTGCACCAGGGCCAGCGCCAGCACGACGGTGGGAATTCCAAATGGAAGAATCATCAACACATCCAGCAAGGGTTTGAAGCCCGTTAAGCGGGTATGAACCCAGTAAACCGTGGGTACGATGACAATCAGGCTGACCAGGATGGTCGCGGCAGACAAGATGAGCGAGTTCCGCAGCGTAATGATAAAATAAGAGGTTTGAAATGCCCGGATGTAAAATTCGAGGGTATATCCTTCCGGCAGGATCGTACGGTCCCAGCGGGTGGCCACTGAAAAAATATAGGTGGAGACTATGGGCAGGAGCATGTAGAAAAGGAAGAGGGCGACGGCGACGATTTGCCAGCCGGCCGGCCGAACCTTTTTATTCGTTTCCCGTAACGGTTTTTGCGGATTCTTCATGAGCGTCTTTTTTGCCCTGTTTCCCGACAAACGGGTTTAAGATTTCGACCAGCGGCGCGCGCGGATCGTCGCCGCCTGATAAATCCCGATGCTCAAACCCATGATGATTAAAGAGACAACCGCCATGGCCATGCCGATCGCCGGGTCTTTGCGAACCTCACCGGCGATCATATACCCGATTTGAAGCGTTACGAGAGATAGCTTGGCCTCGACCAGGGTGTAAGCCGTGGCATAGGCGCCGAATGCGTTGGCAAAAAGAAGGGTCACTCCGGCGATGAGTGACGGCATCAGCACCGGCACACCGATATGCCGCCAAAACTGGAAGGCATTGGCGCCCAGGCTTTGGGCCGATTCCCGCCACTCTTGCTTTATCCCGGCAAATGCGGGGAGGATGAGCAGAACCATGAGGGGCAATTGAAAATAAATATAGGCCAATGTCAGTCCGGAGAAAGAGTAAATGCTGAACGTGGGATAGAGTTCATACTGAAAATATTCGAGAAAGAATTGAGTGATGACGCCATTCATCCCCAAAATCACGACAAAGGCAAAGGCCAAGGGAGCCCCCGCGAAGTTCGTGGTCACATCCGAAAGGGTCATCAAAATCTCCTGGATACGCCTGGAGGGCCAGCGATAAATGGCATAACCAATGAATGTACCGAATATGACGCCAACAATGGCCGTTAAACCCGAAATCTTGATGCTGTTCAAAAAGGAATTAAGATATAAGGGGTGATTTAAATTAAGATAATGTTGGATGGTGAGTTGGCTTGTGTTTCTATCAATGATACTTCCGCGTATCAGAAACAGTATCGGAACAACCTCAAATGCCAGGCAAAAAAGCAGGAACGGGACCAAACGCACCCAATCGGAAGTATAACCGGTTTTTCTTTTTGAAAGTGGCATGACAGGGTTCTCGCTTTTTTTCTTATTGTACGCCGCGTATTTCGAATGTCAATACTTTTTATTCCGTTTTATTTCGTTTGATGTTTTGTTTTATCGATGTTAGTATGGAATACATGACATTTTTTTGTTTTTGTCTATAGCGCCCTTTGGTACATTTCGTCGGAATAATAGGAGGTTCCATACATGAACGAAACACTCGAAAGTCTGGCGGGCCAATATCCCGATCTGGAAAAATTTCGGCGCGGCGTTCAACAACGGGTGGGAGAGGGATATTTCGAGAAAGGCGCCGAAATCCTCGTCAACCGAACCCCCGGACGGTTGGATTTGATGGGCGGCAACGATGACTACACCGGCGGTTTGGTATTTGAAACCACCATTCGCGAAGCCACCCTGGTTGCCGTCCAACCTCGTCCGGACCAAACGGTACGCTTTTTCAATCCCGCTGTAAAGGCTCTGGGGTGGAGCGACCGAATCGAATTTTCGCTTGCCGACCTGATGGATCATGGCGGCGTCAAACCGCTGGAAGCGGTCCGCGCCTGGATCAATGCGGACCCGACGCGTTCATGGTGCGCCCATGTCCTTGGCAATTTGTATTTTCTGATCAGGCAATTCCCGGAGAAGATCAAACACGGCTTTTCTCTCTACCTTGAATCCGCTGTGCCGCTGGGCAAGGGAGTCAGCTCTTCCGCCGCTCTCGAAGTAGCCCCGATGAAGGTCATCGCGGCGATGTACGGTATTCTGGTGGAAGGCGTAGAATTGGCTTCGTGGACGCAATGGGTGGAGATCGCCCTGACGCAATCCGCCTGTGGAATCATGGACCAACTAACCGTCGTGATGGGAGACGAGGGCTATTTTGTACCCATGCTCTGCCAGCCCTGCCAACCCCAGCCGCTGGTTAAGCTGCCCGAGAATTTGCGTCTTTGGGGAAAGACTCCGGTGTACGCCATTCGGTGGCCGGTCTTGAGTATGAATCCGCTCGCGCGGCAACCTTTATGGGATATCGTTTCCTTTGTGATTTGGAAAAACTTGAACCCAGGCTGGATGAGAGCGGCGCCTTGCCCCGCTGGGTGGACCCCAAATGGAACGGTTACCTCGCAAACGTTTCACCTTCCCGGTTTCGCAGGGACTATGAAAACCGTCTTCCGGAAAACATCTCCGGCGAGGATTTCACCGGGATCTATCCCATTCATCTTGATCCTTTCACCCCCGTCCGCCCCGAAGTGAGTTATCCGGTGCGCGCCGCAACCCGCTATGCGGTGGATGAGAACTGGCGCGTGCATAATTTTTTCAGCCTGCTTTCCAAACCCGCAACCATGATCGACGGCACTACGGGTTCTCTTCTCGGTGAACTCATGTATCTGGCCCATCTCGGGTACAGCGAATGCGGATTGGGGTCCGATGCCACGGATAAACTGGTTGAACTGGTGCGGGAAGAGGAGGCCCACGGCCTGCTGGGCGCCAAGATCACGGGCGGCGGCGCCGGCGGTACGGTGGCCATCCTCGGCTGGAATACGCCCGATGCGGAAAAGGCTTTTAAGCGTGTTCTGGACCGATACGCATCCTGGAGCAAAACCGTGCCTTACGTTTTTAGCGGCTCTTCCCCGGGGAGCGATAAATTTGGCGTCCTGAGGGTCTCCTTTCCCTGACGCAACCGGAGAATTCGCTTCAGCCGGGTTGACGTGGCGCCGATTCAGTGCTGCGCCGTCTTGCCGATGATCTCCTTCATGATCTCCGTCGTGCCGCCGCCGATGCTCAGGATCCGGGAGTCGCGGTAGAGCCGCTCGACAAGATACTTTATATGCCGTCCGGTCACCTGATTAATTTATTGAAGTCAACGAGGAAGGTCGACGCGTGTTTGTAGCAGATTACAACCCGAACTGCTTAACCAAAAAGACATGTGCTGGTTATCGCTGTCACCTACGAGTCAAGGGTTTTCGTTTTTCAATTGACGTTACGATAACTAGTTGAAACAAAGTATACGTGTCGATGTTAACGTTTTATTGACT
>MNZQ01000010.1:0-680 GCA_001873745.1 Syntrophaceae bacterium CG2_30_58_14
TCCCCTCCCCTGGTGCTGGGGATTAAGGGGAGGGGGAGGAAATCTTGAACTTTTTACCAAGCCGTCATCTTTTGCTCCTCGCCCGGATCGAAGAGATCAGCCGGCGCGCGACGAAATAGGCCGGGACGGCAAAAAATGGGGCCATCAGAATGCCGCCCGTCAGCAGCGGCAGCAGGATCTCCCATCCCAGCGCCGCGATGCTGCTGAGCGTGTAATCGGCGATCGCGAAACGGCTGCGCTCCATCCCCAAGAGGAGTCTGCCGATCTCATACTGGGTGACATAGAACAGCGGGATGGTCAGCGGATTGGAGATGATCCACGAGCCGAGATAGGCGGCCGCGATGTTCTGGCGGAGGAGGAGACCGATCAGAACGATGATTGCCGTATGGAACGGAATCGTCGGCGTTACGCCGACGAAGACGCCGATCGCCAGTCCGGCGGCGATCTGCGCGGGCTCACCCTTCAGGCTGATGAATCTCTCGTAAAACGTAAGGAATCGCTTTTTCAGGATCATGGGTTGTCTGTGAGGGGCCAGCGCGAGACGGCATTCAGGTCAAGCCCGTCCCGGCGTCCCGCTTTGAGGAGATGCGTTCCGACCACGGCAATCATCGCCGCGTTGTCGGTGCAGAGAATCGGCGGCGGAATGAAAACCTCGATCCCCGCGGCGGCCCCCTCGGTCC
>MNZQ01000010.1:738-14745 GCA_001873745.1 Syntrophaceae bacterium CG2_30_58_14
CGCCGACGCCATCGCCGCGGCGCGCAGGGTCTTCTCCGTCAGGACATCGCAGATTGCCTCCTGATAAGAGGCCGCCAGATCCGGCAACTCCTCAGGGGTAAAAGGGGCGCCCCGCTTCTTGAGTCTCATCAAAAGGGAGGTCTTCAGACCGCTGAAGCTGAAATCCAGACTGTCCCGCATCGCCCGCGGGAAAGGAATGGCCTCGCGGTTGCCCTGCTTCGCGAGGCGGTCGATCACCACCCCTCCCGGATAGCCGATCTCCAACAGTTTCGCGGCCTTGTCGAAGGCCTCTCCCGCCGCATCATCCCTCGTCTGGCCGAGTACGGTGAACCGCTGAAAGCCATCCACCCGGTAAATGGTCGTATGACCGCCGGAAACCACCAGCGCGACGAACGGGAATGCCGGGGGGGATTCCGTCAGGAATGCGGCCGCGACATGCCCCTCCAGGTGATTGACCCCGACAAGCGGGAGCCGTCTTGCAAAGGCGATCGCCTTGGCCGCAGACAAACCGACCAGCAGGGAGCCGATCAGCCCCGGCCCCCGCGTGACGGCGATGCCGTCGATCCCGGCCAGGGTCGTCCCCGCATCCTCCATGGCCTGGAGAATCACCGGCACGATCGCCTCGATATGTTTGCGGGAGGCGATCTCCGGGACGACGCCGCCGTACCGCTCATGCACCTTCACCTGTGAGGCAATCACATTGGAGAGCAGGATGCTTCCATCCCGGACCACCGCGGCCGCCGTTTCATCACAGGAAGATTCTATACCCAGGACCACCATCAAGCCATCCCCCGCACATTTTCTTTTACAAAAGCGCGGAAAATATATATAGAATTAACCGTTATTTGCAAACAAACTTTTCAGGAAAGAGGCAACTATGGAAATACATACTGATTTTCTCGTTCTCGGCACCGGCATTGCGGGTCTCAGCTTCGCCATCAAGGCTGCGGAACTGGGAAGCGTCGCCATGGTCACCAAGAAAAACAAGACCGACTCGAATACGAATCTGGCGCAGGGAGGGATTGCCGTCGTCCAGGACCAGACGGACCGCTTCCAGTATCACATCGACGATACACTGACCTGCGGCGCCGGACTTTCGAACGAAGAGGTCGTCCGTTTCGTGGTGACGGAGGGGCCGGAAAGGGTCCGCGAATTGGTGCAATGGGGCGTGGAATTCACCCGCTCGGAGGCGGCGCCGGAGCAGTTCGATCTCGGCCGGGAGGGGGGCCATTCGATGAGAAGGGTCGTCCATGCCAAGGATCTGACCGGGCGGGAGATTGAGCGGGCGCTTCACGAAAAGGTCGGTAAAAATGATAACATCCAAATCTTCGAAAACCACATCGCAATCGATCTGATCATGAAGTCCTCCGTCCTCGGCCAGAAGATGGAGCATGGCGACCGCTGCCTGGGCGCCTACGTCCTGGATATTGAACGCAATGAAATTCATACCTTCCGGGCGAGGTTCGTCATGTTGTCCACCGGCGGCGCCGGCAAGGTCTATCTGATCACCACCAATCCCGACATCGCCACGGCTGACGGGATCGCCATGGCCTACCGCGCAGGCGCCAAGATCGCCAACATGGAGTTCATCCAGTTTCACCCGACCTGCCTCTACCACCCCGACGCGAAATCCTTTCTGATCAGCGAAGCCGTCCGCGGCGAGGGGGCCATTCTGAAGCTCAAGAGCGGCAGCGCCTTCATGGACAAATACCATCCGATGAAGAGCCTCGCGCCGCGCGACGTCGTCGCCAAGGCGATCGACACCGAATTGAAAAAATCCGGAGATGATTGCGTCCTGTTAGACATCACCCATCGGGACAGGGATTTTCTCGTTTCCCGGTTTCCGAACATCTATCAAAAGTGTCTGGAGTTCGGCATTGACATGGCGAAGGACCCCGTCCCGGTGGTCCCGGCCGAACACTACCTCTGCGGCGGGGTCATGGTGAATGAGATGGGTGAAACGAGCATTCCCGGGCTTTTCGCCTGCGGAGAGGTCTCCTGCACCGGATTGCACGGCGCCAACCGTCTGGCGAGCAACTCGCTCTTGGAGGCGATCGTTTTTGCGCACCGTTCCGCCCGTCGCATCGAGGAGATCGGGGACACGATGCGGCATCATGTCCCCGTGGCGGAAGCGGTCTCCGTCCCGCCGTGGGATCCGAGAGGGGCCACGGAAAGCGATGAATCGGTCGTCGTCTCGCACAACTGGGACGAGATCCGCCGGTGCATGTGGAACTATGTAGGCATCGTCCGTTCCGACAAAAGGCTGGAGAGGGCGCAGCATCGGATCGATCTGATCAACCGGGAGATCGATGAATATTACCGGAATTTCATTGTCACACGGGACCTGCTGGAACTGCGGAACATTGCCGTGGCCGCCAAGCTGATCGTGGCCTGCGCCCGGATGCGAAAGGAGAGCCGTGGGCTGCATTACAACCTCGACTATCCGGAGAAGAATGATCGCGTCTGGCTGAAGGATACGGTCGTTTCCCGCGAGGAGCTGTGGCGCAAGACATGAAAAAATGACCGATCATTCTTCGGCGGTCAGCGCAACCTTCTCCACTTTATCCAGATCCCGCGCGTAATAGCGTGCGCCCAGGTAAAAAAGGACGAAGGAGATCAGGGCCATGGCGCTGGCGATTTTCAGCGCCGTCAAGATTCCATACCGGTCGGAGAAGGCGCCGGTGACAATCGGGCCGAGGGCGCTGCCGAGAAGGTTCTGGGTGATGACGCAGAGGGCATAGGAAACCGCCCTCAACCCCGGATGAACAACGTCCTGGGTCACGGCGATGGCCGATGAAGCCCAGGCGATGGATGCAATTCCCGCCAGAAGAAAAATCCCGTATTGGACCATCCCGCCGGTGGGCAGGTAAAAACCGGTCAGGAACAGAACCGCTGTCAACAAGGCGGATATGGAGGGGAGCAGCAACCGGGCCTGGATCCTCTTCTTCATCCACGCGTCCGCAATCCATCCGCCCAGCGGCGAACCGATGATGGCCGTCAGCATGATCCCGCTTGCCATGAGCGTGGCCTTTTGCAGCGGAAACCCCTGCACCCTCTGGAAATAGGTGGGCAGGAAGGTGGACATCGAGATGGAGGTAAACATCATTCCGGCAAACCCGAAGTAGGTCAGGAGCAGGGAAGGCGTTGCGGCAAAGGTACGAACGATCTCCATTTTGGAGAGGGGACACCTTGCTGCAAGGTGTCCCCTTAATTCCCGGTCAACCGTTTTTTCCAGGCTGACCGTCTTGTAGTCCCTGACGAAAAGGAAGAGCAGCGCAACGATTAAACCGGGCAGCGCGACGATCCCGAAGGCGTGACGCCATCCCCAACGGGAGGCGATGACCCCGCCGATGACGATTCCCACCGCCATTCCAAGCGGAATAGAGGCATTCCAGATTCCCACCATGAAGGCCCGCCTTTTTTCGGGGAAGAGGGCGGATATCATCGCAGTCCCCCCCGGCGCATAGCCGGCTTCCCCGATCCCGATGGCCGCCCTGGCCGCAAAGAGCTGGCCGAAATTCCGGGTGAAAGCGCAGGCCGCCGTGGCCATGCTCCACAAAACGGCCATGATGCCAATGCTCTTTTTCCGGCTCCAGCGGTCAATCAGGATGGAAATGGGGAAGGAGAAGAGAATAATGGCCCAATAGACGGCGGAAACCATGGCCCCGCATTGGGCGTCGGTCAGCCCCCAGTCGGCCTTCAAAAAGGGGAAGAGGGAAACGACCACCATGCGGTCGATGTAGTCAAAAAAATAGAGCAACCAGAGCAACAGGAAGACATAATGCGTGTAGGCCTTGGAAAAGAGGTACCCTTCGGGAGGGGGTTGTTTCGCCATCTCAAAAATCTCCTTTTTCTCGTCCTTCTTTCGATGCGTTACTTTAAAATTCCTCTCCGATCCGGAGCATCACCTTCAATGCCTTTCCGGGATGGATGCGCGTCCGATAAACCCTCGGCAACTCTTCCAGGGGAATCAGGTCCGAGATGAGCGGCCGGGCGTCGATCTTTCCCTCGGCCATCCAGTTCAGGCACGCGATATTTTCCTCATGCGTGTTGGAATAGGATCCGGTAAAGCGGAGCTCTTTGAAATTCATGGTCATCGGTTGACTGAGGGTCATGCCCCGAAACGAGATGCCGATCATGCAGATGGCGCCGCCCGTGGCCGCCATTTCCATGGCAAGGGGGATATTTTCCGCCACGCCGGAACACTCCAGGATCGTTTCAAAGCCAACCCCCCCGGTCCATTCCTGACACTTCCGTCTTATATCCTCGGTAAGGGGATCGATCACCCAATCGGCGCCGAACTGCTCACCCAGCGCCCTTTTTTCTTTCACGGGTTCAGAGAGACAAATTGGAGAAAACCCACGGAGTTTCAACAGCCTTACCGCAGCCAGTCCGATAGCCCCCCCGCCCATCACGAGCACGGAGCCCCCTTCGCTGCCCGACAGTGTAATGCCGTGGAGCGCGGAGGCAAAGGTTTCGGCCAAAGCGGCGTTTCGGGAATCGACGCCCGCAGGAATCGGAATGAGCATTTGCGGATAGACCATCACGTATTCTGCAAATGCGCCGGGCAGATCGCCAATTCCGATCGTTCGTCGATACGCGCTGCAGAGATGGGGCCTGCCCCTCCGACATTCGCGGCAGCGACCGCAAAATGTGGGTCGAACGATGATCCGCGCTCCCTCTCGAAGACCCTCCATCTTTCGGTCGAAGTCCGCTACGGCGCCGCTGACCTCATGGCCAAGGATCGTACCGTCGGCGAGCAGCCCGCTCTCAATCAGGGAGTGGTCCGACCCACAGAAACCGCTATCCGACACCTTGACCAGCACGGCGTGCTCCCCGGGTTCGGGAACGGGAATTTCCTCCATCGCCAATCCGCCGGATCGGCGGTAGCAAACAGTCTTCATACGGTTTATTCCTTCAAGCGATAGCGGTCATTGGGGTAACCGCATCCGCATTACGAGAGCCACTGGATGTGTTTGAGAACTTATTTTTATGTGGGCTTCGGCATTCATGGGGAGAGGCCGCCGCAGACGCCTCCCCCCGCGAATGCAGGGGGACTTTTTACGAATCCGTCTGTTTTGGAGCAGATGGCCGGGAAATTAGGGGAGGCCGTTTCCCCCTCGGTCAGAGAGACTACCGCTCCCGCACCTCGACCTCCAGCCCCCTGGAACGCATCCGCTCCAATAGTTTCGTGACGTCCTCGGTGTTGACGTGGAGGATGAATTCCCGCTCTCCGCCCCTCCGGCTGCTCATGTAGGCGGCGTTGAGCACCTCCAGTTCCAGGTCCATCGCACACTGGAGCGCCTGGGTGATCTGGGAGAGGTTGGAGCATTGGCGCACGATCAGCCGCGATCCCTTCTCTCCGATCCCCAGGATGGGGTTGAGGAGGAGATAAAAGAAATCGTTGGTGGTGAGGATCCCCACCACCTGACCGTTCTCCACCACCGGCAGGCAGCCCACCCGCTTCTCCTGGGCAAGGCGCACGGCGTTTTCGACCGTCATCTCCGGACTGACGACGGTCACTTCCTTGTTCATGATCTCCGCCACGGTCAGCTTGGCGAAAAGGTAGTGCATCTCGTAGAGGCTCAGGCTCGTCGCCGTGGAGGGCGAGGAGCGGAGCACCCGGTCCTTGGTGACGATCCCCAGAAGCTTCCTTCCGTCGACCACCGGAAGCCGTTCGATCTTCCGCTCCTTCATGATCTTGGCCGCCTCCAGCACCGGCATGGTGCTGGGGATGGTCAACACGGGGCTTGTCATGATGTGCCTTACGCGCATGGGGTCCTCCTTTCGTCCGATTATGGGTATTAGATCCCGTAAGAACTTGCTTCCGTCTGGCGTGAGAATAAGAGAAGCCTTCATGGTTGTCAAGGAGATTTAATGCGAACCTTTTACCCAATCGTCCACTTGCGGGACGATTGGAAAAAGGGCGCCGACCTCCTTGTCCCCAGGCTCTCTGCGTGCCCCGTGCCGATTATCACTTATTGATCATCACTCCCCTTAAAACTTTCTGGGTTGGTTCCGAATACCATATCTCGATAAAGTCAAGTATTGAGCGCTCTTCGCCCCCGCCAAAACACTCTGCTGCCGGTCTGCGCAGCAGGTTTTTCAAGGTTTTGAAGGCATCAGGATTTTTCTGCGAGAACTCATCCGCTATTTTTTTTGCCTCGGCCATAAGCGTCTCTTCCGATGTAACGCTGTCCACCAATCCGATGCGCTGTGCGTCTCCCGCCGTAAACATGGCTCCCGTCAAAAGTACTTTCTCCGCGTTGCGCTCGCCGACGGCGGATTTCAACATTCCAACACACCCGGCAAAAATGGCTGCGCCTATATTCAGTTCGTTGAGGGCTATCTTGGCCTTGCCGGTGACCATAATGCGAAAGTCACATGTAAGCGCGAGAATGCACCCGCCTGCCGTCGCATGCCCGTTAATCGCACCGATGACAGGCTTTGGGAAAAGGAACATTCCCGTGTACATCGCGCAGAATTTTTTCAGGTACCGGGCGAAATCGTTTATTGAATAGTTTAATAATTCCGGGATATCGAAACCAAAGGAGAAGAATTTTCCGCCGCCGGTCAGTATGACGGCTTTTGTATCTGCGTCTGTGGCAAGTTCACTAAAGACCGCACCCAGTTCATCGACAAACGCCTCGTTGATGGCGTTTACCTTACCCCTGCTCATGGTAACCGTTGTGATGCCGCTTTTCTTTGAAACTTTAATAAAATTCACAATAAAGCTCCGAATATTGGGGCGTCTATCACAATAAATCCTATCTTATTGAATATAAACGATTTATAATTATATTATTTTCTGCGTATACCCTTAAATATACCCAAACAACAAAAGTGCATAACAAAAATTATGTTTGCTCAGCGCAGCCTGATCCATGGTTGTATCTCTTGGCGGGCGGGCTGGACTATTTTAAACAGGCATCATAGAACTTATCTTTGCTGACACCAGACTGGGATGCCATTGATTTTACAAGGTCATGCGTGAACGTCTGTTTCGGTGCGTCTACTGTTACCTTGTAAATGCGACCGGCAACTATTTTCACCCATTGTTCATGAGAGGTGCCTGTCTTTTTTCTTGGTGTAAATCCGAGATTTTTCAGCCCCCTTGTAACTTCCCGGTAGGTTAGGGGCGGGTGTTTTGAACTCATGTCTGGTTCTGTGAAAGGGTAAGCGGCATAACCTCATTGAATATTTGGCAAATGCTTGTCTTGGCGGTGTCAAAGTAGCATAGCAGCGAGTAATAATGGTACCGAAGCCTGAACTCCAGGGGCGATTTGCGGTTCAAGAGTTGATCGGCGTATTCCCGATCTTCTCCTGCCAATGCTTCCTGCATGTATGAAGCAATTTGCCCATGCAGTTTATCCTTGGCCTCTTGAAAGGATTCCCCCTGAGTCGCCAAGCCAAGGTCAATGCAGAAGGTTTGCCAAAGATCCCCTTTTCGTTCACCATAGCAGCGGAGAATTAACTCATTTGGTCTCATGGCTATTCCCTCCCTTCCTGAGTTTCAAGATTGATTATCCGGGGTGTTATTGGATTGATTTGTAAATTAAATCATAAGGGCTTGTCAAGAACATTTACAACACATGCAGGCGGCCTCATGGTTTCGCGGCCATATCAATCTGCCGTTCCGGTGTTTGTTGGAATAACGAGATAGCAGGCACTCCCAGAGGCTTTTTTCTGGGTGTGCCGGGCAACTTGCGAGGTTTTTCTTGTGGCGCTTGCACCGCGTGAAGCCCCTCACGTAGGTCTGCCAACGCACCACCGGCAGGCCGAAGTCGTGGGGCGAGGGTTGGGACGCTCTTGGCGCTTGCTCCGCGCTTAGGCACTCCCCGTGGTTCTTTACGGGGTGTGCCGGGCGACCTGGGTATGCCTTGCAAGTTGCTCCGGTGAAAACCCCTCTTCCTTTTGTGGCGGAACTGATAATTATTGACAAATTGAGGTAACGGGTGCGATTATGCCGACAATTCAAACAATCCTATCCAAAGCACAATTAACCCGATGAGGCGATGTACATGGTGATCAAAGCCCTCGTTTCTCAAAATAGATCGAGGGGTTATTTTACTACAAAATGATGAATTTGCAGGTGATTTTATACCGATACCTACTAATAATGTATCGGCAAATAAGAACCTACCCCGGGAGAAACCATGAATCATAACGGCAACAACATTGAATCCCGTCTCTGGGCTGCGGCGGATGAACTACGGGCCAATTCCAAGCTGAAGTCTTCGGAATACTCCGTCCCGGTGCTGGGGCTGGTCTTTCTGCGTTATGCCGACTATAAGTTCCAGGCGGCGGCAAAGGAACTGACGGGCACGGGCGGCGGGCGACGCACCATCAGTCCGGCTGACTATCAGGCTCGGGGCGTGCTCTACCTGCCCGAGGCTTCGCGCTTCTCGGCGCTGATCCAACTACCCGAGGGGGCCAATATTGGCGCGGCCATCAACGACGCAATGAGGGACATCGAGACGGAGAATCCCGACCTCAAGGATGTTCTGCCCAAGACCTACAACCGCTTCGAGAACAGCCTGCTTAAAGAACTCCTCAAGACCATGAACTCCGTCCCTATGGACATTGAAGGAGATGCGTTCGGCAAGATTTATGAATACTTTCTCGGCAATTTCGCCATGAGCGAGGGGCAGAAGGGCGGCGAGTTCTTTACCCCTACCGCAATGGTAAAACTTCTGGTCGCCATCATTCAGCCGTTCCACGGACGTATTTTGGACATTGCATCCGGCTCCTGTGGCATGTTTGTGCAGAGCGCCCACTTTGTCGCGGAACACAAAAAGAACCCTGGGGATGAGTTGAGCATCTATGGCTAGGAAAAGGTGGCGGAAACTGTGCGCCTGGGCAAGATGAACCTTGCCGTTCACGGCCTGGCCGGAGACATCCGCCAAGGCAATGCCTACTACGAAGACCTGCACCGCACTACCGGCAAGTTTGACTTTGTCATGGCTAATCCACCCTTCAATGTGGACCGGGTGGACAAGGACCGGCTCAAGGACGATCCGCGCTTTCCCTTCGGCCTGCCCCGCACCGATAACGCCAACTACCTCTGGATTCAACTCTTCTACAGCGCCTTGAATGACACGGGTCGTGCCGGGTTCGTTATGGCCAACTCCGCCTCCGACGCCCGCGGCTCGGAACTGGAGATACGCAAGCAGATCATCGAAGCCCGTGCCGTGGATGTGATGGTGGCCGTCGGCTCCAACTTTTTCTACACCGTGACGCTGCCCTGCACCCTCTGGTTCTTCGACCGGGGCAAGCGCAATACCGCCCGAACCGACCAAGTGCTTTTCATTGATGCTCGTCACATATATCGCCAGATCGACCGCGCCCACCGCGACTGGACCCCGGCACAGATCGAATTTCTTGCCAATATCGCCCGGCTCTATCGAGGCGAAGCGCCGGAGAACCTGCATGAAAGTGCCGAATTGATGGCCCAGCTTTTTCCCGGTGGCAAATACACCGACGTGGCTGGCCTCTGCAAGGTGGCGACCCTGGCCGAAATCGAAGCCCAGGGCTGGAGCCTCAACCCCGGCCGCTATGTGGGCGTCGCCACCCGCGAAGAGGAGGACTTCGACTTCAAGGCGCGACTGGAGGAACAGAACGAGGAACTGGAAACCCTCAATGCCGAGGCTCGGGAGCTGGAAGAGCGGATTGCGGAGAACGTGGTGAAGTTGATGGAGGCAATAACGACTTTCTGCTCTGCTCCCAGTTCTGGGTTACGGGCGAGATGCACACCCGCCGCGCCGACCTGGTGGGTTTTGTCAATGGCCTACCGCTGCTGTTCATCGAACTCAAAGCCGCCCATCGTCGTCTGGAGACCGCCTTCACTGGCAATTTGCGCGACTACAAGGACACCATTCCACATCTATTCTGGCCCAATGCCCTGATCATCCTCTCCAATGGCAGCCAGAGCCGAGTGGGCAATGTGACCGCCGGGTGGGAGCACTTCGCCGAGTGGAAGAAGGTGGGCAGCGAGGACGAGGCGGGCCGGGTGTCGCTGGAGACCATGCTGCGCGGCTGCTGCGACCCGGAACGATTCCTCGATCTGGTGGAGAACTTTTGCCTGTTTCAGGAAGTCCCCGGCGGGCTGATCAAGCTGACGGCCAAGAATCACCAGTACCTGGGTGTCAATAACGCGCTGGAGGCTCTGGCCGACATCAGGCAGCGGGAGGGCAAACTGGGGGTATTCTGGCATACCCAGGGCAGCGGCAAGAGCGTGGCGATGATATTCTTCGCCCAAAAGGTGCTGCGCAAGATGCCGGGCAACTGGACATTTGTGGTGGTCACTGATCGGCAGGAGTTGGACAGACAGATTTACAAAAACTTCGCCTCAGCGGAGGTGGTGACTGAAAACCGCGCCCAGGCAGACAGCAGCCGCCACCTGCGGCAATTACTCACGGAGGATCACCGCTACGTCTTCACCCTGATCCACAAGTTTCGGGAACCAGAGATGGTTTCCCCCCGCAGCGACATCATTGTCATAACCGACGAGGCGCATCGCAGTCAGTACGACACCCTGGCGCTGAACATGCGCACGGCCCTGCCCAATGCCGCTTTTCTGGCCTTTACCGGCACGCCGCTGATTGTGGGCGAGGAGAAGACCCGGCAGGTCTTCGGCGATTACATCAGCGTCTATGACTTCCAGCAGTCGGTGGCCGACGGCGCAACAGTGCCGCTCTACTACGAGAACCGCATCCCGGAACTGCAATTAGTCAACGACAACCTTAACGAGGACATGGAGCGCTTGCTGGAAGCAGCGGAACTGGACGAGGAACAGGAGAAGAAACTGGAGCGGGAGTTTGCTCGTGAGTACCATCTGATCACCCGCGACGACCGCTTGGAGGCGGTGGCAAAAGACCTGGTAACGCATTTCACGGGGCGGGGTTTCCAGGGCAAGGGCATGATGATCTGTATTGACAAGGCCACAGCCATCCGAATGTACGACAAGGTGAGGAAACACTGGAGTCAGAAGATCACCGCGTTACAGAAGGAATGGGCGGGAGCGGACGATGATGCCAGGAGAGATATCGAAGAAAGTATCGCCCTTATGAAAGCAACCGATATGGCGGTTGTTGTCTCGCAGGGTCAGAACGAGATTGCTGAGATGAGCGAAAAAGGGCTGGACATCCGCCCGCACCGCAAGCGCATGGTGGATGAAGACCTGGAGACCAAGTTCAAGAATCCGGACGATCCCTTCCGTTTGGTCTTTGTCTGTGCCATGTGGATGACCGGCTTTGATGTGCCGAGTTGTTCTACCCTCTATCTCGACAAGCCGATGCGCAACCATACGCTGATGCAGACCATCGCCCGAGCCAACCGGGTCTATCCCGGCAAGGTGAGCGGTCTGATCGTGGACTATGCGGGGGTATTCCGCAACCTGGAACAGGCGCTGGCCATCTATGGCGGCGGTGGCGGCGGCGGCAAGCCGGTGGAGGACAAATCCGCTTTGGTGGCAGCGCTGCGACAGGCACTGGCAGAAACACGGAGGTTGTGTCAGGAACAGGGGATAAACCTTGTAGCCATCCAAACCGCCGAGGGATTCGCCCGTATCGGCCTGCTTGATGATGCCGTGGAAGCGCTGGTGGCCTCCGAGGAGATCAAGCGCCGTTATCTCGATCTGGCTAATACCGTGCAGCGTCTGTATAAGGCAGTATTGCCCGACCCATCGGCGAGGGAGTTTGCCGCCGAGGTCATACCTGTGCAGGTTATCGCCGATAAAATCCGCGCTCTGATACCACCGGCAGACATCTCGCTTGTTATGCAGCAGGTCGAAGGGCTGCTTGACCGCTCCATCGCGACGGAGGGCTACGTCATCCGTGAGGCAGGCAAACCTTTTGACGACGAACACTGGATTGACCTGAGTAAAGTAGATTTCGAGAAACTGGCCGAGAAGTTCAAGACAGGCCGTAAGCGTACCGTGAATGAGAAACTCAAGGGGACTGTGGCGCAGAAACTTATGGCTATGGTGCGACTTAACCGCACACGCATGGATTATATGGAGCGATTTCAGGCGATGATCGATGCCTACAATGCCGGCAGCCTCAATGCCGAGGAGTTCTTCCAGCAACTTATGGCCTTTGCCCGGAGCCTCAATGAAGAAGAAAAACGCGGCATGGGCGAACAACTGAATGAGGAGGAACTGGCGCTATTCGACCTCTTGACCAAGCCGCAGATTGAACTGAGCGATGCGGATCGGGAAAAGGTGAAGGCTACGGCCAGGGAGTTACTGACCACGCTCAAGCAAAGTAAACTGGTTCTCGATTGGCGTAAACGTCAGCAGGCCCGCGCCGAGGTGCGCGTGACCATCGAGAAACTGCTGGACCAGGGTTTGCCCAGGGTCTATACGCCGATACTGTTCGAGCAAAAAACGACTGCCATTTATCAACACGTCTATGATGCCTACTACGGCGCAGGGAGCAGTGTGTATGCGGCGGCATGAAGAAGCCGGCCAATCAGGCAGCCAGAGGGCAGCTCCCATGCTCTTGATCGTGATAAAGTGAGCCACACACGGCGGCTGAACATAAACCTTACAAATTTTCAACACCATATCCCCCCTGTTCCCAGAAGGAGGGCGGGGACCAAAAGTGACCGAATAGGCAGGGGGTCTCCATAGGGGTGGGTAACCTTATCGAGGTGGAGATTCCGGACCAAACCGAGGGCAGTTAGAAACCTTTTTTTGAAGTAGGGTCCCCTTTTCTGGGGGGAGGTTGAGAAGCAATTATATTGGCCGTCCCTGATGTTTTGGGGATGCCGGAAAATATTTAGAATTTTTTCATATCTGTCCCGGCAGCGGGATGAGACGGGGCTTTTTATTGAAAGTTCAATGGTAACTACTTATTCTAAACTCTGGAGATGAGGGAATTATTAAGACTTTGAAAGTAACCATTCCTGCTTATCTTTCGTGTATTGCGGTTAACAGGAAATATGCGGAGCTTACGGCAGAAAAACGAAGAGAAGCCATTACCGTGATCAAAGGTGGTCGATCGAGTCCTCCTAAATCTTGACTGATGACCCGGCATAGCGGAAAGAGCAAAGGCGCGGCGGCAAGATCCCAAAGCGTTTTTTACTCCGGCCGGAGGGCTCTATCAAGGCGCGTGACAAGGCAACTGTCAACCAACCTTCACCATCGGCGGCGGCCGTGTTGATAGATAGAGACTGACGGCCAGCCGGCGCCATCATATGAAACGACCGGGTAGCTTTCGGGCTGCCCGGTTAGATTTTACTACTTGACATGCGTGGTATGATGCAGACGAAGGAGGAGAAATCCTGAGCCATCTGGTAGAATTAAAGACGAAGGCCAGGCATGCCGATATATCTTGACAAGGTGGTCGTTAATGTTTTACATATCTTCAAACGACTTCTAATGGTGACGAAATGAACAGATCATTCTTTTTATTTGCACGTCCGAGTTTTATCGGTGGCGCTGCGCGTCTCTTTGATTTTGCCGGTACCTTGAACGCCTATAATATATCCGCAACCGGGGATTTGGCTAATACCCGCGCCTTCCAGGAAGACTGGAAAGCCATCGGTGACGATATGAGAGCCGTTCTTGCGGCCTACAAAAAAGAACAAGAATGCAGAGTAAATGGCTAGGGGCGGAAAAAGAGGTAATCAACGCTCGGTAGCGGCCAGAAATACACAGAGTATCGCCGTTTCAAAAGTAGAAGCATCCTCTTTTCAAGGCCCCCTCCCGCCTCCCCAAATCCTAAGCCAATACGAGTTAACAGTTCCCGGATCAGCCGAGAGAATTATTTCCCTATGGGAATCTCAGGTGCGGCATCGTCAGGAATTGGAAAAGAAAGCTATCGGATCTGATATAAGACAAAGTTATTTTGGGTCAATTCTTGGCTTTATCATAGCAATGTCCGCCATAGGGGCCGGTACATTCTTGGCTTATACCGGACATCCAACAGAGGGAATTTCGGCTATTATTACTGCACTCGTGGGCCTCATCGGCGTGTTCGGATGGGGCAGCTATCAGAGAAGAAA
>MNZQ01000102.1 GCA_001873745.1 Syntrophaceae bacterium CG2_30_58_14
ACCCCCCAATCGGGAACCACGAACTTCTCCCAGGAGCGGTCGATCCGGTTCCTTGCTTCGGCGCCCTGAACGGCGCCGCAGAGGACAGGGTAGTACCAGTCCATCGAAAATCGCGCCTTCATCATGTTGAACAGGCTGGGGCGATGGCGGATCGACTCTCCGAGCCTCTTCAGCGCCGATTGCCAGTCCGCCCGTTTTTTCCCCAGCAGGGAAGCAACGGCGATCCCACACTTGAGGCTCATATAGACCGAGCTGGAACCGGTCAAGAGGGCCATCGCATCGACCACCCCTTCGCTGTTCCTTGCCCAGGCGATCTCTCCGGTACCCGCCTGGAGCCCGACGGCGTAATTGATTCCCGCCTTCAATGTCGGCCACAAACGCCTCAGGAAACGCATCTCCCGGGTGATCAGGTAATGATGGTAAACCCCGACGGCGATGTAGGACGAGACGTTGCTGTCCCGGGTTCTGTCCTCCGGCGCACCGTCCCGGGTTGCCGACCACCAGCTCCCGTCGGAAAGCTGGGTCTGGGCCATCCAGTGGTAGGCCCGCTCCGCTTCCCGGAGGCAACCGGCAACACTGAGTCCCATCGCGCTTTCCACGTGATCCCAGGGATCGGTTTTTCCTCCGGCGGACCAGGGGATCTCGCCATTCGGCTTCTGCAGACCGGCGATAAAATCCGACATGGCGCCCACATCGATGGTGGGCCGGGCAAGGCTTTGCGAAAGGGGAAGTTCCATCAGCGGTATCCTTTTTTCAGGTAGAAGATCATGCTCTTGCCGATCAGGGGATTCAGCGTATGCTCGATCATGGCCATAAGCGGGGGATGCCGGATGATGTCCCATTCGAGGAATTTCCGGTACGCCCTGACCAGCGGAAAGGCTTCATTCTTGTGTCCGACGAGGCATTTAAGCCACCAATAGGGCGTATGAAGGGCATGCCGGTAGCGTATTCGCCAGCAACGCGTACCCGCCGCCTCCACCAGGCGGAGCAACTCCCCTTTCTTATAGATCCGGATGTGGCCGCCGGGCTCGTGGTGATAAGCGGACGAAATCGCCCAGCAGATCCTCTCCGGCCAAAAACGGGGAACGGTGACGACCAGGTCCCCGCCGGACTTGAGGACCCGGACCAGCTCCGAAACGGCGGTCCGGCTCTCCTCGACATGTTCCAGGACCTCGGAACAGACCACCACGTCAAAAACGCCTTCGGCGAACGGGAGTTTCGTGACATCGGCCCGGGAGAGCAGCCAACTGCCGTGGGATTCACGCGCCATCACGGAGAGATATCCGCGCGCCTTGCAAAGATCATCCCATCCGAGATCCACGCCGGCAACCTCAACGCCTTGTGTCCGAAACGCCTCACAGAGATGCCGGCCTCCCCCGCAGCCGGCGTCCAGAACGCGCATCCCCGGCTTTAGCGCGATCTGCTTAAAATCGACGGTGAGCATCGATCGCCTCCCGGTAAACCTCCACGGTTTTTAGTGCGGCATGCCGCCAGGTGAGTGAATTGTTTACCCGCGCCAGTCCCGCCTCACTTAGACGCCGGCGCCTTTCCGGATCATTCAGAAGGGCAAGGATGGCCTCCTTGAGCGCCGACTTGTTCGCCGGCGGAACCAGTATTCCGGCATCCCCGACCACCTCGGGCAGGGCGCCGCCCGTGGTGCTGATCACCGGCACGCCGCAGGCCATGGCCTCGCCGGCCGGCATGCCGAACCCCTCATAGAGAGAGGGAATGACGGCCATGGTCGCCTCGGCGTAATGGCGGGCGAATGCTTCATGGGTGATCCGCCCGGTAAACCGGACCGCATCGCCCAGAGAAAGTTCAGCGATTAGATGTTCGATCACCCCATCCGTTTTGGGCTTGCCGATCACCACAAGACGGATCTTTCTTTCCCGGCGGATCTCCGCCACCGCTTCCAGAAGATAACGGAGACCTTTCAGCGGGGTATCAGCGCTGTTCGTCACCAGGATCTGGTCATCCGCCCTCCGGACTCCGTTCATCGGGTAAAAGCAGTCCAAATTGATCCCGTTGGGAACCACGCGAAACCGCTCGGCGGGGATCCGGAATTCCCGGCCGATGTCGCGTTTCGAACATTCGGAGACGGTGATGATCTTCGGGATTTTCCGAGAAACCCGCTTCTGCATCGTCAGAAACGCGTACCAGCGTCTCACCTTCATCCGGCAAAGCCAGCTTCCCGCCGCCGCGATCTCCGTATCCCGATCGACGGTAATCGGATGGTGGATGGTGGCCACCGTCGGATAGCCGCTCCGAACGATACCGAGCAGACCATAAGAAAGGCTCTGGTTGTCGTGAACGATGTCATATTTTTTTTTCTGCTTGCGCAGGTGGCGGTGGGCCCGGATTCCGAATGTAAACGGTTCGGGAAATCCCCCCGAACACATGCTGATGAATTCGAACTGGTTGACCAACGAGGAGAGATCTCGGATCTTTCGGACCTTGAAGAGGTGTTCCGGGTTGTAAAGATCCAAACCGGGAATCTTGTGGAGAGAGACGCCTTCTGCAAGCTCCGGATAGGGAGGGCCCGATAGAACATCGACCTCATGTCCGAGTTCTTTCAGAGCCCGGCTCAGGTATTGGATATAAACCCCCTGCCCCCCGCAGGTCGGATTCCCCCGGTAGGTCATCAGGCATATCCTGAGCGGGCCGTCGGCCTTGCGTTGCCAAAGATGATCCGAATCACCCGCCATGAACGTCAATCACCATTTCCTGCGAAATCCATATCCGCCTCTCGCTGATACATCGATTCTGATGGATATTTTTACAGATTTTCTGACCGATCACTCACTCCCCAGGCAGCGTTGCCGCACGGCCGCCGGATGGGGATAAATACATCCGCCGTGTTGAATTGGCAAACGATATTTAACGAAAGCCCGATACCATTTGACAGATCCGGCCACCTGTGGAATATGAAACGCCATGAAATTACCAAGTCTGATCGTCTTCGACATGGATGGGGTGCTCATCGACGTCTCCGGTTCATACCGGGAGACGGCGCGCCAAACGGCACGGCTCTTCTTCAATGGGGCGATAGGCTTTGAAAAATTGCCCGATCCACTCTTCCCGCTTGCGGACCTCGCCGAACTCAAACAGACCGGAGGCCTGAACAACGACTGGGACCTGACCGCCCTGATCCTCCATCTCCTTTTTGCTCTTGTCAAAACGCCCACCGGCCCGTTATCGGCGGATGATTCCCCCGACCCTGAAGAGACGATTCGCAGTTGCGACGTGTCGGATCTCGCCGATTTCCTGAACGCCTCTTCCCGCCCGCTGATGGATCTCCTCGATCGGTACGGCAGACGTCATGATCCCTTCGTGACAAGCTGTTATCAAGGCGACGTCGACACCGGCAACCGAATCAAGCGGATTTTTCAGGAGATCTATCTCGGTCGGTCTCTCTTCACGGCGCTTTACGGGGACACCTTGCGGCAAGGTGTCCCCGTTCCCCGCTGCTACCGGGAAGAAGGTCTGATTCACCGGGAAACCCTCCTGATCGACAGGCCCCTCCTTGCCGATCTGTCTCGGGATCACATCCTGGTCATCGCCACCGGCCGCCCGCGGGCGGAGGCGGATTTTCCGCTGGACCGTTTTGACCTGCGGAAATATTTCCGTCTCGTGATCACGCTGGATGATTGCATGCGAGAGGAAGAGAGAATCTTTGCCGAGCGCGGAGAACGGATCTCGCTCATGAAACCCGATCCCTACATGCTCGACATGATCCCCCGCCTGCTCGGCAAGACGTTCGGTAAATGTTATTACCTGGGGGACATGCCCGACGACATGCAGACGGCCCGGTCCTCCAAAACCGGCTACCGGGGCATGGGAGTCGTCCTCTCTTCCGTCGATCGTGAAAACCTGCGCCGGGAGCTGTTGCAGGCCGGCGCCGAGCAGATCATCGACGATTACGCCGCCCTGCCCGGTGTATTCCGGAGACACAACACTTAATTCATTATGTTCTGAAAACAGTGCTTCTCGAATCGGTCTGGGTGCTGTCTTCCCCATTGGGCTATCAGCTTGACAGGGCTAAGGTGGTGGGGCGGGTTCGGCACATACTCGGCCTGCCGATGATTGTTATGGAAGAAGCGCAACAGACGGCGCAGGCCCTTGGGTGGTATGAAAAGGGAATGGATTTTGGAGATGCCCTGCATCTTGCTGCCAGCCAGCACCTGAAAGGTTTTGCCACGATGAACGTCAGACTGACGCGGGAGGCGTCACAAATGGCGCCGGCGAGCAACGTGATGCTGGTCAGATGATTCCCCGTCCTCTCTCCGGTATTCCGCCTCGCCCCTTTCTCCAAACTCTTTACTCTGTCTTGCATCCTTTCTCATGAATGAGCCTCTGACAGGCAGCGACAACGTCCGGGTCGTACCGGGAACCGCTGTTATTTGCAAGGATGAAAATCCCCCCCCCTTCGACGGGGGAGGGAGGGGTGGGGGGACATTAATGATGATCGCCTAACGGAAAATCCGGCGGCGCTCCGGATCGTACGGAGGCTTCGAAAGGCGTGTGGCCGGAATCGCCTCCCGGGACACCTCAATGGCAAAGCCGTCCGGAGCATCCGCATCGGCGGCGGACAGATAACCCATAGCGATGGTCTTCCCCACCGTATGGCCATAGCCGCCGCTGGAGACCGCCCCGACAACCTTGCCCCGGCAGGTGATCGTCTCCCCGCCGGAAAGCAGGAGCGGCCGGTCATGATCCAGCGCGAAGGTACAGAGTTTCCACTTTGCCCCCCCCTGTTTGATCTTCAACAGCGCATCCCGACCCTTGAAAGGTCCCTTGTCCAGATCTACGGCAAAACCGATTCCGGCGTCGTAGGGGCTGTAGTCGGGCGACACCTCGGCGCCCCAGTAGCAGTACCCCTTCTCCAGCCGGAGCGAGTCGATCGCCCGATACCCGGCGTTGCGGACGCCGAGGTCGCGGCCGGCCTCCCAAAGGTTCTCGTACAGATGGGCGGCATATTCCGGCGGCATGTAGAGCTCGTAGCCCAGTTCGCCGATGTAGGTCACCCGGATCGCCAGCACCGGGGCATAGCCGATGATGACCTCCCGGCATTGACCGAAGGCGAAACCTTCGTTGCTGAAATCGTCGTCGGAGAGACGCATCAGGAGTTTGCGGGAGAGGGGTCCGCAGACATTAATCATCGCAAAGGAGGAGGTTACATCGCAAAGCAAAACCGAACCGTCTTTCGGCAGGTACCTTTTAAGCCACATGAAATCGTGCACCCCGAAGGCGGCGCCGGTGATCACAAAGAAGCGATCTTTTGCCAGGCGCGAGATGGTGATGTCCGCCTCGACCCCGCCCCGGTCATTGCAGAGCTGGGTATAGACGGTCGTTCCCACGGGACGGTCCACATTGCCCGCCGCCATGTCGTTCAGAAAGGCCGGCGCCCCGGATCCAGCCACCTCGAACTTGCTGAACGAGGACTGGTCGATCAGGACCACCGCCTCCCGGGCCGTCCGATGTTCGGCGGCCACGTGGTCAAACCAGTTGGGAATCCCGAATGTTAGCAAATCTTCGGGCGTTACCCCGGGCGGGGCGAACCAGTTGGCCCTCTCCCAACCGAATTTCGCCCCATAGACGGCCCCCTTGCCCTTGAGCAAATGATAGAGCGGCGATCGTTTCACCCCCCGGGCCGAATCGTGCTCCTCATACGGCCAGGAGATGGTGTAATGCTTGCCGTAGATCTCTTTGGTCCGTTCGACATTGTACCGGAGACTCCGGTGATGTTGACCGAAGCGGCGGATATCGAGGGGCCAGATGTTAAGGCTCGGCTCCCCCTCCACGATCCATTCGGCGACCATCCGCCCGGCCCCGCCGCCGGCGGCAATCCCGAAGGCGTTGAATCCGACGGCAACAAAGCAGTTATCCCGTTCCGGCGCCGGTCCCAGCATGCAGTTGCCGTCGGGGGTGAAGGCCTCCGGTCCGTTGACCAGACGCGCGATCCCGGCCGCGCCGAGGCAGGGCGTCCGTTTTATCGCGGCCTGGGAAATGGACTCGAAGTGGTCGAAATCCGGCTCCAACAGCTCCTGGGTGAAGCCCTTGGGAATTCCATGAATCGCCCAGGGGATGCCGTCCCGTTCGTAACCGCCCATGACAAGCCCCCCGACCTCCTCCTTGTAGTAGAGCAGGCTGTCCTTGTCCCGCAGCGTCGGCAGGCCCGGCGGCAGTCCCGCGATCGGCTCGGTGACCAGGTATTGGTGCTGGAACGGAACCAGCGGGATATTGACGCCCATCATCCGGCCGATTTCGCGGCCCCACATCCCCGCCGCGTTGACAACCGTCTCGCACCGGATCGTCCCCCGGTCGGTCACGACGGCATGAATGCGGTTGTCCCTGATCTCGAAACCGGTGACGCGGGTCTTCTGCTCCACCGTGGCGCCCCGGTTAATCGCCCCCTTGGCCAGCGCCATGGTGAGTCCGCTCGGATCCGCCTGGCCGTCGGAGGGCATGAAGGCCGCGCCGATGATCCCGTCCATATCGAGGATCGGGAAGATCTGCAGCGCCTCGGAAGGGGTGATCATGTGCATCTCCAAGCCGAAACTGCGGGCCGTGGTGGCCCCTTTCTTCAACTCGAAGAGCCGCTCCTTGGTGCTTGCCAGATGGAGACAGCCGCAACGCTTCCAACCGGTGGTGAGACCCGTTTCCGCCTCCAGTGTTTCGTAGAGGCTGACGCTATGCTGGAGCATCCGCGTTACATTCCGGTGGGAGCGGAGCTGTCCCACCAGACCCGCCGCATGCCAGGTGGAGCCGCTGGTCAGTTCACCTTTTTCAAGGATGATCAAATCCTTCCATCCCAGTTTGGTCAGATGGTAGGCAATGCTGCACCCCACGATGCCGCCGCCGATAATGACAACCCGTGCACTGTCGCGCATGATGCCCTCCTTTGATAAAAAAAGGCCGCCGCTTCCCGAAAAGTATCCGGCTCACTTCGCTTGAGCTGAACCGAGCGCCCTTGTCAGGGCGGGGACAACCTCGAAAAGATCGCCGCGGAGGCCGTAATCGCATTTTTGGAAAATGGGCGCATCGGGATCGTTGTTGACGGCCACAACCACCTTGGCAGTCTTCATCCCCGCGAAATGCTGAACGGAACCGGAAATTCCGCAGGCGATGTAAAGCCTGGGGCTGACCGTTTTGCCGGTTTGGCCCACCTGCATCGCATGAGCTGCGAAGCCGGCGTCCACGGCGGCCCGGGAGGCGCCGACCGCCGCCCCGAGAACGGATGCACACTCTTTGAGGATCCGGAAGTTTTCCGCGGAGCCGAGGGGGCGACCGCCGGAGATGATGATATTGGCCTCGGAGACATCCGGCCCCCCGGAGGAACCCTGCTTTACTTCCCGGATCACCAGCCGTTTCGAGGTCGGGACCGGGGCCTTGTAGGTCAGGATCTCAGCCTTCCGGGGATCGACGATTTCGGGGAAAATATTGGGTCTGATCCCCAAAATCCAGGGCCGGACGTTCAGTCGAAGGGTCGCCGTCGTCTTGCCGGAAAAATGCGATTTCTTCACGACGCCGGAACAAAAATCGATATCCAGGCAGTCCAGAACCAGAGGCGCCCCTTTCAGCGAGGCCACCCGGGCCAACATATCCTTTCCGACTTGGCCGGCAACCCCGAGGAGCGCGTCCAGACGAAACACATCCATCGCGAAACAGAGCGCCACAGCCCGCACCTCCGGAAAGGATTCCGGGTTCGGTTCCAGCGTCTGGATTGCCACGATCTTATCCGCACCGTAACGCTGCAATACCCCGCGACAGGCCTCTGCGTGATTGCCGAACAGCAGGGCGTAAACCTCGCTCTCTCTGTCCTGTCTTGCTGCGGTCAGGGCCCCGAGATGGGTCTTCTTGACCTCGCCGCCCTTCTCCTCAATGAGAACGCCGATCCTCGTCATAGCCTCCGAACCAGTCCTTTCACCGGATAACGCGCCTCGAATTCCACCCCATCCCCACCCTGACCAGCCTTGAAGGGGAGGGAGCAAATTGATTCCGCTATAAGACTTTCGCCTCTTCCCGCAGCAGGCGCAGAAGCTCCCGCACCATCTTTTCTGGATCGCCCTCCAGGATCCTTCCCCTGCCCCGGTCGGGCGCCGCTTGAAGGCAGAGGAGCTCCACCGCGGGAACGGAAGACGGGAGGCCGAGATCGGCTTGGTTGATCACCCGGATCTCCTTCTTCTTCGCCTTCATCATGTCGGGAAGGGTGGGACAGCGCGGCCGGTTCAACCCCTTGGCGGCGCCGACGACGCAAGGCGTTGTCATCTCGATCACCTCGCGGAGGTCCCCTTCGATTTCCCGCTCCACGGCAACCCGGCCTTCGGCCATCGAAAAGGCCGTCACATTGATGGCCACGGGCATGTCGAACAGGACCCCCAATCGGTAGGGGATCTGCATCCCTTCCGTGTCGACCGATTGCCGGCCGGTCAGGATCAAATCCGGGGAACCGTCCAGAGAAATGGCCCGGTGGAGGAGGCGGCCCGTCTCGACGCTGTCCGCAAAATAGGCGTCCGTCCTCACGAGAATCGCCCGGTCGGCGCCCATGGCGAGGGCCGTCCGCAACGTGGAGGCCGCAACCGCCTTTCCGACCGTAACCGCAACAACCTCGGCGCCAGAGCCGCTTTCCCGGATCCGGAGGGCCTGCTCCAGGGCGTACTCGTCGTAGGGATTCATGACAAACTTGACGGTCTCATCAAAGGCCGTCCCGCCCAGCGGTCTAATGTTGGCCGCGGTGTCGGGCACATGCTTTACGCATACGTAAATCTTCACTCGAAAATACACCTCAAATCCCCCTCTATCCCACTTTGTTAGAGGGGGACTTCATTTTAGTGGGGGAGGGTTAGGGTGGGGGTGAAAAGTGGTTGTATTTCAGAGAGTGTTTTCCCCCTCCCCTTCATCCCCTCCCGCCGGGGGAGGGGAAAGTTGTACGCATTCCCTCCCGGAACATCACCGCTTGCCGAAATAGTTTCGGACAAACCGGACGAATCGCTCGTTTTCCTTGTCCACGCCGGGCGTGACCCGGAAATAACCGTCCCTCCCGTGGATGGTGGGAATCTTCTTCAGGAAGATCTTTTCCATTTCCAACGCGGCCGCCAGAATTTCGGCGGTGGTTTTGCCTGTCATGGTGGCATCGACGAGCATGTAATTTCCGTGCGCCGGATAAGGCTTAAGCCCGACCTTTTGCAGTTCCGCAAAAAAAATGTCCATCCAGCGTTTGTTATGCGCTACTTTTATGGCGATCTCCTCCGGATTATCCAGGATCGCCTCCGCCGCCGCCATGGCCATCAGGCTCACATTCCAGGGTAAAAACATGGTATTAAAGGCGTTGACCATCTCTTCCGTTCCTACAAGATACCCTAAGCGGATACCGGCAAATCCATGGGCCTTTGAGAAGGTGTGGGAAAGAAACACATGGGGATATTTCTCAATAAGATAGGACTTGGAGGGAATTTCCGGATGGTAGTGCAGATAGGCCTCATCCACACACAGCGGGATGCCCGTCTCGCAGAAGCGGATCAGGTCCTTATCCTCAATAAAGATCCCGGTGGGGTTATTGGGATTAATGACCAAAATAAGCTTGGTCCTGGGGGTGATCGCCTTCAGCATCCCGTCGACATCATACTGGAGATCCTCTTTTCGGAGCGGAACCGAGACCACCTTCCCGCCGACCAGTTCCGCCCGGGGCGGAAAAAGACCAAACGTGGGATTGGAGACGATGAATTCGTCGCCGGGCTGGAGGAAAATACGCATCATCGAGTCGATGATCTCCGATGAACCGTTGCACAGGGCGATATTTTCCGGTCCCAGGTTGTGGAGTTTACCAATCTTGGTTCGCAATCTTTTCATACTGTCCGGGTAGCGGTTTCCCTGGGACAGGATATCCGTAACCGCCTTGATCACCTTCTCGGAAGGGGGCAGCGGATTTTCATTGAGCATCAAGCGACCGTAATCGGGATTTGCCCAAGCCTTATCCAGGATGCTGGTATCGTATTCCCTTGCGGTGGTCAACCATGGCACAAACCAATCTTTTAACGGCTTCATTTTTCTCTCCTTTCATCGCTAACGTGAGAAATCTGCAATGCACTTTCCCGCAAATTCGACCATATCGTCGGTGGCCTTCGAAAACTGCTGCGCCGTCTTCACCAGCGATGGATGAGTGTTGTACTCATCCCGGGAATAGCCATCCTCCGCATAGGCCCGTTCGAAATAGGGTACGCGCAGCAGCTTGTCCAGCACATCCTTCGGTATCTCATGATCGATGCGGTCCTTTATAAAATGGATGTTTTCCTGACCCGGAAAATGGATCACCTCATCAATAAAAGTTGGCGGACAGGTGACCACGATGTTGGCGCCCGCCTTCTCCTCCAGATGCCAAAGCCTCCGCACGCCATCCACGGTCGGTCCGACCCGTAAAGAGCAGGAGAGGAGCTTGCTCGGATAGTTGCCCTTCTTGAGCAGCCGGTAGGCCTTCTTGAAGATGGCCAGTTCCGCCAGACGGACATCCCCCTCGGAAAGTTCAACGCCCTTTTCCCTTCCGAAATCCCTTAATCCGCCCAAGTCGCCGTAGCGGGCCTCCATGTGGGTGATCACCGACCGCCAGCGCGAAAGATCCACCCGATTTGCCTTGGCCTTTTCCAGCCCCCTTTGCACCGATTTTGCGCAGTCCATCAATTGCGGCAACACAAACGTCAGGGTATTGTTGGTGGAAATTCCGCGAGCGGTCAGCTCCTCAATGACCGGGTATCCCTCCTTTGTGCCCGGCACCTTGACCATCACGTTGGGGTTGATCGCAGCCAGTTCCGCGGCCTGCTTCAACATGGTCTCCTTGTCGAAGGACTTCCGCGGATCCACCTGTCCGGAGAGGAAGCCTTCGCGAAATTTTGTCTTTTCAAACAGCGGCAGGAACATATCGGAGCCCCGTTTCACGACCTCCGTATACAGAAGCCAGAAGAGGGACTCCTTATCGATCCCCGGATGATTCCTGATCATGCCGAAAGTGATCTCTTTCCAATACGGCTCATCATCCTTGATGGCCTGGAGAGAGAGGGAGGGGTTGGTCGTGACGCCGCGGAAAAGCGACTCCCCCGGATTCTCGGTATTGTACATCCGGCCAAATTGACGCTTCAGCATCTGTTGATCCCCCGCATCCGCCTTGGCAAGCAACTTTTGACACCAGTTTTTGAAAATGACCGGGGATGAATCCCACCAGATCTCCATACCGGGACTCACCTGAACCAGCGACTCCAACAAGTTATTTTCCCTCATGCTATCCCCCTTATCTATCCATATTTTTGTCTATAGAGCCAATTGTAAAACTCCCAATTCTGTCATTCCCGCGACCTTTCTGGGCGGGAATCCAGCTTGTAACAGCCTGAAATCATGGATGCCCGATAAGAGCATTCGGGCATGACAAAACGTTTTGCAATGACCTCTATAGTGTTTATATGTATGTTGATGGCGCAAGCCCCCCGTCATTTGGCGGCACTCATTCCGGTAAGCCCGGAACTGCCGGTGGTCAACCGCATGATAATCAAAAAGAGCGCAACGATAAACACCACCACGGTACACATCGCGTTTGCGCTCGCCGTGCGGCCATCCACATCGAGAAAGATGATCTCGATCGCGGCCAGCTTGATCTGCGCCGAAACCAGAAACAAAACGGCGCTGATCGTGGTCATGGCCCGCATGAAAAAGAAGGTGGTCGTGGAGAGAAAGGCCACCTTGGAGAGCGGAAATACGATCCGGGTGAAGGTGGTGACCGGTCCGGCGCCCAGACTGACCGCCGCCTCCTCGACCGACTTGTCGATCTGCTTGAGATTCGCCGTCCCGGAGAGAACCCCCAGCGTGAAATTGGCAATCACGATGTTGATGATGATGATCCAGATTGTGCCGTAAATCAGGAAATAGGGTTTGTTGAAGGCGAGCACGTATCCCAGACCCAGCACCACCCCGGGGATGGCCGCCGGCAAAACCGACAGGGCGTAGAGAAGTTGCTCGCCCCTTGGCTTCTTCTTTTCGATGATATAGGCGGCCACCAGGGTGATGGAGGCGCCGACGACGGCCACCACGAGGGAAACCAGGAGGCTGGTCCAGATGGGTGCGTACTTGATGGCGATCATGTCCCGTAGAGCTCCCGGTTCCAGTACGCGGTTCCAGAAAGCGGTCCAGAGGGGAACGCTCGCCCCGAGCGACGGGAAATCAAAATGTTTCAGCGTGAGCGAGAAATCATAAGGCCAGGTGCGGACGAAAGAGCCGAGAAAGACCGTGATAAAGACCAGCAGGATGCAGGAGGCGATCAGGGCCGAATAGGCTGTGAAGGCCCATTTTTTCAGCGGTCGGGAAGGCTGGATAAAAGGGCGCGCCTGGCCGCTGATCATCGCATAGCTCTTCCGCGTCAGGTAGTAATTGATCGCAAAGGCGGTGATCGACGGGATCAGCAAAATCACGCTGATCGTGGCGCCCAGGTCAAACCGTTGCAAGCCGAAGACCTTGTTTACGATCTCCGTCGCCAGGACCGAATAGTCCCCCCCGATCACCACCGGGATGCCGAAGTCGGTAATGGTCAAGTTGAAGGTAAGGGCCGCGGCGCTGGCGATCCCGTACTTCGCCGACGGCAAGGTCACCTTGAAGAAGGTTTTCATCGCGGAGGCGCCCAGGCTCTGCGCGGCTTCGTCGAGGCGCGTATCCACCGCGGAGAGCGTGGTATAAAGGATGAAAAGGGCATTTGGAAAACAGTAGAGAATCTCTCCCACGATGATCCCCGTGGCGCCGTATATATTCCAGCTCGTTCCCAGAAGGTAGCGCGTAATGACCCCGTTGCGACCGAACAGCAGAATAAGCGCGAGGGCCTGGATGATCGTCGGCGCGATGAGCGGCAACGTGGAGATGGTATAGAAAAACCCTTTGCCCGGCATGGTCGTTCGGGTGAGACCATAGGCAAACAGGAAGGCCAGCATCGTGGTGATGACCATGGTCGCCAGGGAAACAAACATGCTGTTGTAAAAGGAGCGGAAGATTCGGGGTTCGGAGAAATAATCCACATAATTTTGGAGGGTGAAAACCCCGTCCTTGAAGAAACTCAACCGGCAGATGTCCACCACTGGATAGAGCAGGAAAACGGACAGAATGACCAGCAGAAACGCCATGATCACGCCGGTGAAAAGGTTGTCGGCGGAAAACCAGGTGGAGAATCTATTTCCGGAAGGTCCGACAGGGTTCATCCTCTCCCCCCTCCTTCCGGAAAGACCAGAAAGGCCTCGGGAGAGCAGTAAACATAAACGGGATCCCCCCGCTTCAAGTCGCGCTGTGCAAACTCCTTTTCGATAATGTCGGAAATGATCTCCTCCCCATCCATATGGATCAGAAGTCGGACGGCGGCGCCCTGAAAAACCACCACATCGATCCGGCCTGCGACGAGGTTCATCGGTTCGGCGACCTGGGGGTGCGGCGCCTTTTTGAACACCTCCACATTTTCCGGGCGGATCGCCAGCGATACGGCTTCGTCCGCGGCAGCGCCGTTCTCCATCACCTTGATTTTCCTCCGGCCGGTATCCACGACGCCGTGGGTCCGGCGCCCATCGAAAAAATTGGATGTTCCCACAAAGTCCGCGACAAAGCTGCACGTCGGGTTCTTATAGATGTCGATCGGCCGTCCCACCTGCCGGAACTGCCCGCCTTCCATCACCACCACCCGATCGGCAATCGAGAGGGCCTCCTCCTGGTCGTGGGTCACATGGATCATGGTCTTCTTCAGTTCCTGCTGCAGCCGCTTGATTTCCGCCCGGAGACGGAGCCGGATTTTTGCATCGAGGGCGCTCAAGGGCTCATCGAGGAGGAGCACCTGAGGATCCGGGGCGAGGGCCCGGACAAGGGCGACCCGCTGCTGCTGCCCGCCGCTCAACTGGGCCGGATAGAGGTTCCGCCAATTGGACAAACCGATCAGGTCGAGCATCGCATCCACACGTTCCGCAATGGCCTTCTTCGGCATCTTCCTCATCTTCAAACCGAAGGCGATGTTCTCCTCCACGGTCATGTTCGGGAAAAGGGCGTAGGACTGAAAGACGATTCCGAATTCGCGTTTCTTGGGAATGAGATCGTTGATCACGCGGTTGTTGAAGATCACCTTTCCTTCCGTAACCGTCTCAAATCCGGTGATCATCCGGAGAATCGTGGTTTTTCCGCAACCGCTTGGCCCCAGAAAGCAGATGAACTCCCCTTCCCGGATCTCCAGATCAACATGATCCACGGCGGTAAGGCCCCCGTAGCGTTTCGTCAGATTTTCCAGCCTGAGGTCTCTTCCCATGGGCCTTCCTCGCTTGGATGTTGAGCGTTCTATACAGAGTACGGGTAAAAAAATGTCACGGTTTATATGAAAATGCCCCACCCCTCCCTCCCCCTCGACGGGGAAGGGAGGGGTGGGGGTGATTTTCATCCTTCGTTGTGCCCAACTTGGGGCATGAGGGTTACTTGGAGAAGAGGCCCTCCCACTTCTTCTTGATAGCCTCGCTGTTCTTGGCCTGCCAGCCGAAATCCATCGGATAGAGCTTGATTTCGGACAGTTTGGGCAGATCCGGCCGGGTCGGAATCCCGGGTAGGGTCACGCCATACTTGAATTTTGGGCTCTTCAGCAAAATTTATGGGTGACCGTTGGCTGGGGTAGGTCACCAAGCGTATGATATAAGGCGATTTTAACCACCTCGTAGCTACGGAAACCATAGGCTTTTTTTGTGGTCAATTTCGCCTTGTTGTTAAAGCCCTCTACGGCACCCAGGGCAATTCGATCTTTGACCCGAAACCAGTTAAGCAAAAGGCCCCGGTGGTTACGTAACATCTTAGCCACTTTCTTCATCGGGTCGATACGGGAACGCAGCGTTCTTTGACACCATT
>MNZQ01000198.1:0-14685 GCA_001873745.1 Syntrophaceae bacterium CG2_30_58_14
TTCTCATCAGCGCGATACGCAAGGAGATGCGCTCATCGAAACTCATCGAGAAATACACGGTGCGCGAACTGCTGCAGGAGATGAAGACGTTGACCAAGGTTAAATATTCTGGGAAGTACGGTCATATCCTCACAGAGGTGACCAAGGCGCAGCGGGACATTCTCAAAGCCTTGGACATCGAACTCCCCGGCAAGGCATCGTTATAATTCCTTCGGGAGATTAGGTAGAAAACGCCCTGTTTTCGGGGAGACGTCCTGGGGCTTATAAAATAATTCTTGACTTATTTTTTCGTAAATGTAAAAGCGCTCCGTTCCATATTTTCCTCCTGAATCTCTTTCTGAGGGCAAGGCCGGTTCAATACCTTATATCAAAAGGGAAAATAAGAGATAACGGGCAAAGACCATGAAAATCGTTTCCCTATGCTTGTTTGCAATCATCGCCTTTGGCGTGCCTGCGTTCGCGGCGCACCATGATGAATATCCCGTTTCCACGCCTCCGCTGACCGAGGGTATATTCCCCTGCAGCAACTGTCATGCGGGGATGGAGGTCAATGCAAAAAGAAGGGAGCTCAAGGACGAGCATGCCAACATCAAACTGCGCCATGCGGAAAACGATCGCTGGTGTCTGGATTGTCACAATCCGGCAAACAGGGATAAATTGAAGCTTGTCAATGGGGACACGATTCCGTTTACGGAGTCGTACCTGCTTTGCGGACAGTGCCACGGCAATATCTATCGTGACTGGAAAGTCGGCATCCACGGAAAAAGGGTCGGCTATTTCAAGGGAGGGAAAAGGCTCTATTTCCTTTGCGTAAATTGTCACAACCCCCATGACCCCAAATTCAAACCCCTGAAACCGGAACCGCCGCCAACCCAACCGGAACGGACTTATGGAAGATAGCTCGCAAACCAGAAGAGATTTCATGAAGATGATGTCCATGGGCGCCTTGGCCGCGCTTTCTCTGGGAAGCTCGTCGTGCACCCAGGCCCAGATGGAGGAGTTTCTCCAGAAACGGTTCCGGGAAATGACGGAGGCGGAAAAGAAAGAGGTCATCCAGCGGTTAGAGGAGACCTATCTTCGGAAATACGGAAAGAAATTCGGTATCAGTGCGCAGCCGGCCGGGTACGGGGTTCTCTGGGGCTATGGCCTTGATCTGTCGCGGTGCATCGGGTGTCGAAGATGCGTTTACGCCTGTGTGAAAGAAAACAATCAGTCCCGGATCAACCCGCAACTCCAATGGATCAGGGTCGTCCGCTTGAAAAAGGGGAGCCTGATCAACCTCGAAAATGCCGAACATTACTATAACCCCGAAACCGTACCGGAACCGGGGTTCATGTATATGCCCGTTCAATGCCAGCATTGCGAAAACCCGCCCTGCGTGCGCGTCTGCCCCGTCAAGGCGACATGGAAGGAACCGGACGGCATCGTGGTGGTCGATTACAACTGGTGCATCGGCTGCCGCTATTGTATGGCGGCCTGCCCTTACAAGGGACGGGTCTTTAACTGGTCCGAGCCCAACATTCCCGCTGACGAGTTGAATACGGACGTCCATTATCTCGGGAACCGGCCCCGAATGAAAAATGTTGTGGAAAAATGTACGTTTTGCGTCCAGCGGGTCCGGAATGGGCGTTACCCCGCCTGCGTGGAGGCCTGCCCCACAGGCGCCCGGAAATTCGGGAACCTGCTCGATCCGAGCAGCGAAATAAGATACCTTATTGAAAATAAAAGAGTATTCCGATTGAAGGAAGACTTGAACACGGAACCCAAATTTTATTACTTCTTTTCCGCATAGCGTTTTAGGGGACGGCATGGAAGCTTGGATATTTTTTAAAAGAACGGTCCGGATGGTTTTTGTCGGGACGAAGGCGTACTACCTCTGGTGCGCTTTCCTGCTCGCCATCATCGGCGCGGCGATCACCTTCTATACGAAACAGTTGGATGCAGGACTGATCGTGACGAACATGAGGGACCAGGTCTCCTGGGGGCTCTATATCGGCAACTTTACCTATCTGGTCGGCGTCGCGGCCGCCGCCGTGCTCCTCGTCATTCCGGCGTACATCTATCACTTCGATCCCATCAAGGAAATTGTCGTTTTGGGGGAGCTGCTGGCCGCTTCGGCCATCATCATGGCCTTGATGTTTGTTCTTGCCGACCTCGGCAGACCCGACCGATTCTGGCATATCATCCCCTTTATCGGAATTCTCTCATTCCCCAATTCACTTCTGGCCTGGGATGTGATCGTTCTGAACGGCTATCTGGTGCTGAACACCATCGTTCCGATCTATATTCTGATCAAGACGTACTTCGGCAAGGAACCGACCAAGAATTTCGTCATTCCGCTTGTTTTACTTTCCATTCCCTGGGCGGTGGGCATCCATACCGTGACTGCTTTTCTATACAACGGGCTCGCCGCCCGACCCTTCTGGAACGCCTCCATCCTGGCGCCCCGTTTTCTGGCCAGCGCCTTTTGCTCCGGGCCGGCCATGGCCCTGATTATTTTCCAGGTTTTGAGAAAGACGGCGGGGATGAAAATCAAGAACGAGGCGCTTTTCAAGGTCGCTGAGTTGATGGCCTACGCCATGTTCATCAATCTGTTCCTATTGGGGGCCGAGCTTTTCAAGGAGTATTACACGGCCACCATTCACCTGGCGCCGATGCAGTATCTCTTTCAGGGGTTGCACGGACACCATGCCCTGGTTCCCTGGATCTGGTCGGCCATGGCGATGAATATCACCGCCTTTCTGATCTTCCTGATTCCCGGAACCCGGAAGAATCTAATCACACTCAACATCGGTTCACTGCTCATCATCGTGGGCGTCTGGATTGAAAAAGGGCTCGGCTTGATCGTTCCCGGCTTTATCCCCGATCCTCTCGGGGAGATTTACGAATACCTGCCGAATATCAATGAAATCGCCATTTCCTTGGGGATCTGGGCTTTTGGACTCTTTATCTTTACCCTGTTCATGAGGATCGCCATCCCCATCCAGCGGGGAGATTTCGTCCACTCGAAATATGGCAAGGCCGACATCAAGCGTCAATATGAGCGGATAAAGCCATAGGGAAAGCTTTGAAATATATTTGAAAGGGTCACGGAATTATGGATGCGGAGGGATGGCATGAAAGATTTTTTTAAAAAACTGCCGGAACAGGCGGTGAGGGTTGCTGTTGTCTTCCTGGTTTTTGTGGCGGTGGTGTTTGTGATCAGACAGTTCATCATCCCGCCCGAAATGAAGGAGCCGGCTTTACAGCAAGCGTCTTCGATGGAGCGGGAAGTGGCCAAGGAGATCCAGTATGCCGGCGCCCAGATCTGCGAGCAATGTCACGAGAAGGAACCTCAAATAAAAAAGATCGGCTACCATCGGGATTTGTCCTGCGAATCCTGCCACGGCGCCGCGCAAAAACATGTCGAGAATCCCACGGAAGTGAAACCCACGTCGCCGAAAAAGCGCGACTACTGCGCCTACTGCCACAAATACAACTCCTCCAGGCCAACCGGTTTCCCGCAGATCAACCCGGATACGCATAACCCGAGGAAACCCTGTATTACCTGCCATAACCCGCATAACCCGAAACCGCCCACGACGCCCCGCTCCTGCGCCGCCTGTCATGCGCAGATTGAAAGGGCCAAGGCCGCATCGTATCATGCGCTGATTGCATGCAGCGTTTGCCACACGGCGCCGGAAAAGCACAAGACCTCTCCCCGAACGGTGATCCCGACGAAGCCGGATAAGCGGGAATTCTGCGGGAAGTGCCATGACAAGGGTTCTCCCCGCAAGGGCGCGCCGACCGTTGATATGGCCGCCCATGGCGAAAAATATGTTTGCTGGCAGTGCCACTATCCACATACGTTAGGAGGGATCTAATGGATCGGCGAGACTTCTTGAAACACCTGGGTTGGGTTATTTCGTCCGGCGGCATCCTGGGGGGGTTGTCCGCGGACGCCTGGGCAAAAATGCTGAACAAGACCTACGATACCACGAAACACTACTACGGGATGGGGATTGATATCGACAAATGCATCGGCTGCGGCCGGTGTATGCAGGCCTGTAAAACGGAAAACGCGGTGCCCGCCGTTCCCTATTACTTTCGCACCTGGGTGGAAAGATATGTGATCAAGACGGACCGGACGGTTTCCGTCAACACCCTCAATAGTGATGAACCGGGCGATGTTCTTGTAGAAAAGGATGTTCTGCGCAGTTTTTTTGTGCCGAAGCTCTGCAACCAGTGCGATCATCCGCCCTGTGTTCAGGTTTGTCCGGTCGGGGCCACATTCAAAACGGACGACGGCGTGATCCTCGTGGACAGCAAGCGCTGTATCGGCTGTCGATACTGTATCCAGGCCTGCCCTTACGGGGCCCGGTACCTCAATCCGGAAACCCGGGTCGCCGATAAATGCACCTTCTGCTATCATCGCTTGGTGAAGGGATTGCTCCCGGTGTGCGTGGAGGTCTGCCCGAAGCAGGCGAGGGTTTTCGGCGACATGAAGAGCATCGCGAGCCCCTTGGGACGGTTCACCCGGATGAACAAGATCCATGTCCTGAAGCCGTCGTTGAATACGGATCCCAAAGTTTATTACGCAAATCTTGATGGTGAGGTGAACTGATATGGAAGCCGCCCAGAATTTCATGGAACTTTCCAAACAGGTGGTGGGATTTATCTATCCGAATGAGATCGATATCCAGTGGTCGATCTTGATCGTCGTCTATCCATATATTACGGGACTGGTGGCTGGGGCCTTCATCCTCGCCTCGCTGGTCAAGGTCTTCAACGTGAAGGAACTGCAGCCTACCTACCGGTTGGCCATGCTGACGGCGCTGGCGTTCATGCTGATTGCGCCGCTGCCGCTGCAGCTCCACCTCGGCCGGCCGGAGCGCTCCTATGAGATGTTCATGACCCCCAATCTCACTTCGGCGATGGCCATGTTCGGTTTCGTTTACCTCTGGTACCTGATGCTGGTGCTGTTGCTGGAAATCTATTTTGAATATCGACGGGATATGATCGTCTGGTCTTCCGAATCCACCGGTCCGAAAAAGTGGGCGCTCAAGCTCCTTTCCCTTTTTTCCACCGACATCAGCGAAAAGGCGGTCGCCTTCGACAAGAAGACCGTTAAGATCATCACGATTATCGGCATCCCCTCGGCCTTTCTGCTCCACGGATATGTGGGCTTTATCTTCGGTTCCATCAAGGCAAACCCCTGGTGGAGCAGTGTGATGATGCCGGTCGTGTTTCTCTTCTCGGCCATTGTCTCGGGGATTGCCATGGTCATGTTGCTCTATATGATCATCATCCCTCTCCGGGATGGGAAGATTGATATGAAATGTCTCGACCGGGTGGCTTCCTTTCTGTTCTACGCGGTCATCGTCGATTTTTCGATCGAGGTTCTTGATTTTATCCATCGTCTTTACGAAAGCGAAGAGTCGATCAAGATCCTCTCCCAGTTGGTGGAAACGAAGCTCTTCATGAGCCTGGTGGTGCTCCAGATCCTGCTGGGCATGCTGCTGCCCCTGGGGATCATGGTGGTCATCAAGGTATTCCGGCTTCAGGAAGAGGTGCGGAAACTGCTCTATTTTGTCTGCGGTTTGCTCATCCAGTTGGGGATCTTCAGCACCCGGTGGAATGTGGTGATCGGCGGACAACTCTTTTCCAAGAGCTTCCGGGGGCTCACCACCTACAAAATGGAGCTGATGGGCATTGAAGGTTTCCTCGTTGCGCTGGCCTTGTTGATCATTCCCTTTGTCATCCTTTCCATTTTAATCAAGCTGCTGCCGCCGTGGAAAAAGGGGGAATTGGCAGGAAGTTAACCCATGAAGGAGAGATCGATTTTGGAAGAGACAACGAAGAAAAGCAGGACCAAGCGGTTTCTGGAACGGATCGGCATCCATATCCATTTCGGTCCGATATTTTACAAGGTGCTGGCCGTCACCGTGGTCTTGGGGTTGGCCGTGATGGGCTATATGGTTCATTACACCACCAGTCCCGGCTTTTGTAACAGTTGCCACATCATGAAACCCTATTACGACGCCTGGAAGACTTCCAAACACAAAGATGTCTCTTGCGTGACATGCCATTATTCTCCTGAAACCAAAAAGCTTTTGTGGGCCAAATTTCAGGCGGTCAATTCCGTGGTCCAGTATGTGACCCAGAAGTACAGCTCCAAGCCCTACGCCCAGATCGATGACGCCAGTTGCCTGCGATCGGGATGCCATTCCAAGAGTCTGCTGACGTCGAGGAAGATCACCTATAAAAAGGGAATCCGCTTCGATCACAAATTCCACCTGGGAGACCTCCGGCGGGGCAAGCAGTTGCGCTGCACGAGCTGCCACTCCCAGATCGTCGTGGGCACGCACGTCGAGGTGACGGACAGCACCTGCTTCCTCTGCCATTTCCGGCACAAGCCGGAACAAACGGGGATGCTCCCTCTCGGGAATTGCACCACCTGCCATGAGTACCCCAAGAAAGATATCCAGTTCCAGGGGTTCACGTTCAACCATCAGGATTTTGCCGGTTCGCGTCATGTCTCCTGTGAAATGTGTCACCCCGACGCCATCCAGGGGGAGGGCAACGCCCACAGGGAGAAATGTTACGATTGTCACAATGAACCGGAACGGCTGGCCAAGTACGCTGATGTCACGTTTATGCACAACATCCATGTCGCCAAGAGAAAAGTGGACTGCACGCGATGCCATGATGAGATCAAACACGGCCTGAAGACCGCCAAAGTGCGGTTTATGGAATACAACTGCAATGTCTGCCATGCGGAAACCCACAGCGGTCCGAAAGAGATGTTCATGGGGGAGAGAGGCCGGGGGGTTCCGACCACACCCAGCCACATGTTCAGTTCCCGCTTAGACTGCCTGGCCTGCCATGTCCAGCCGAAAGGCGCCGAGAAGGGCGGCGGGAGGAACGGCCGGACGTTCGTGGCCTCCGAGAAGGCCTGCATGAACTGCCACGGAAACCAGTACAAGGGGATGCTCAAGGACTGGAAGGATACCTTTGATGTTCTCCTCAAGGATATTGAACCCAAGTTAAATGCGGCCCGCCAGCTTCTGGAAAAATCGGGTAAAGCCGACGGAAAACGGCAGGCGGCCCGGAAACTATATGAAGACGCCAAGTACAATGCCGATTTCGTGAAGATCGGGAAGGGGGTTCATAACCCCTTCTATGCGGCGGAGCTCATCCAGGTCGCGGACCGCAATCTGGACCGTCTCTTCCGGACGGCGGGGAAGGTCGCACCGGCCCTTCCCGACAAAAGCCCAATCAAGGGAGGCTATTGCGCCCAACTCTGCCACGACAAGGCCGAGGTGAAGCTCCCCATTGTGACCTCCTTTCAGGGGGTCAAACTGCCGCACACCCGCCATGCCTTCGAGTTTGGCCTGGGTTGCACCACCTGCCATTCGGCGGAAAAACATAAAGCGGTCAGCATCACCAAAGAGGGTTGCATGGCCTGTCACCACAGCCCGGAAAACACCCAGTGCGCGCGCTGTCATCAAAAGCAGTCGGCGCTCTTTACGGCCGAGAATCTGCCGGTAAAACTACCGGGAGCGACGCCCAGCGTGAAGGCCGGAAAGGTGGAGTGCGTCAATTGCCACGACCTTTCCAAAAAGCAGTCGATCGAGAATATCGCCCCCGCATGCGCCGGTTGCCATGACAAGGCCTACGTGGACATTCTCAAGGGATGGAAGCAGGAAACCCTCGATGCTCAGAAAAAGACCCGGGATCTCTTGGAGAAGGCGGCCCGGAAGTTGAACGACGCCCGCAAGGCGAAGCGGGAGGTTGCTGAGGCCGCGGGACTTCTGGATCAGGGGAAAAAGGCCTATGAATTTGTTGTCAGCGCCAATGGCGTTCACAACGCCGACCTGGCTGGGGAGATCCTGGAGCAAGCCCAGAAAGATGCGCGGAAGGCGGAGGAACTTTTGGCAGCCCCGGGCGTGAAAAGGGGTAAATAGCGGAGTGGACGGTGAGATTTTTCATGTTGAGAGAGGGAATTTTTTATGTCTGCTGATGAGCCCGTAAAGACCGCGAAAACCGACGGAACCGATTGGATAGAAAGGATATGGAATTTCTTTACCTCCCTGAAGCTCGTCGTCTTCCTTTTGCTGATGCTTGCCGCGCTCTCGATTGCCGGAACCGTGATTGAGCAAAACAAGCCGCTTCAGGAATATTACCGGTTTTATCAACCGGGGACCGTGGCCCTTTTCTCGAGGCTCGGTCTTTTCGATATGTATCACAGTTGGTGGTTCGTCGCCTGCCTGTCGCTCTTGGCGCTGAACATCGCCGCCTGCACGATGGACCGCTACCGGGGCATCATGGCCGGAATGCGAAAGAAAAACCTGGTCATTGACGAAAAACTATCGAAATCCTTACAGAATCTGACAACGATCCGGTATGCGCTGCCGCTCGATGTCGTGGAAAAGAAAGTGGCGGCGCTGGCGGGGAAGGGCTTTCCCGGCAAACCCGTGGTCACTCAAGCGGAAGACGGCGGCCGCCATTACTTCTTTGAAAAAGGGAAATACAGCCGTTTATCCTTCTTCGTGACCCATCTGAGCATTCTGATCATTTTTCTCGGCGCTATAAGCGGCTCTTTTTTCGGTTACAAGGGGTATGTGAACATTTTCGAAGGGGAGACGGTTTCACAGGTGGAAACCCGAGCCGGAAGGATTCAGTATCTGGATTTCCAGGTCAAATGCAATACGTTCAACGCCGAATTCTATCCGAGCGGCGCCCCGATGGATTATCGCAGCGACCTTTCCATCCTTCAGAACGGCAAGGAGGTGATCCGAAAAACCATCCGGGTGAACGATCCCTTGACCTTCGAAGGGGTTACCTTTTACCAGTCCAGCTATGGAGGGCAACCCGACCAGGCGGCGATCGACGTCGTGAACCGGGACGGCGCCCTGATAGGAACGGTGACGGCGCCCTTCGGCGGTAAGGTCGATATTCCCGGTGTGGCCGATCAAATGGAGGCGGCCGATTATCAGGAACATTTTCCAATGTCGGACGGAGCGGACGGCGGCCGGGCGGTCGGCGTCAATATCTATCCGGTGACGGGGAGTCCGGTCGGGCTGTGGCTCCTGGTGAATCATCCCGAATATGACAAACAGCGCGGCGGCGATACCTATTTCCGGGTGAGGGACTTGAAACTGAAGAAATATACCGGACTTCAGGTCAACCGGGATCCGGGAGAGATCTTAGTGTGGCTGGGCAGCATCCTGCTGATCGCGGGCATCATGATCGCTTTTTTCATGTCGCACAAAAAGCTATGGATATCGCTCCGAACCGATAAAAAGGGGAGAAGCGAATTGACGATCGGCGGGACGGCCAATAAAAACCGCGACGCCTATGCGAAAGAGATGGAGCAGATGATTCAGAGCCTGAAGGAGGTTTCTTGATGACCAATTCTTTGTTATTCGGTATTTCCATATTCGTGTATTTTTTCGCGATGGTGCTTTACGTCTCTTACCTGGCGTTCCGGTCCGAGATGTTAGGGAAGGCGGCGAGCCTCTCCATGCTCGGCGGCGTCGTTGTGGAAACGGCGGCGCTCGGCATGAGGTGGTACGAATCCTACCAACTGGGGATCGGACGCGCGCCGCTGACGAATCTCTATGAATCATTGGCCTTTTTTGCCTGGACGATCGCGCTGATCTATCTTGTCTTAGAGAGAAAGTTCAAGATCCGGACGGTGGGCGCTTTCGTCGCCCCTTTCCCATTTCTGATCATGGCCTATGCTTCATTGAATCCAAATGATATTCAGCCGTTGGTGCCGGCCTTGAAGAGCAATTGGCTCATTGCCCACGTGGTAACCTGTTTTGTCGGCTACGCCGCCTTTGCCGTCTCCTTTGGCGTCAGCTTCCTCTATCTTCTCAAAGCCGGATCGGAGAAGCGTTCCCCCAAGTCCGCCGGGTCGTTCTGGGACTTCCTTCCCTCCTCTTCCGCCCTCGACGAGATCGGCTACAAGACCATCGCGATCGGATTCCCGCTTTTGACCATCGGCATCGTGACGGGCGCCTTCTGGGCCAATGTGGCGTGGGGGACATACTGGAGCTGGGATCCGAAGGAAACCTGGTCGCTGATCGTCTGGCTCATCTATGCGGCTTATCTGCATGCCAGGATCACCCGCGGCTGGCGGGGCAAGAGGGCGGCCATCCTCTCTATCGCCGGCTTCGCCGCCACGATCTTCTGCTACCTTGGCGTGAACCTGATCCTCTCCGGCCTCCACAGCTACGGCGGCGCCTCCTGAAGTTATAACGGCGGCGAGTTCTTTGTGGTTTACCTTTACTTTAAAGGTCTCTTATGGCATAGACTGTATAGTTTTCATCAATACACCGTGAGGTAAAGAAGAAATGGAAAATCTGGAATGTCCCCAATGCGGGAACGCCCTGGCAAACGGGGTGGCCGTCTGCGGAGCATGCGGCAAGGAAGTGCAAAACAAGGAAGTGAAAGACAATGAAAGTGCTCTCCCTCCTCAGGAGAAGGGGCCGGGCAGGAAAAATCTCTATGCGATTCTGGCCGTGTTGCTGGTGGTTTTGGGAGGCGCGGCCCTGCTGATTTTCACCGGCCTGCTGCCGAACCCGTTGAAGGGCGGCGGTTCAACGGCCGCCATCGTCAACGGAGAAAAGATATCCACCGCGGAGGTGGATCAGAAATTCGACCTCTATCGCAAAATGTCCGGGAAAAGCGGTCAACCGGATTCCACCCCCGAGGCCAAAGCGGCCGCCGCGGGTCTGAGAATGCAGATCCTGAATGCACTGATCCAGGAAAAAATACTGGTGACCGAGGCGGCCAAGGAAAAGATCACCGTGCCCCCGCAGGAGGTCGCCGACCGGATAGCCGCCATCAAGAAAAGCATGAATCTTTCCGATACGGATTTTGAGGCCTTTCTGAAAAATCACGGCATGACGCAGACCAATTTCGATAAGCGGATCGAAAAGGATCTTCGGATCTCCAAACTCGTCGCCAAGGGGACGCAGGAAAAGGGGTTGACCAGGGATGCCTGGCTTGCAGAGCTTTTTAAAAGGGCAAAGGTTGAAATTCTGGCCAAATAGCTTTCTTCGCCGGTTGGATTCTGGCAATGATTTTTTACGAGGCCGTCAAACATGAAGGGGAAAATTATTTTCGGACTCGCGATTTTTGCCTTGATGTTTTTCTTCGATGGGATCTACATCATCACCACGATGGAAAACGCCATCTATAAATTGCGGCTTCATGGGCGGTGTTCGGACAGGCGGCGGTCGACCCGGCGATGAAGAAAAAAATTATTTTCGGACTCGCGATTTTTGCCTTGATGTTTTTCTTTGGCGGCGTCTATATCGTGACGACGACGCAGGAGACCATCTATGAACTGCATCGGCTCTCCCAACTGCACCGCACGGTCGCGCTCAGAAAAGATCTTCTGTTGAGCATCAAGAATAATCAGGGCAGCATTATTTTCCGGAACAGGCACTTTGCGATGGCGGAGGCGTCGGGCGAGCAAAGCATGATGGCCATCGTGGAGAAGTGTTTCGTTTGTCACCCCACTTACCCGTCCCGGGAGAAGATAGACAATCTAAAAAAGCAGATTGAGGGATACCGCGTACTGACCCGCGCCGTTTTCGCTGCCAATCCCGGATCGGCTCTTTCGGAAAACCGGACCGGCGCCGCCCTGACCATGGGGAATGACCTCATCGCGAAGGTGGAGGGGATCATCAACGTGACCGGCGCCAATCTGGAAAAGCAGGAGAGGGCGATCCTGAACAAAATCAACGAAAGAAAAACGCTTCTGTTCATCATGGTGACGATCGGCCCTTTTTTTGCCGTGGGGCTCGCTTTCTTCCTGATCCGCGGGTTGACCCGCCCCGTCAACAGCCTGCTCGATGCGACACGCCGGCTGAAAGCAGGCGATCTGGACTACCGGATCACAGGGCTACGCGATGAATTCGGAGAAGTAGCCGATTCTTTCAATGAGATGGCCGCCTCTCTCAAAAAACAGATGCATGAAATGCAGCGGACGGAGCAGTTGCGGATCTGCGGAGAAATGGCAGCCGGCCTCGCCCATGAGATCCGGAACCCCCTTGCCGGCATGAAGGTATCGATCGAGGTGCTGCTTTCGGAACTCGATATCGAAGAGCGGGACAAAGAGGTCCTGTTGAAGGTAATCGAGCAGATCAGAAATATCGAACTGATGATGAAAAATCTGCTCAATTACGCCCGGCCGGTGGCGGCGCAGCCGGTCCGCTTCAACGTCAATAAAATATTGAAGAAGACGATCTATTTCATCGAGAAACATCCCTCTTTTGTCTCCGGCGATCCGCGCAAGCAGTTGATCACGGAGTTGGACGAAGCGCTTCCGGAGATTGTCGGCGATCCGCAGCAGCTCCAGCAGGTCTTCCTCAACCTGCTGCTCAACGCCGCCGACGCCGTCCCGGAAGGAGGAACCATAACCGTCAGGACCGTCCATGACAAGCAGGCCAAGACTGTAGCCGTCGTGCTGCGGGATACGGGGAAAGGGATCTCCGCTGAATTGATGGAGAAGATCTTTCAACCCTTCTTTACCACCAAGAGGAAAGGGACGGGGCTGGGGCTGGCCGTCTCGAAAAGGATTGTTGAAGAGCATGGCGGCAGCATCGCGGTTTCCAACAATGTTTCCGGCGGGGTCACTTTTACGGTCGTTTTACCCGTCAAAACGGATGAGGAAGGGACGGCGGTATGAAAAGCGCGGGGCGCGTCTATCTGGTGGACGATGACGAACTGATTCTGGCGATGCTTTCGCGGACCCTGGAGAGGGAAGGCTACGAGATCCGGACCGAGACCGGAGAAACGGAATTCATCGATAAGATCGCCTCCTGGCATCCGGAAGTGGTCCTGCTGGATATCAATCTGCCCGGGCAGAACGGGATGGACACGCTCAAGACCCTCAAGAACGACGCCCCGGATATCGAGGTGATCATGCTGACCGCCGACGACACGGCGGAAACGGCGGTCAAAGCGATGAAGATCGGGGCCTGGGATTATCTCACCAAGCCCTTCAATATGGACGAGGTGAAGATCGTCATCGGCAATGCTATTGAAAACATCAAACTGAAGAAGGAGCTGGAGTACCTCAGAAAAATCAGTTCTTCGTTTTTCGATAACGATTTTCTGGGCGTCTCGAAGGCGAAAAGGGAGTTGAAGGAGAAGGTGGAGAGGATAGCCGAGGCCCGCATATCGAGCATTCTGATCACCGGGGAGAGCGGCGTGGGCAAGGATGTCATCGCGCGCAACATTCATCGGATGATACACGGAACAGCGGTCAGCTCTTCAATCCCCTTCATCGCGGTCAACTGCAGCGCCCTGCCGGACACCCTGTTGGAGAGCGAGCTTTTCGGGTATGAGAAGGGTGCTTTTACCGACGCCCGAAAAAGCAAAAAAGGGCTCTTTGAAGTGGCCGTCGGCGGGACCCTGCTTTTGGATGAGTTAGGGGAGATGAAGCTAAGTCTGCAGAGCAAATTGCTCCGCGTGCTGGAAGAGAGGGTGGTCCGGCGGATCGGCGGACAGGAGGAGATCCCCGTCGATGTGACGGTGATCGCCACGACAAACAGAAACCTCCCCGCAGCGGTGGAAAGGGGAGAATTCCGGATGGACCTCTACTACCGACTGAACGCCTTTTCCCTGAATGTTCCGCCTCTGCGGGAAAGGAAGGAGGACATCCCGGTCCTGGCCGGCCATTTCCTTGCCGCTTTCGCAAAGGAATATAACAAAAAGATAGAGGGATTTTCCACGGAGGCGGAAAACATGCTGCTCGCCTACCCGTGGCCGGGCAATGTGAGGGAGCTGAAAAACGTCATCCAGGGTATGGTGGTTCTCCAGAACACGAAGGTGATCATGCCGGAACATCTGCCTCTGGAATTGCGAGGTTCGGCGATGCCCGAAGAACAAAGGCGGGATGAGCGGTTCATTTTACCGACGGCGGGAATATCGCTCGATGCGTTTGAAAAAGACATGATCGTCCAGGCCCTGGAAAGGGCGGATCACAACAAGACTCAGGCCGCCAAACTGCTGGGGGTCAGTTACGACTCTTTCCGGTATCAACTCAAGAAGTTCGGCCTGGAATAGGGTATCTTCCGGGGACACGCACCGATCCCCTGTCGGGGCTTCTGGCACATGTCCCCGTTACGCTGCCGCCGCACCCGGTCTGCCCGGAACGGCTACGGCCCCGGTTCCTCGATCACCCTTTGGGCAAGCATCTTCACCTGGAGGAGATCGAACGGTTTGGGGATGAACATGTGGGCGTTCTTCTCGATGGTCTCCTTCATCGCGTTGTTGATGATTCCCGCGGTCATCATGATGACTTTGGTTCCGGGGGAGATGGCCCTGATTTTTTTCAGCACCTCCGTTCCGTCCATGTCCGGCAGGAAGACATCGAGAAAACAGAGGCGGCAGGGCGACGAGGCGATTTCCGCAAGGGCCGCTTCACCCGTTTCCACCGTGATGACCTCCACGGCGTCGGTCTGCAACGCCTTCCTCAACCCCTGAAGGAGCAACTGCTCATCATCCACGATAAGGATCTTCTTCATTTGAAAATGCGCCCCAAATCCCCCCTCGTTTTCTTAACTGTTTAAATCAACAGCAACTAATATGCCATAGTCGGTGGACAGACGTTAATGCCCCGTCATTAAGCAGATTTGTGATGCGCCAATCAAAAATGATTCCTGTCTGGGTTCGGTATGGCTG
>MNZQ01000198.1:14708-17499 GCA_001873745.1 Syntrophaceae bacterium CG2_30_58_14
GGGGGGGGAATAAATGGTTCAATGGTATAATTGCTTGATTATGTGAAGAAACTGTCAATGAGTCCCATTGGCATGTTCATTGCGTGTTAGACGCCAATAATCAGTATGGCGCTGGTCTGTCGCTTGGGGATTTTGCGCTCCGGTTCTTTGAACCACCTATGGTAGCAATATTAAAGATAAAAATATATTCTTAGTTGCTGCTGCTGATAAGCGGTTGCGGATCGTCGGGGAACAAAGAGGGCGACACGGCGGCAGCGCCTACCGTTTTGAGCGAGAAAACCTGTGTCACGTGTCACAGTGCATCGGTTGAAACGCTGACAGGGTATCCGATTGTCGCGAACTACATGACGTCTATCCACAATCTCAAGTCCGTCGGTTGCCAGGATTGCCACGGCGCCGGCGGCGGGCACAACGGCATTGGTCCGATCCCTTACCCCAGCCCGGGATACGCGCAGTGCAAGAGCTGCCATGATGGCACCACGGGGGCGGCGACCAGCTACGCGTTGGCAACCGCGTATTCCACTTCGAAACATGCGTTGGCTGCAACGGAGGATGGAGAAGAGGAATGCAATCGCTGCCACACGCACCAGGGCGCCGTATTGTCGGCCATATCCAATTACACCGGCGACGGTGATTTTATCGCAGCGATGGTAGGCGCTCCGGGCGTAATAGCCAACGCTGAACCGATAAAGTGCAATACCTGCCATGACACGCATAAGCCCGCGACGGCAGCGGGGATGAATCTTCGCGTGGACAGCGCCTGGTTCCCCAGCATGACAGTAGGTGCGGCCGTGCCGAGCGCAAACGCTCAGTTCCGTCTCTGCACACAATGCCACGGCTATACAACCGCTGCCGGCAAACTTATGGGTTCCGGCACTGCGGCATCGGGTACCGCCCTCGTCGGTCATCATGAAACATCGTGGTACCGGGTAATCGGCACCACACACTATGATAACCCCGCCACGGTCGCCGGTCTGGCCACCGCTGCAAGTGTGATCGAGGGGTACGTCCTGCGGCAGAACAGCACGAACCCCTGCTTTGATTGTCACGGCCATGAAGCGAATACAGGAACCAGATCCGGCCGGACCACAACACCGACAATCTACACCGATTGGGCGCAGTCTGCCCATGCGGGTAATTTGCTGACTGCCAAGTATGCCGCTGCCGATGCAAACCCCGTAACCGGGACAAGAGGTACTACCACATACACCACTACAGGTAAAGCGCAGGTTGATGCCGTCATGGCGGCGGGTTCCAATGGCGTGGACAATGTGTGGGCTCACTACCCTTGGAACAACACCAGCAGCCGCGGCGCCTGCCAGAAGTGCCACACCGCGACGGGTTTGTCCAATTATCTGAATAGCCCGACAACATACGTTGCCGCCGGCACCGGGAACGACTTTTCGCACCTCTCCGGATGGACTGCGGCTGCGGGATCGCCGCAGGCCGAGCTCCTCTACTGCTGGGGATGCCACAGCGACGCCGCTAACGGCGTCCTGCGCAACCCGGGCGCGGTCACTACCACTGCCACGTACAAAGGCGCTGCAATCACGCTTCCCGACGGCGGCAAATCCAATGGCTGCTATACCTGTCATGGGGGCTATGGTGATATTATGGGAGCCCGTTCCTCTCGTTTCATGGCTCACCATGCCTCTGCGGCCACGACACTTTTCGCCGCAGTTACCAAAGTCGGATACCAATATGCCGGGCTGAGCTACAGCAATCCGAGCTATTTCGCACACGACACAATCGGAATATCCACCGGCGACGGTCCCTGCGTATCCTGCCACATGAAGAGCAGCAACAGTCACTCCTTCGGCGTTGTAACCAAGACCGCCGGTGTGATTACGGCCATAAAAACCCAGGCGACCTGCGATGGTTGCCATACCTCCGCTCACGGTCTAATGACTGCCGCAAAGCTTGAGGAAGAGTCTGAAGGCTACCAGCAAGCCGGCACAATCCTATTAGCCTACGTGGCCAACACCATTACCAACTATCTGGGTGTTGCCATTACCAGTGCCAATTACGCCACCGTTGCGGAGGGAGCTTATGGCGCATTTCAGAATTCCAAGCTGATTTCTGATGAACCAGGTGGCTTTGCGCACAATAGATACTATGTAAAGCGCCTGATCTTCGACTCCATTGACTGGATGGACAATGGCGCGCTTAACGGCACCATAACGATCAATGCCACGACCTATCCGATAGCGGCGGAGTGGTTTGGTGCACCGGCGGGTACCACAGGGAACTACACCGCGACCCGTCCATAAGGGTAGTGCTTGAAGTAAACAAGTCAACCTAACAAATGGCCCCGCCTGGCAACAGGCGGGGTTTTTTTCGTTATCGCGAGGTGATATATCGTGAGGTGACACGTGAGGTGATATATATTAACATGTATCACATGTCTTGATGGAATCGCTCTAAGGTCAGGTAACAGGAAAACAATGTACGGCGGGGTAGCGAGATGACGACCATGAGAACCATCATCACGATTTCGGAGCAGGAAAAGCGGTGGCTGGCCGCATACAGTGGACTCCACGGCGTTTCCCCGGCGGCGGGGCGGGGGCCGGTCCGCAGGGTCAGTCAGCGAAGCCCTTCGGCGGGCTCAGGACAGGCGAAAAGCGCCAATTTATCGGTGCATTACGGCAAAAAGATGCCTAACGCACTCTACGGATTCCCTTTGCTGAACGGCTGATTACTGTTTGGTTCAACCTGCAAGATTCACCCAGCAATGGAAAATGGGCTTTACCCATTGACCCCGAATGAAATTTCCGGTATATATCTGCCGAAA
>MNZQ01000059.1:0-13914 GCA_001873745.1 Syntrophaceae bacterium CG2_30_58_14
GAGTTCGCTTTTTCTTTAATCGAGCTTGGCCGTATACAAAACCATTATGCTTTTGAATCCGATTAAGGATATAATTAATCCGCATCCCGTTTCTCCTCTGGTGTGATGGTTTGTTTTTGCACAACTTCCATCTTGCCAGATTTGAGAGCGGGATGCACTTCTATTTTTAACTGACTTTTATACTCGAGTGGGGCCCTTTATTACCCATAAATTCTGCGGAAGAACCGAAAATGGCTTGACCGTCCAGTATGATTCCATCCTTGGAGATATCTCCAAACTGATCGATGGGGCCAGACGTTCGGCTGCCCGATCGGTGAACTGCGTCATGACGGCCGCTTATTGGCTGATAGGAAAGCGCATCGTGGAGTTCGAGCAGTCGGGCGAGAAACGCGCGGCATATGGCGAGGAAATGATTAAACGATTGGCTGCCGACCTGTCCTTCCGTTATGGCCGAGGGTTCTCTATTAGCAATATCTGGCAAATGCGGGCATTCTGTCTCGCATGGCCAATTCTCCAGACAGTGTCTGGAGAATCAGAAGGCATGGAGATTCCGCAGACAGTGTCTGCAGAATCTCTTTTTCGAACGGCGGCGGGAAAGTAAAGTAAGCATAGTTATAGGGGGATACTCGCCATGTGGTACATAGCGTGTGCAATCTTGGGAGCCTTGATTGGCGCGATCTTGGCTTGGCTTCTGGCTGCAAACCGCACGAGGTCACAGATGGCCGTCATGATAGAAGCTTCCGAGCGCCGTGCGGCTGATGCAGAAGTCCGGGCAAGCGCTCTCGACGCCACCATCGTTGAGATTCGTGGACAGGTCCAAAGGGCGGACACCAGCATCGAACAGTTGCGATCCAATCTTGATGACGAGCGACAAGCCAGGGTCAAGGCTGAGACGGAACTCAAGGACGTAAGCCTCCGCATTGAAGACGAACGGAAAACGCTGGACGATGCCAAGGCGCGGCTTACCGACGCATTCAAGGCCCTTGCCGGGGACGCCCTAAACAAAAGCAACGACTCATTCCTGAAATTGGCGAAAGAGACCTTTGACAAGGTTCTCGCAGAAGCCAAGGGCGAGGTGGGCAAGCGCCAGGAAGCCATCGATGGTCTGGTAAAACCCTTGGCCGACTCACTTCAGAAGTTCGAGGAACATGTCCGCCTGCTGGAGAGGACCCGCCAGGAGGCCTACACGAATTTGGAGGGACACCTCAAGACATTGACAAGCACCCAAGAGCAACTCCAGAAGGAAACGGCCAATCTTGTCACGGCTCTTCGAAACCCCCAGGTGCGTGGCCGTTGGGGCGAGCTGACCTTGAAAAGGGTCGTTGAACTGGCCGGCATGTCCGACCACTGCGATTTCACCGAGCAGGTCACAGTCGATTCCGAAGAAGGGCGCCAGCGACCTGATTTGATAGTTCATCTGCCGGGCGAGCGGGAAATCGTTGTTGACGCCAAGGTGTCCCTGGACGCATTCTTGGATGCGGTGGCGGCGACGTCCGAGGAACGGCGAAATGACGCCCTATCCCGTCATGCCGCGCAGATCCGCGCCCACATGATCAAACTGGCAGGAAAAGCTTACTGGGAACAGTTCCCCAAGGCCCCGGAGTTCGTGGTAATGTTCATACCGGGCGAATCCTTTTTCGCTGCCGCTGCGGACGCGGATCGGCAATTGATTGAGGATGCCCTGACCAAGCGCGTCGTTTTGGCCACACCCGCGACGCTGATCGCCCTCATCCGGGCTGTCGCCTACGGGTGGCGGCAGGAGCAGATTGCCAGGAACGCTCAGGAGATTAGTGAGCTCGGCAAGCAGCTTTACGACCGGATGAAAGTCATGATCGGGCATATCTCCGAAATTGGAGGGGGCCTGGAGAAGGCCAACAAGGCTTACAACAACGCTGTCGGTTCGCTGGAAGTTAGGGTTCTGCCTGCCGCGCGACGGTTCAAGGACCTGGGGGCTGCAACCGGAAACGCGATCCCCCCCCTGTCGCCCGTCGAAACAATGCCCCGCGCGCTTGCCGTGCCGGAGACAACGGAGATGAGAGAGGCGCAAGCATGAATAGATCGTCGGTCAGCTCCAGCAATATACGCTCCGTGGGCTACGACTTGGACACGAGAACCCTTGAGGTGGAGTTTCACAGCGGCGGGATCTACCAGTACGCCGGGGTGCTTGAGACCATCTATCAGGGCTTCATGCGAGCCGCCTCAAAAGGGTCCTATTTCCACGACCACATCAAAGGTCGGTATCCCGACAGACAGATGAGGTAAAGGACATGATAATCAAGACCCTTCACGTTAAAAACTTCCGCTCGATTCTCGACGAGCGGATCGACTGCGACAATCTTACGGTCCTCGTCGGGCGCAATGGCACGGGAAAGTCGTCCTTCCTGCGGGCAATGGAGATGTTCTACGACACGAAGGCGGCTGTCTCGGCGGAGGATTTCTATGCCGAGGACACGGACAAGGAGATCGAAATCGCCGTGACGTTCACCGACCTCAGTACCGATGACAAGTCCCTATTTGCGCCGTATCTCGATGGTAACGACCTCACCGTGGTCAGAATCTTTGCCTTGTCGGGTAAGAAGTCTGGCACCTATCACGGGATGCGGCTTCAAAACGCGGATTTTGCCCCTGTCCGTGATGCTGGCGGCAAGCGCGACATTCTTGTCAAATACAAGGAGTTGCGGGAACAAGGCACGTATGCCGTGCTTCCCGTTGTCAAGAATGCCGAAGACGCATTTGAAGCCATGAAGCAATGGGAGATGGCAAGCCCAGGCAGTTGTACCAAGCAACGCGACGATGGTCAGTTCTTCGGTTTTACGGAAGTCGGCAATGGTTACCTCGGTCGTCACACGCGGTTTATCCATATTCCTGCCGTCCGGGATGCATCGGACGATGCTACCGAGGGCAAGGGGTCATGCGTCACAGCAATCATGGACCTTGTGGTACGCCGGACGCTCGCCAGCCGGAAGGACTTTGTCGCACTGAAGGACGACACCCAGGAAAAATACCGCGAAATCATGGACCCCTTGAAGTTAACAGAACTTTCCGGGCTTCAGACGCAGTTGTCCGACACCCTGCGGTACTTCGCCCCAGAGGCGAATGTCTCGATGGAATGGACCAAACTCGTTGACATTGACTTTCCTCTCCCGAAGGCCGAGGTCAAACTACAGGAAGACGGATATAAATCCTCGGTCCAACGAACAGGCCACGGTCTTCAACGCGCATTCATCCTGACCATGCTCCAGCATCTAGTCGCGGCCAGGAGTGTTGAGGCTGCAACCGAAGGGAGCTTTGCATCGGAGACGGAGATCCCTGAACAAAGAGAACCGCAGCTCCCCGGACTGGTTCTCGCCATTGAAGAGCCGGAACTGTATCAGCATCCGAGCCGCCAGCGGCACATGGCGGCCGTCCTTCTGAAACTCGCCCAGGGTACGATTCCCGGCGTGGCGAAGAGGACGCAGGTGATCTATTCTACGCACTCTCCGTTATTTGTTGGCCTCGACCGCTTCGAACACATCCGTCTCTTGCGGAAAGCCGACAACGCCGACGGGAAACCGAGGGTGACAAAGGCCGTCAAGGCAGAACTGGACGCCGTGGCTGATGAAATTTGGGTCGCCGGTGGCAGTCAAGGCAGCAGGTACACCGCCGAAACGCTTCGCCCCCGGCTTCAGGCTGTTATGACCCCGTGGGTCAACGAAGGGTTCTTTGCCGATGTCGCGGTGCTGGTCGAGGGCGAGGATGACCGCGCTGCTATTCTCGGTGCGGCGGCATCGATGGGGCACAACTTCGACAGTGCCGGTATCTCTGTTATCCCCTGCATGGGCAAGAACAACCTGGACCGGCCTCTGGTCATCTTCCGTCGTCTTGGCATTCCGGTCTATGTCATCTGGGATGGAGACCATGGCGCGGCGGATGCTAAAGCGGAGCACAATCGCAAACTTTTGCGGCTTGTAGGTCAATCGGAAGAGGACTGGCCCTGTGGTGTAAAGGATCGGCACGCATGTTTCAAGACCGAACTCGAGACCACGCTTGCTGAGGAAATCGGCAAAGACCTGTTTGACCGCTTGCTCGTAGAAGCCCAAGAGCAGCTCGATATCGCGAAGAAGAAGGACGCATTAAAGAATCCTGCGGTGCTCCAGCGGATCGTGAAAGGTGCCTTCGCCGAGGGCAAGACGAGTGGGACGCTACAGGGCATGGTCGAGAAAATCGTTGCCTTGAAGCCTCGACGAGGGGAAGGGCAATGATCCCCAAAGAATGCAAGCGCCTGGCTGAAGTGGATTTTCCCATTGCCGTGGTATCAAAGCACGCGGCGCGGGAAAAATCCATCCGCCACGGGCATCCCTCCACGCTGCATCTCTGGTGGGCGCGGCGGCCCTTGGCGGCCTGCCGGGCGATGCTCTTGGGGCTGCTCCTGCCCGATCCGTGCGATCCTCACTGTCCTGGAGATTTCAAGAAAGAAGCTCGGCGGATCTTGTTGGATATGAATGGCCGTCCCCGGGGATGGGAACGGGACATCCAGAGTGATGAGGGCCTGCGGAAAATTCTCCTGAAGTTCATTGGGGATTTCTCCGACTGGGATAACTCTGCAGATCCGATTTACCTTGATGTTGGCCGCGGGCTGGTCAAAGCCGCCCATCCCGAGGAAACCCCGCTGGTCGTTGATCCGTTCGCGGGTGGAGGCTCGATCCCGCTGGAGGCGTTGCGGCTCGGCTGCGAGGCCTTCGCTAGCGACCTCAATCCTGTCGCCTGCCTGATCTTGAAGGTAATGCTGGAAGATATTCCCCGCCACGGGCCGGAACTGGCCGACGAACTCCGTCGCGTCGGCGCAGAGATAAAAAAAGAAGCCGAGAAGGAATTGGCGGAGTTCTATCCCAAGGATCCGGACGGTGCAACGCCGATAGCCTATCTGTGGTCGCGGACGGTGAAGTGCGAGTCGCCCAACTGCGGCGCGGAGATTCCGTTGATGCATTCTTTCTGGCTGTGCAAGAAAACCAACCGTCGTCGGGCGCTTCGACACAATGTCCTCCGGGGGGAGGAAGGCTTTCCCCGTGTGGAATTCGCGGTCTTTGAACCGGAAAGTGAAAAGGAGGTTCCCGGCGGCACCGTTTCCCGCGCCCTGGCGACGTGCCTGTGTTGCGGCGCCGTCCTTTCGCCGGAGCGGGTGCGGGCGCAGCTTTCTGAGCAGCGCGGCGGGGCGGATGCTGTGTTCGATGAAAAAGGCAATCGCATCGGCGGAGCAAGATTGCTGGCCGTCGTGACGATACGGCCCGGTGAGACTGGCCGTCATTACCGTCTGCCCAACGAGAGCGACTACCGAGCCGTTTGGAAGGCACAGAAGCGGCTGAAAGCGATTCTCGATGAATGGGAGCGGGGCGGCAGGAAGGGCCGCTGCCCGGTACCGGATGAACCATTACCTCCTATTGGGACGCTCGGTTTCCGTGTCCAGCGATACGGCATGCTCCAGTGGGGTGACCTCTTTACGGCGCGGCAGAAATTCACTCTGGGGGCACTCTGTACCCTTATTACCGGGGTAAATGACGAACCATCATTTACAAAGCGGGTGTTGGCATGTGCATTTAGCCGCGTAGCTATGAGTGACATGTCTTGTACGCGGTGGAATGCTGTTGCCGAGAAGATGCAGCATACGTTCGGTCGGCAGGCTCTTCCCATCGTTTGGGATTTCGCTGAAGTGGTACCTATTGCCAAGGCCCCCGGCGATTGGCATAGCGGCTACGATTTGATTGATGATGTTGCAGAAATGTGGCCTCATGGATCAACTGTTGGACAAGTCCAACTCTGTGATGCGACTGACTCGCCTTTGGCTACGGAGAGCGCTGGTCTGTGGTTTACCGATCCACCCTACTATGACGCGATACCCTACTCTGACCTTTCGGACTTCTTTCTTGTCTGGCTAAAACGAACGCTTCCCAACCATCCTCTTTTGCGTGATCCTTTTGATCTGTCGAACCCGCTTTCACCCAAGGACCAGGAAGCAGTACAGGACGAGACCAAGAATGTCGATGGACGGCCCAAGAACAGCGCCTTTTTTGAAGAGACGATGGCTAAGGCGTTTGCCGAAGGCCGGAGAGTTCTCAGGGAAGATGGTATCGGATCGGTGGTGTTCGCCCATAAGACCACAGAGGGATGGGAAGCCTTGCTCACTGGTCTAATCAGAGGCGGTTGGACCATTACAGCCTCTTGGCCAATTGCTACGGAAATGGCTTCGCGTCTCCGCGCTCGCGACTCCGCCGCTCTTGCTACCAGCGTCCATCTCGTCTGCCGACCCCGGCCGGAGGATGCGCCGGTCGGCGACTGGGCGGATGTTTTGCGCGAGTTGCCAATGCGCGTGGGCGACTGGATGGAACGACTTCAGGCCGAGAAAATCCGAGGTGCGGATCTCGTTTTTGCCTGCATCGGGCCGGCCCTGGAGATATACAGCCGTTATTCAAAGGTGGTCGATCCCAATGAGATTGAGATACCGCTGGGTGGCGACGCAACAGCCAAAGAACCCCACAAACGAGGGTACCTATCCTATGTCTGGGAGGTCGTCGGTCGGACGGCCCTCGAACACGTCCTCGGCACGTCGGAAGCGCGGGCGAGGAACGGCGCGGCGGGGGCGCTGGAGGAAGACGCCCGACTGACCGCCCTTTTCCTCTGGACGCTCCAGAGTACGAACGGCCAGAACGGCGCCGCCGCGGATCCGGGGGAAGATGCCGAAGGCGACGCCGGCGAAGAGGATGAGGGTGCCGCCTCACGCGGCAAGGCCAAGGGCTTCAGCCTGGTCTTCGATGTGGTGCGCCGCTTTGCCCAGCCGCTGGGGATCAACCTGCCCCTTTGGGAGAACCGGATCGTCACGACCGAGAAGGGCGTGGTGCGGCTCCTGCCGGTTTCCGAGCGCGCCAGGCAGCTCTTCGGCGACGACGGAGTCGGTTCCGCCGCCGACTGGATTGAGGACGATCCGGGTAAGCAACTGCAGTTGGCTCTCTTCCCCGAAATGGAACGGGATCAAGCCCCAAGGATTCGAGGCCGCGGCCGCCGGAAGGTGAGCATCGACCCCTCCGCGGTGGATGCGGAATCTATGCGCAAGGCGACCACCCTCGACCGGGTGCATGCGGCGATGCTGCTCCAGGCAGGCGGCCAGGCGAATGCCCTCCGGGCGCTCATCAAGGCGGAACAGGATCGCAGCCCGGACTTCCTTCGTCTTGCCAATGCCCTGTCGGCCCTTTATCCTAAAGAAAGCGAGGAGAAGCGGCTCCTGGACGCGATGCTCCTGGCGGCGCCGAGGTAAAAAAGGGAACCAGTTCGGCGGCGGGAAGATCCATACGCTGGTGGAGATCTGGGGCGAAAATGTTTGAGAATTATTAATTTTGGTGTGACAATGATGAGCACAAGGATCGATAACAAAGGAGGTGCTGTCATGGCAACGACGACGGAGAAGCTGGCATCGGAGATTCAATCGCTGACAGATATGGAAAAACTGCACCTGGTGGATACGATTCTCGCCGACCTTGACAGGCCAGACCCGGAACTGGATCGCATCTGGGCTGAAGAATCCCGCAAACGCTGGACCGCTTATAAAGAAGGCCGGATCTCGTCCGTATCGTATCTGGATGTCATGGACAAATACCGCCGCGTATGAAGGTGCGTTTTCTCACATTAGCTCAGCAGGAACTCGATGATGCCGTCGCTTGGTATAACGAACAGGTTGCCGGCCTGGGATATGACTTTCTCGATGAAGTGGACCGCGCGGTTCGACGGACGGTTGCTTTCCCTATGTCCTGCCCGGAAATTGAACCGGGTCTGCGACGATGCCTGTTGGCCAGATTCCCTTACGGATTGATCTACGGGATGGAAGACGATTCGATCGTCGTCATAGCAGTTACCCACTTACACCGCTTGCCACGCTACTGGACGGATCGCGTCGGATCGTACTGAAGGTCCTAAACCATAGGGGTCATAATGAAGACCATCAAGGATCTGCCGGAACACAGCCGCCCACGCGAAAAGTTGCGGGAAAGAAGCACTTCCGCTCTTACGGATGAAGAAATCGTCGCGGCGATTCTTGGCATGGGAACGAATGAAACCTGACGAGGAGTATGCCGATGGAACCCTGGTACAAGATAGCTACGCCGCGGAAGGAAGTCCGGGAAGGCCGCTCGTTCAATCCGGATGAGTTTGCCATCCATCTGGAGCAGGTCATCGCCGGGACGGCGCCGGAGGATTACCGGGACCCGATACAATTCTTCAGACGGACGTGCTTCACCCGAGCCCTCCGGGAGCATGCGGGGATGGTGCTCCGGCGGCTTGCCGGAGAGACGGCCAACACTGCGCCGGTAATGACGCTCATCACCCAGTTCGGCGGCGGGAAGACCCACACCCTCGCGGCGCTCTACCATCTCGTCAAGGACGGAGCCAAGTCTGTTGAATATGCCGGCGTCGCGGACCTGATCCGGGAAGCGGGTCTCCGTTCTGTTCCCGAAGCGAAGGTTGCGGCGTTCGTCGGCAACGCCTGGGACCCCCGGGAAGGTCGCGAGACGCCGTGGATCGACATCGCCCGGCAACTGGCGGGCGACCGGGGCGTCCAAGAGCTTGGCGCAGCGGCCGTGACTACGCCGCCGGGGACGGAAACCCTCATCCGCGTTTTCCAGGCGGCTGGCAAGCCAGTGCTTCTCCTGTTCGACGAGGTGCTTAACTACCTTAACCGCCACCGGTATATGGCTGATCCATTCCATGCCTTCCTCCAGAATCTGACGGTGGCCACGACGGGAACAACCCTGGGTGCGGCGGTGATCAGCCTGCCGAGAAGCCAGGTCGAGATGACCGACTGGGACATGCAGTGGCAGGACAGGATCACCAAGGTGGTCCGGCGCGTGGCGAAGGATCTCATCGCCAACGACGAAACCGAGATCAGCGAGGTCGTGCGCCGGCGGCTGTTCGAGGACATCGGCGGCGAGCGCGTGCGCAGGAACGTGGCGAAGATCTATGCGGACTGGTGCTTTGAGCGGCGGGCGCAGCTCCCGCCGGAGTGGACGGCTGTGGACAGCGCGGCGACGGAGGTGAAGGCCAGGGAGTTCCTCCTCGGCCGTTTTGAGACCTGCTACCCGTTTCATCCGGCTACGCTATCCGTGTTCCAGCGCAAGTGGCAGGCGCTCTCGCAGTACCAGCAGACGCGCGGCACCCTCGCTATGCTGGCGCAGTGGATCTCCTGGGCCTATCGGACGGGCTTCACGGAGGCGCGCCGGGAGCCCCTCATCACCCTCGGCTCCGCACCCCTTGACGTGCCGGAGTTCCGGAGCGTGGTCCTGGGGCAGCTCGGCGAATCCCGGCTTGTGGCCGCGATCGAGGCGGACATCTCCGGCGGCAATTCCCACGCCCGCGCCCTCGATGCGGACACCAAGGGCGGCCTGCGGAACATCCACCGCCGCGTCGGGACGACGATCCTCTTCGAGTCCTCCGGCGGCCAGGTGGACAAGGTGGCCCATCTGCCGGAACTTCGCTTCGCCCTTGGCGAGCCGGAGGTGGATACGACCTCCGTGGACAACGCGGTCTTCGCCCTCGAGGACAAATCCTATTTCATCCGGCGGGTCGGCTCGGATGGCTTTAAGATCGGTCACCAGGCCACCATGAAGAAGGTGGTGAGCGACCGGCGGGCCTCCCTCGACGAGGATTCGGAGATCCGGCCTGCCCTGCGGACGCTTGTCCTGAAGGAGTTCGACCGGGGAAGGACCATACCCATCGTTCCCTTTCCTGCGGACGGGGCGGCCGTGCAGGATACGCCGAGACTGACGCTGGTCGTCCTTGATCCAGAATCGGAGTGGACGCCTGCCTGCGACGCCGCGGCGGACAAGGGGAGCGGTTCGCTCCGCGGGCAGATTGCGGAGTGGATGAGGCAGCGCGGCAAGTCGCCCCGGCTCTATCCGGGATCACTGGTCTGGTGTCTGAAGAAACCGGGACGCGACCTGCGCGACAAGGTCGAGCTGTGGCTGGCCTGGAAGAGGGTCAACAAGGAGATCGCCGAGGGAACCCTCGGCGGCGATTTCGACCGTGCGGATCGGGCGGAAATCATCACGAAAGTGGCTGACGCCGAGGAGGCCGCCAAGGACGAGGTGTGGGGCGGCTACCGCTTTGCGGTCCTGGCCGATCACCAGGAGCCGGACGGGCTGAAGACCATCGACCTCGGGGCGGGACATTCGAGCGGCAGCGAGACCCTCTGTGGCCGCGTGATCACAGCGTTGAAATCTCAAGCGCTGCTGAACGAATCGGTGGGCGCGGGTTACCTCGAACGCAACTGGCCGCCGGCGCTGAAGGATACCGGCGCCTGGCCGCTGGCCAGCCTCCGGCAGAGCTTCCTGAACGGTTCATTGACCCGCCTGCTCGATCCGGACGCGGTGCTGCGGGTCAAGATCGTCGAGTTCGTGTCCAAGGGCGAATTCGGTCTGGCTTCCGGCCATCTGCCTGCGTCTGCTGCGCCTGGCACGTCACAGGCAGGCGCAACGAGGCAGACAGGGGAATCGGGCAGCGGCGGGTACGACCGCGTCTGGTTCAACGAGCCCATAACCCCCGATGAAGTTGGTTTTGAGCCCGGCGTATTCCTGCTCCTAAAGGCAAAAGCGAGACGCCTCAAGGCCGCATCGGAGCCGGCATCCCCTGTCAGTCCGGAGCTCGGACCCGCACCTGAACCGGAATCGGCGCCGATTCCCGGGCAGGGTCCGGAACCCGAACCGACGCCCCCGCCGGACGCTGCCGCCAGAACATTCCACATAACCGGCGAAGTGCCCCCGGAGATCTGGAACCGCCTGGGGACGAAGGTCCTGCCGAAGCTGCGGAGCGGCGCCGACCTCAAGATCGGGATTGCGTTCTCCGTCACGGTGGAAAACGGCGTTTCCAGGAGCTTTGAAGCAGATCTCAAACAGATTCTGGATGACCTGGGATTATCCGGAAGGGTACGGATCGACCAAGCGCCGATTGAAAGGTCTAATATCTAATAGGCTTCACTGCGGAGAAAAGATGCGGCGTTCCGGAAGAGCGAAAGCCCCATCCCCTCTTCGGGGAGCTCCTCCCGCGTCCAGCGGGGGTGGTTCGTCCGGTGGAGGTAGGCCTCGGGGTGGGGCATGAGGCCGAAGATCCGGCCCGTCTCGTTGCAAATCCCGGCGATCCCGTCCACGGCGCCGTTGGGGTTCGCGGGATAGTCCGTCGTCGCTGCCCGGTAGTGGGCGTCGCTGTACTGCAGCGCGATCAGCCTCTGCCGGTGCAGGCGTTCGAGTGTGGCCGTGTCCTGCGGGACGAACTTCCCTTCGCCGTGGCGGACCGGCAGGTAGAGGCCCCGAAGCCCCCGTGTGAAGATGCAGGGGGAGTCGGAATCGACACGGAGATAAACCCATCGGTCCTCGAACCGCCCCGAGTCGTTGAAGATCAGCGTAACGGTCTGCCGGTCATACACGCCGTCCAGGCCGGGGAGCATCCCCAGTTTGACAAGGAGCTGGAAGCCGTTGCAGACGCCAAGGATCAGCTTTCCCGCCGCGATGAACCGGGCGAACTGATCGTACAACCGCTCCTGGCCTCCGGCGACGGCCGCATGGAGGATCCGGTTCGCGCCGGCCTTGGCCGAGCCAAGGTCGTCGCCGTCTAAGAATCCGCCGGGCAGGTTCAGGAAGTCATAGTCGTCGAGCCGCCGGGTTCCACAGAAGAGCTCGCTGATATGGACGATATCGACCTTGTCGAAGCCGGCGAGGCGGCACGCGTGGGCCATCTCCATCTCGCAGTTCGTCCCGTTTCCGGTAATCACGATTGCACTGATTCTCTTCGGCATCTCTTCTTACCTTAATCCCGTCGTCAGAACGCGAGGGTTTTTTGCCAGGCCGCCTTCAGCGCGGCGAGCTCCTCATCGATGATCCGTTTCCCGCCCTGACCGTCGATCCGGAGAACCTCTTCCGCGATGACCTGCCCGATCCGAGCGAAGACGGCGCCCGTGAGGGTGGCTTCGAAGGCCTCCCGCGCGTCCGGACGAACGGTCACGACGAAGCGGCTCTGGGACTCCGAGAAGAGGAGTTCGTCGTCTCTTCCGATCCCGTCCGCCGGGACGCTTCTCAGATCCACCGTGAGACCAAGACCCCCGGCGAAGGCCGTTTCCGCAAGCGCCACCCCCAGCCCCCCGTCGGAGCAGTCGTGGCAGGAGGCGACGAGGCCCGCCTGGATCGCCCGGCCGAGCGCCTTATAAAGTCTCTTCGCCGTTTCCGCGTGCACCTGCGGAACGCCGTTTCCAATCGCGCCGTGAAGGGCGTACCACTCCGAGCCGCCGAGTTCCCGATAGGTCTTCCCCAGCACGTAGAGGAGGTCCCCCGGCTTTTTCACGTCCATCGTGACGGCCTTCCGGACGTCCTCCATCTTCGCCAGCGTGGAGAAGAGCAGCGTGGGGGGGATCGAGATCCGGATCTCCCCGATCTGGTAGTCGTTCTTCATGCTGTCCTTCCCCGAGATGCAGGGGACGCCGTAGGCGGTCGTGACGGCATAGAGGGCCTCGTTCGCCCGGACGAGCTGAGCGAGCTTGTACTCCCCGTCGGGGGTCTTTTCCGAGCGGACCGGATCGCACCAGCAGAAGTTGTCGAGACCCGCCATGCGGTCGAGGGGGGCCCCGACGGCGACCGCGTTCCGGACTGCCTCGTCGATGGCTGCCGCGGCCATGTGGTAAGCGTCAATGTCGCTGTAGCGGGGGCAGATCCCGTTTGCGACGACGATGCCCTCGAAGGAGTCGAGGAGCGGACGGATCACGGCGGCGTCGCTCGGGCCGTCATTGACGACGCCGGTCATGGGCTTGACGATGCTTCCTCCCTGCACCTCGTGGTCGTACTGGCGGACGACCGACTCCTTGCTGCAGATGTTGAGCCGGGAGAGCAGCTCCTTCAGGGCGCCTCCCAGATCCGCAGGTTCGGGAAAGTCCGGCTCCGCGTGGTGCGGGGGCGTCCAGGCGGCCCGGAGGTTCATCTGCGGGAGGCCGTCATGGAGGAACGCCATCTGCAGATAGACGACCGACTCCTCTCCGTAGCGGATGTGGAACCAGCCCGAATCCGTATAGCGGCCGAGCACCGTCGCCTCCACGTCCATCTTCCGGGCAAGGGCGCGGAACGCATCAATGGTTTCCGGCGCCACGGCGAGGGTCATTCTCTCCTGGGACTCGGAGATGAGGATCTCCCAGGGGTTCAGCCCCGGGTACTTCAGCGGCGCCTTCTTGAGGCCGAGTTCGCACCCGCCGGAGAGCGTCGCCGTCTCGCCCACGGAGGAGGAGAGGCCGCCCGCCCCGTTGTCCGTGATCGCCCGGTAGAGGCCCCGGTCCCGGGCGATGAGCAGGAAATCGGTCATCTTTTTCTGGGTGATCGGGTCGCCGATCTGGACCGCCGTGACGGGGGAGCCTTCGTGGAGCTCTTCGGAGGAGAAGGTCGCCCCGTGGATCCCGTCCTTCCCGATCCGCCCGCCGGTCATGACGATCAGGTCGCCCGGAAGGATCTCTTTCGTATGGGTTGGGGCGCCTTTGATCCGGGCGGGCATGATCCCTCCCGTCCCGCAGTAGACAAGGGGTTTCCCGAGATAGCGCTCGTCGAAGACGAGACAGCCGTTCACGGTTGGGATGCCGCTTTTGTTGCCGCCGTGCTCCACCCCCTCCCGGACCCCCTCGTAGATCCGCCGCGGGTGGAGGATCCGCTTCGGCAGCGGCTTTGCGTAGCCGGGCGGCGCAAAACAGAAGACGTCCGTATTGAAGATCAGTTTCGCCCCCCGGCCGCAGCCGAACGGGTCGCGGTTCACGCCGACGATGCCGGTCAGCGCGCCGCCGTAGGGGTCGAGCGCCGAGGGGGAGTTGTGGGTTTCCACCTTGAAGACGAGGTTCCAGTCGTCGTTGAAGCGGATGATCCCCGCGTTGTCGGA
>MNZQ01000059.1:13980-14724 GCA_001873745.1 Syntrophaceae bacterium CG2_30_58_14
GCAGGTGTCGAAAAGGGAGTCGATCTCCCGAAGAGGGCCCTCCCCGTCGTCATAGGCGATCCGGGCGTTGAAGATCTTGTGCTTGCAGTGTTCGGACCAGGTCTGGGCGAGGCACTCGATCTCTGCGTCGGTCATCTGCGGTCCCAGGCCAGCCTCCCTCCGCCGGGCGAGAATGGTTTCGTCCTTCAGGTAGTCCCGGAGAATCCGCATCTCCGAAAGATCCAGGGCGAGGACCCGCTCCTGGCTGATCCGGACAAGTTCCGCGTCGGGAACGTTGAGGTCGATCACCTCCGTCCGCGGACGGTCTTCTCCGATGACGTGCGGGATGTAAGGCTTTATCCCGGCGTCCGGGTCCCAGGTCTTCCCGTCGATGAGTTCATAGCGCTGGATCAGGTCGTTGGCGAGGAGTTCGGAGGCGATCCGTTCCGCATCCATCCGGGTCAAGGTATCCAGCGCGCACCGGTCCCGGATCCCGCCGATCGCATACTGCCGGGATGTATAGACCTGGACCGGCTTCCCGGTGAGGAGTGTTATGGCCTCGCCGGCGGTTTTTCCGACGTTGTCCGTGACGCCGGGGCGAAACCCCACCTCGATGAGCCAGTCGAACCCGAGGGCGAGCCCGCGGTTGATCGCGGTTTCCTGGATGATCGGGTCGGAGAGGGGGCCGCGGGCCGCCTTTTCCAGCTCTTCGGGGGCGAGGGGTCCGTCGATGGTATAGACCTCGATGGTCTTGACCCAATCCAC
>MNZQ01000062.1 GCA_001873745.1 Syntrophaceae bacterium CG2_30_58_14
GCCCCCGCGCAGGGGGCGACTTTTCCTAAAGAAGAGGGTGGTGTTTCGAGATTTGTTTCAATCCACGCCCCCGCGCAGGGGGCGACTTACTTCTCATAACTTGTTAAAATAGCAAAGAATATCCTCATCATTCCGCGTATCTGCTCTGAAAAGGTACGTTTTATATTCAGTTGTCAAAGAACATCTTCCCCATAATCCGTAAAATCAGCCGGTTACCAACAGTGCGAAGCATACGGGAAAATCATGTCCGCATGGGGTTCGCACAAGCCTTTCAAACGATCAGCGGCCCTTCCTGATCCAACGCTTTCTTTGCGCCAATATGCTCGACACGGCGTTTCCAGTTCGACCCCAAAAAATAAAATCGCAGACTGTCTTTATTGGGCTCGATTTCATCAATTAACTTCTGCCGTAGAGCTGCCCATTGTGCCGGATCAACTATACATTCAAAAACGGAGTATTGCACCCTTTGGCCGTAGTTCTGGCAGGTCTTGGCCACCCGGTGTAAACGCCGCGGGCCACCCGGATCAATTGTAGAAACATCATAGCTGACGAGCACAAGCATAATGAAATCCCCTTACTTCCAGATAAACGGCGGATAACCGTCGAGATCGCCCCGCAGATGCCGCGCCATCAACAGAGCCTGGATATGAAACAGCGTTCCGATCGTCACCTTCTCGTCCAGAAAGGGATGGACGATCTCCTCCTGTTTCCGTTCCTGATAAGCTACGAGCACCATTTTGCGGGTATCGTCCGTCATCAGTACCGCGCCGGAATCGGTCTTATCAAAGCCCTTCCCCTGTACCTGACGGAGGTTGATCAGGGAAAGGGTCAGCCTGTCCGCCAAAAATGGCCTGAATTCCTCCATCATGTCAAGAGCGAGCCCCGGCCTTCCGGGACGATCCCTGTGCAGAAATCCTACCGCCGGATCAAGCCCCACCGTTTCCAAGGCCGACCGGATATCATGCACAAGGAGTGTATAAATGAAGGAAAGCAAGGCATTAACGTTGTCCAGCGGCGGCCGGCGGTTTCGCTCCTGGAAGGAAAAGGTGTCTTTCTGTGCCACGATTAGGTGATCGAAGACGCTGAAATAGATATGGGCGGCATCCCCCTCGCAACCTCTGAGAACGTCCAGCGGCTGATCCTGATTCAACAGTCCCAGATAGTTGCTCAGGCGCTTTACGGCAAATCCCACCTGATCCGCAGCCAGTTTCTCCGCATGATCACGGAGCGCCCGCTGGAGAACCGTCCGGCTGTTGGCAATCTTGCCGGTCAAAACCGCCCGTGCCATATCGGCGGAAGCCTGTGGATCATCGGCCTGCCGATACTGTTCCCGGCGCAGGAGGACATTACCTGAGACCGGACCCTGCACCCGCGCCAGGAACCGGCCATGTTCCGTCAGAAAACTGATGCCGACACCGTTTTCCGCGCAGAAGCCCATTAGAAAGGGACTGCACGCCACATTGCCGAAGCAGACGATGCCGCCGATGGTATGGACAGGAAGCCGCAGACGAACCTCCTTCTCCACCTTGACGACGATTGTCTCTCCCTCTTTGGCCAAATAAGCGCCTTGCGTCGTGACAAAAAGGGTATTCAAATGTTTCTTCATGGTTCACCAAGCATCCTTGTCAGATAGCTTTTCACCGAACGCCGCTTCTGAATCGTCTTCGGCAGGCACTCGGCCATCAACGAACAGCTTTCGCACCGCTTTTTATACAACGGCGAGGGCGTCCGGCCGGAGGCGATAAGATCATGCGTCCGCCGGGCCGTTTCTTCCGTTTCCCGCCTCAGTACCTCGTCGAAGACGACGTCGAGACGGTGACGTGTCTGTCCATAGAACAGCGCACCCGCCGGGATCGCGACGGAGAGCATCTCTTCCAGGCAGACCGCCTGGGCGCAAAGCTGAACCTTATCGCAATCGTCTGCCTTGGGCTTGCCCCGCTTGTACTCCACGGGAAAGGGCAACCAGGAACCGTCCGGCCTGCGGTGAAACTCCACGACGTCGGCCTTCCCGATCAGCCCAAGACGAAGAGACCGCAACGCCACACCATATTCGATCCGCATATCACCCCGCGATTCCCGGCTCTCGTCATGCACTCGCTCGTGCATGATCCGGCCTTCGGCGGTGCGCCCGCTCTCCGTCCATGTCTGCTCAACATGGATGAGCGCGCACTGGCGGGGGCAGAACACCAAATGCTGCAGGGCGGAAAGCTGAATCAGATCTTCTGGACTGTACATGTTGTCACTTGTTACCTAATTTATTGCCTATATTTACTGTTATTACCTGATTCCCTGTTCTCCTGACGGATCAGGGCATACACTTTTTAGCGCCCCAAGTTTTACGGCATTCAACGACACAGTGCCTAAGAAGATATTCTTGTAGAATAGCCGCTTGCGCTTGACCTTCATGTCTTAACCTGCACCCTAATCGAACAGCAAAAGGAAGTGCGGCAGAGGCATGTAAAAAAGCCTATCCCTGATGCCGAAGTCATGCCAGTTTTTTGTAACGACTATGCCGGTAGAACATTTGAGCCTTTCGCAAAAATTCCTTATAGTCCTTAATTCTGCGTTACCCACATCTTCCTTGTATTTCACTTCGACCGGCAGATATTTCCCCGCCCCGGCATGTACGATGAAATCAACTTCAGCGCTCTTTTCCCGCCAATAGCTTATGGAGATCGTGCCTTCCCACTTCTTCAGGGCATTAAACACGAGATTCTCAGCATAAAGACCGAGCGTTTGTGCGTCTTTCAAAAGGCTTTCCTGAATCCGCAAAATAGCATTTCTCAAGGCAAGATCTACAAGATAGCACTTGATATTGCCCCGTCTCACCTTTATGGCGCTTTTGGTGAACCTCTCAGCATGATGTATCAGATCAGTCATTTCAAGCAGTGGAAAATATTTCTCTATGCTGGCACGGTTGATCCCGAGGTCATGCGATAATTGCTGGAAGTTTATTTCCCGTCCGGGATTTTCAAGCAATGATATGTAAAACCTCTTGAGCATCTCGGGTTTCCTCAGTTCAACCGCGAGGACAAGGTCTTCGAGAATGACTTTCTCCACCTGATTGTCGAAAAGATAAGACTGCTTCGTTTCCCAATCGGGCAACCGCCACACTTCCGGGAAACCGCCTTCCAAAAGGAATTTTGCAAGGTATTCTTCTATATTTTGCCGGATATCCTGAGGTACCGCCGGTATAGCCACCTTTTGCAAATCAGTATGCTCCGGGTGTTTCGTAAACATCCCCATGACTGCTTCGCCGGTCTTTGAAATCTCATTAAAGCGTTTTATCAAGGCGGGATCGCCGCTGTTGTGAAACAGCAAGAACTCCCTGAATGAGAAAGGCAGCAGGTGAAAGTCCTTTATGCGTCCAAGAAGGCTCTCTCTGCTTTTTTTGAATATAGGAGACGACGCAGATCCTGATACGGCAAACCTGACAGGGTAGTGGAGGTCGTAATACTTTTTCAGGAAAAGCTCCCACCGCTCAAAACGCTGTATCTCGTCCAGAAAGAGATATATCAGGCCGTTGCCTGCCTTTGCCCGCGCTTCGTCCATAAGGCTGTCAAAGAACCTGTCGTGATCAATGTCGGAACGAAGGAGGGCCGGGTCATCCATCGAATAGTAGATTATCTTTTCCGGCGGCATCCCTTCCCCGATCAATTTTCTGATGATTTGCCTGATAAGCGTGCTCTTGCCGACCCTTCGGGGGCCTGTAATCGAGATAATTTGCGGAACATCTTTGAATCCCGTAAAGATTTCATCGAATATCGGCCGGTGAAACAACGGCAAGCGCTCAAAAGCCCTGTCGGCATCCGGCCACCACGGATTGTATGGCATCAATAACTCTTTGTATTGCAAGACAAAACCTCCCATATTCCAATTATGCTTATTATACATAGCATATTTTGCAAAGAGGGTAAAGATTATTATTTGTCAAAGGGTTAGTCTGCCTCCATCTCCTTACGCTTTTCCTCCAAAAAGTGCTGGAGGTCTTCCTTCCGCGGTAGTTCAATCTGGTATTTGGATACAAACAATCTGTTATCAATCCCGGCGAGGGCATATTCTACGAGAGCGTGATCTTTTTGCGTGCAGAGGAGCAAACCGACCGGGGGATTATCGCTCTCGGCCATCATGTGTTTGCGGTACCAGGTCACGTAGGTGTTGAGCTGACCCAGGTGTTCATGACGGAATTCATCCACCTTCAACTCAATGAGCACATGGCACTTGAGTATGCGGTGGTAGAAGACGAGATCCACAAAGCCGCGGGTTCTGCCGATAATTATGCTTTTCTGTCGCGCCTCAAAACAGAAGCCATACCCCAATTCCAAAAGGAAATCCTGCAATTTCTCGAGCAATGCGGCTTCCAGGTCTGATTCGCTTACAGCTTCCTTCGACCGCAAACCAAGAAACTCAAAGACATAAGGATCATGAATGGCGAGTTTCGGCTCGGCCTGTTCGGCGGCGGCATGAGTCAGGACAGCCAGCTTTTCCTTGTCCGTGGAAAGCCCCGACCTTTCGTAGTACAGGGCGGCAATCTGGCGCTTGAGCGCCCGCACCGACCAGTTGCCGCGGATGCACTCGATCTCATAGAAGGCGCGTTTGAGGGGATCGTCAATGGTTACAAACTCAGCCAGATGGGTAAACGATAGGCGGGTAATCAGCATGTGGCTGTCAACGCCCAATCGTTGCATAGCCTTTGTTTTGGGAGTCGGTGTCTCCCGAATTTGCCGATTCCCGGCCCCGGATTTGGCAATCAGTGATTGCCAAATCGGTGTTGACATATCCTGTCCGGATTTGGCAATCGCCGATTGCCAAATTTCCGGATAAACAACGTAAAACTGCCGGTAGAGGCGCAATGAACGGGAAGACATGCCGGCCATGCCCTCTTTCCGCAATGCGTCGGCCAGTCTATCAAGCAGGCACTCGCCATATTCCGCCCTGTCGGCGCCGTGCTGCTCGTATTCATAAATGTGCCAGCCGATAAGCCAATTGCGCATAGTGAGACTTACGTTCACTGCCCGGCTTGCTACAGCGGCGCTTTGCTCATGTACCAGCCGCACTGCTTCTACCAATGCAGCGAAGTTCGGCGCACAAGGCGCCGTCTTCAACTTTGCGGGTTTTCGCGGCATCCGTCAGTTCTCCTCTCCCTCATTATATTCCCGTCAACGGCAGTTATCCGGAATTTCCGGATAACTGATTCCGTCGTAAGCTCCCCTCAAGTTGAACTTGTAAGAAATCCTTACAAGTTGCCCCTTCGGCCAACTCCCCCTCGTTGAAAATGTTTCTCAGGTGCGTGGTGATATTTTGATGGGTAGTCTGAAACAGCTCGGCCATAAGCTTCTGGCTCAGCCAGACCGTGTCGTCCTGAAGCCGGACTTCAACTTTTGTTTTCCCGTCCTCCGTCTGGTACAGAATCAATTCGCTCTTGAGTGGAATCTGTTCTTTCTTTTTTTCATCAGCAGACCTTTTCAAACTCCTGTTGAAAAATCATTTCACCACCAGGCAACGCTCACTGATTCAACTTCTTACATCAATCGTCACACCGGTAGGCACCTGGGCGTTATCTACAATAATTTCATAATCCCCAAATTCTCTTGCCGGTTTTGCGGGGTCGGTTTTGCGTTTGACCTGTACAAGCTCAAATAATTTATGAGCCGAGGCATTGCCGAGAGCCGAATCATGCTTAAAAATGATCAAGCAGCGAGTGGACATAAGGCCACGGGCGGCGGAGCGGTCATGCTCGAACATATCCACCAGTGCTTTCCAGAAGATGTCCAGATCATCTTCGGAAAATTTGGTCTGGGCTGCAAGATGTGCGGAAACAAAGCCATGGGCGACATACACACCATAGGGCACTGTGTGCTTGCGGCCCATTTCAGTTTCCTTGCTCTTGGCATCATCTTCGCTCGTCACGGCAAGCCGCGTGATGGAATGCTCCAGTGTGACGATGGGGTCAACGGAGCGAGCAAAAGTCATCTGCACCGGGCCACGGACCTGGCCTGCGTTAGCCCCGGTGGACAATACGGCGCCAAAGGTTCTAATATCATAAAAAATGTCACACATATTCCGGCGAGCTTTCGCAATCTGTTCCCGCCGTTCTTGACTCTTGTCCTTCTTTTTTTCCGCTTCTTTTGCTGCCTGTGGATCAAGGCCCGCAGCTTTATATCCATTGTCTATTTCAATATTGAGGATGCCCTTTTCTTTGACAAAGATGTTGAAACCTGTAGTCGGCTTTCCATCTTCCGCTGTCTTGGTGATCTGGACATAGTTGCGCACCTTGCGCTTGAGGCAGACATCGGTAACAAGTCCCCTGCCTGTTTCCGGATCTACGCGCGGGAGGTTTCCGGCGTCAGGATCTCCATTGGGGTTGCCATCCTGAACATCAAAGACAAGAACGAAATCGTAACGGTTTTTGATAGATGTACTCACGGTTTTCTCCTTTCTATTGGGGTTAGATTATGATGGATTGTCAGTCTTCTTTTTCCACAGATCGTGCGTTTGATGATAGTAACCTATGGCAAAGCGCCCCTGATCCGCTAAATCGAGATGTGGCGGAAAATCGGAGATGGGACACATGATCTCCCCGATCAGTTGTTTGCGCACGATAAACAGCCCTGGTTTTTCCTTTTCCAATTTCGACAGATGGTGGTTGGAGAGACGCATCAGGTTAGCGAATACCGTGACGGGGGTGCTGGAAGCGGCACCGTAAAAGCGGTCGCGGATGGTGGCATTGATGCCGGGATTGGCATCGGACTGAATTTTTTCCAGCGCGGCGAAGAGGCGCCCAAGACGATAGCCGATATTGGTGTTTTCTGGGTCGAGGCACATGGTGATCTCCTTTTCGTTTTTAGGGTTATTGAAGCGCATTGCGCGATTTAAGCAGGCTTTGATAAGCGCTGCCCGGGGATATGGTACATCCTGTTCAGCGCGATTGCGTCGTATGGCAGCCTGAAGAAGTGTGGCCGGATAGGGGGTACCGTCAAGAATTGCCCGCATCATCTCCCCTGCAAGATTGGGAGGAATGTTATCATCCTTTTCCTGTGCAGCAATTGAACGAAGAAGCCTTCTCATTGGCAGGGCCGGTTCTATCTTGACACCATGCGCTATGGCAAGATCGTCAACGTGCTGTTTGAATCTTGTCCCCATTTCCCGAACCGTGCCGACATGCCAAAAGCGGACGGCGATGCGGGCGGCGTTTGGGGAAAGGCCGAGGACATAGAAGCGAGTGCTGTCGTCCGGAACAACATATGTCCCGCTCCAGATTGTTTCATATAGCGCCTTGACTGCTTCCGTGTTGCGGTCCGGGTCGTCTTTAGGCGGCTCGGAAAAAAAGAAAAACGCATCGTTTTCCAAAGAGGATTCTTTTCCCGACCAGAAGACGGTGGTAGCGTCGCCGATCTGGATTCGTTGCCTCTCTGATTTGAGAAGAGTGTTCAAACCCGTCGTATAGGAGAACTCCGCAGATTTGCATACAGGAGCATTATAGCTTTGTTCCTTGCCGAAGGAGTCGTATCTTGAATTTTTTTGAAAAGCGACAAGGCTCTTGGTGTCTTTATTGATGGGAGTGCGCCCGTGAGTTCTGGCTATTTCGCCATATTCTCCTGTAATCAGACAATGAGCGAATATCTTCTTCTCATCTTGTTCATCTTCATCAGATGCTGCAGATGCTGCTTTTTTTAATACAGAAGTCCGCACATGATGTTGCACCGCAGGTCTGCATGGAACAGGAACATTGTCTCCAACCACACGGAATGTCATATTACAGGACTTCAACTTTGCGCATTCCGCCCAGTTTCCCGCAGCCTTAACTTTTTCAACACCATTCGCAGCATAAAAAGCAAGAATGGCGGCAACGCCATCGTCAGCCTTCAATGCGTTTGGCAAATTGTTCAAGGATAATAACCATGCTTGGTGTTGATGGACCGCCTTTTCTTTGCCTTCATCATCTTCGGAAACTTGGAATAGGAAGCCTTTGTGATCCCACAGCAAAAAAGGTTTTGTATAAGCCTTGCTTCCTGTGCGAGTTTGGGAACGTGGTAACAAAAAAAGCTTGCTAATAAGTTTCTGCCCAACTTTTTCCCTGGTATCTTCAAGGTTGACGAACTCTCCATCAGGCTTGATTACAACTAAAAATGGAAGTCCCTTTTTTTCAAAGCCTTCCGGCGCAATATCGATATCCGGGTCTGAGGCCTTGCGTTCATAGTATTCTTTGAGTGCTTGCAGGATCATTTACGCACCTCCTCGCTATCAGGCGGCGGGACAATGATGATGCCGCTTTCGATCGTGGCCCGGAAAAACATCGGTTTGATGTCTGTCGGTTCGGAATGGTCCAAATCGTAGAGCATCCAGCCGAGGTCGCGCGTTTCGGGGATAGGCGTGGCCGGTTCGGTAGCCGGATCGACCAGGCGCACGGCGGCGGCAAACTCGCGGCAACCGAGGTAGGGTTGATGGAAATGCTGGCCTTTGCGGGCGCGGCGTTCAAACATGGCGGCGTACTTTGCCTCTGTTTCGTCTTTGCGGATGTCAGATTTTTTGAGGTCATTAGCCTCATCGGGGTCAACAAGCCATTCGGGAACGGGGTTGAACACTCTGCTACGCTTCTCCTGTGGAATAAATAAGAACTCGGCGTGGAGGCGATATTTCACATCGCGCAGGAAGAGTCCGGCTCTCTGCTGGCGGTCGTCCTCGATGAATATGCCATCCGAGCGAGGCGAGGCAACTTTGCCGACCTCATTGCGACGAACGGAAATCCACTTCACAGGTGCAAGCACTTCGATTTTTTTCACCAGCCAGTAAATGGCTGGCTTCCAAAGGATGGCATCAAAAACGGCCCGCGCAGCGGAAGGGGTGATCACATCATAACTAACGCGTTCAACCTTCATTTCCGGCCGAGTGAAGCAGGCGTAGTCGCCGCTTACTTCAAGACAGAATCCTTTCATAGGCATTATCCTCCTTTCATAAAGGGTTAAATGTACAAATCTTCCGGATCATAAACCTCGCGGTAAATGTCCAGACCGATATTGGGATTATAGAGTTTAGAGTCAGTCTGAACAAGAATACCGTCGTGGATTTCTTCAATACGATGCTCGGCCAACAAGCGACTGGCTACGCCCGGTTTGATGCTGACGGTAAAGCGCTGAAGCGCACGCATCACCTCACGGGATGGTCCGGCAAAACGCAATGTTTTGATTATCTTGTAACTGCCGCCGTAGCAGACGATTATTGGCACTGACGGGTCTTTGATCAGACGGAATTCCTTTCCCGCAGTGCGGAACTGGACATTGCCTTCGGGATTGACGTTTTTTACCAGGTTATCCCTCCACCAGTTCTCTCCGGTGTCATTAATGCTTGCATAGTATTTTTCAAAATAACGGCGAAATATGCCCGGTGTTTCTGGTGTGAAGTCGGGCAACGATGCCAGCTCTCTGGTTGTGTCTTCGCCCTTACGGAGCAATCCAGGCGGGGCGGATTTAGGAGCTATGAAAACATGCACCTTTCCGTAATCTGGTTGTTTCCCTTCACGGTTGCAGCGACCGGCAGCCTGATTGATCGAGTCAAGCCCCGCCAGCGCACGATAAACGACGGGAAAATCAATATCCACACCCGCTTCGACGAGTTGAGTGCTGATTACACGGCACGTCTCTCCACGTGGCAATCGCTCCTTGATATCGGCAATAATTTTCGAGCGATGCTCACCGCACATAAGCGCGGAGAGATGGATCGTGCCTTCCGGCATTTCTTTCCATAGCGCGTAACAGTCCGGACGGGTGTTAACGACGCATAACACCTGCTCATGTTCGGCAAGTTCGGCAGCGAGGGAAGGCCAGTCGCGGGATAGGTTCATGTCTTGGGGGAAAACGATATGGGTGCGCTTGAGTTGCTCGTAAAGAGAAGCGGGCTGAGGGATAATCTCGCATGGGGTCTGACAGAGGTTCGGCAATGCCGGCTGGGTGGCAGTGGTCAGCACAACAGTGACGTCATAATCGGAAATCAGCCGATTCAGCGCCTCAACGCATGGGTGGAGTAGTTCCGGCGGAAGAAGTTGTGCTTCGTCGAGGATTACCACGCTATTGACAATGTTGTGCAGCTTACGACAGCGCCCCGGCTTGGCAGCATAAAGTGACTCGAAAAATTGGACGCTGGTGGTAACGATAACCGGGGCATCCCAATTTTCTGCCGCGAGGGTGAGTCGCGGCGATTCCTTCTCTCTTTCCGTGGCAATGTTGCTGTGATGCTCAACTACATTATCCGATCCAAAGTATTTCCGAAGCTCATCGGCTGTCTGCTCAATGATGCTGATGTAAGGGATAACGTAGATGATACGGCACTTGTTGTGTCGGGGTTGGGTCGCATGATCCAAAGCGAAAGCAGTTCCCGAAAGTGTCTTGCCGCCGCCGGTTGGGACGGTGAGTGAGAATATTCCCGAAGGTTGCACAGCAGCAGTCCGGCATGCGTTAAGAATTTCTGCCCTGATACGATTCACGAAAGTGTCCAGTGCCTCCTCCGTCATCTTCCGCATTTGCCGGTCAAAGCGCGCTTTCAGTTCGATAAGCGACGGGAAAGATGGGCGTTGGGCATGTTTTTCTGAGTCCATGAAAGCTTCCGTGTCGAGGAAGTCGGCGTCAACAAGGCAAGAATAGACCATCCTGACCCAGAGATGGTAGGCAACGGCATCCTGATTGTGGCAATGCATTGCGAAGTCTGGAGGCCGGAATTTAACAGGGAAGGCATCAAAGAATGGTTCGGCATAATTACGGACATTATCTGCAACAATCTTCTCACTCTCAAGGCGATAGGGGAGAGAATCTCGACCGCCGAACCAGTCCGACAATCCTGCATGATGTCCGGCGATAATGTAGGCGAGGGTTTTACCGGTGATATTGTGCCACTTTTCATAGACCAAAATAGCGCCCGCTCCTGAGTGGTTGGGGTGGGAACCGGTACCCTGATCGTCGTATTCCGAGGCGTCGAGGCCTCCTGAGCTACGCAGGTATGCCTGGAAATCTGGATGTGCCTTGCCTATGTCGTGCAGTTTTCCGGCAGCCCGTGCCCAGTCAGCGGAATTGAAAACTGCGGCAAAAGCTGATGCCCGGTCAGCAGTTCCGGTCAGATGATCCTCCAGGGGCTGCCATCGTTTCGGTGGCTCGTTGTCTTTCGTATGCGCGTAAAAGGTTTTTGTCATTTGCGATATCTCCAATACGACTTCCGCATTCGGGGGACATGACCGTTTTTCCCCAGTGCCCCCCTCATTCTCCCTGTCGATCTACCCATCCTTCCCTTCGAAGCCGATTTTCCGGCGCGGCTTGACCGGCGGCGTCAGCAACTGCTTTATCGCGTCAAAAACAATCTTGAACTGATGGTCGTACTTCTTCCCCATTTCCTCGATCTTCCGCTGAAGTTCTTTATGCGTCAGCAGCATTTCACGAAGCTTCGTAAAAGTCCTCATGATCTGGATGTTGACCTGTATGGCTCTCTTGCTGTTCAAAACGCTGGAGAGCATCGCAACCCCTTGCTCCGTAAAAGCGTACGGCATTACCCGACGCCCGCCCCAACTTGAAGTCACAAATTGTGATTTCAAGTTGGTAATTTCTTGTAATGTCAACTGAAACATGAAATCAGGTGGAAAACGTTCGCTGTTTCTTTTCACTGCTTGTAAGAGAATCCTGGGTTCCACTTCGTAAAGTTCCGCCAAGTGCGTACTCGGCATGACCTTCTGACCGCGAATGAAAAAGATGCGGCTTTCTATATCTGCGACGGAGGTAAGCAGTTGACGTTCACCCATGTCGGATTCTCCTTTCCATCTTATGCAATGCTGCCATGAACCACCCGTATCAGGCGGGTGTCCGTACCATGTCCCCGATCTCACTCCTCGGACTTTGGCTTTTCTTCTGACTTATCCATCTCCCTCCGCACTCTGTTGGATTCCTTCTTGGCCGCCTTTTTCCGGCCCCAGTAAGCGCCGCGTCCTTTTTTGGGGCCGGAGTGTTCGGTTTTATGAGCTTCATTTGCTATGGGAATACCTCCTATTTTTCTTTTGTTGCGTTATTATACTCCCCCACCCCCGACATATAGCGTCCTATGTCCGATATTTTTTTATCATTTTTTTTATTTCTTCTTTGACCTTGTCCCTCAGCCATTTTGGTTCCAGCGCCTCCACCTCTGATCCGTGCCTGAGAATCTCCATTAGAATTTCGGCTTCATGTGACACTCTGTGAAAATCGCGCCAATCGTTACGCATCCGGCAAAAAGCAATCAGATGCCAGGCGCCCATGTAATTCACAAGGTGGTGCGGTTCCACTGTTCTGGATGTGGTCCGATTACCGGCCGGCGAGTAGTAATTGAAGGTGAGCAGGCGGAACATTAAAAGGGCATTGCTGATACACTCGAACAACATTGGGGTGGCAGGGGTGAATTCACTGGAGCGAAAGGAAAACGCCCGGTCGGGATCGGTGTGCCGGGGCACATTTTCTGAGAGCACGGTGCCGAGCTTCCCTGCAATACATCCCAACTCATCGCCCAGAGGGCCTGCGGCTGCGTCGCTGAGCAGTTTTTTCGATATGAGGAGCGACAGTAGTTCCTTTTCATTGAGACGCATGACGGGAAGCTGGAAGGTGGAATCAACGTAATAGAAGCCTCTCCGGGCGGGATCATATTCAAGGGGCGCATGCAGCCGGCAGCGGAAGAACTCGATGGAACGCTGGGCCGTCTTGACGGAGCATTCAAATTGTCGGGAAAAGTTTGACGCATTGGGGAAGTTATTTTTTTTCGCTTCGGCGTCAAACCAGAAAAACCTCTCCAGAAAAAGTTGCTCTCCCATAATGCCTCCCTCCGATCCAGGCATTATACTTCCGGGGACACGATGCGATTCCTGCGGGCTTCCGCATCATGTCCCCGACCGCACCGGGTTGCCCTTACATATTACTATCTTTCGGTAATTATCAGGCATTGGCAGCTCTTATTTCAGAGTGATCAAGAGATTTTCCTGGCATAAAATAAAGCGGCCCGAATATCTTCTTCTTTCAATTCCGGATACCCGGCAAGTAATTTTGCCCAAGACTCCCCTGCGGCAATCTGCTCTAAAATGACCGAAACGGGAATTCTGGTTCCTCTAATTACCGGCTTTCCGTTACACACCATCGGATCAATTTCAATACGGTTGATTAAATGCAATTTTCTTCACTCCCTCATGAATAATTCTTGTTTAAGTTTCCGCCGATAAAAAACATAAGCTAATTATTGGAAATGGGCAAGGATTTTCAACAAGCCCATGCTTTCTCTGCCGATGATGATCTTGAGGTCACATCAATTGACGTGGGACAGTGGGACAGGGTAGCTCAACACTCGTTCGGTTTCCCGGGAGTAGAAAGATGTTTATAGACGGCGGTGGCTTCCTGATAGTGATTTTGATGTGGGAAAATACGTCCTTGCCCCCCTTCTCTGGCATGAGAGGATAAAAAAAGTGCAAAGGTGTACAGGCTCCGATAGGGACGGAGCCTGTACCATTGCTACTGACGGCAGGAGGTTGGAACCGAAAGTCTTCAAAGAGAGGCACTCCCTACCCCTCCGCTACCTTCGATTGAAGGAAGAAAAGGGTAAGCCTCCCTCAACTTGGCTTTCTCAGAGGCAATCCTGAGATCACAGGCGAGGTCACTTTCCGCATGGCTGGGGTTTTTATTCAAGCTCAATGGATCCCTTGGTCTTTTCCCGGCGCTTGCTTTCCTTCTGGTTGTATTCCTGCATGCAGCTGTCGTTCTTACCCTTGACGAGGGAACATTCCAGGTACTGAGAGCTTTCCACGATACAGCCCCGGATGGCTTTTCCCGTCGGGGTTTTTGCCTTTTTCCCGAGATTTCCGGAAAAGCCACGCATGTTCAGCCCAAGACCGAGACCCGACGATTGGGACGTCGCCTCGACGGTCCGCGTATCAACGATTTCTCCCGTTTCCACGGAAATGACCTTGAGATCCACGGCAATATAAGCTTTTCCTTTCTCACCCCCCACGGAGACTCCCATGAAGGAGACGCCTCCCGAGTCGCCGCTCGTTTCCTCTTCAAAGGAGGAGACCGTAGCGGCCACAAGGTATTTCGCACCGGTAAGGTTCCCGATCTTCGTAGCCGTTTTCTTATTTACCAGGCCAGAGGCACCCAGTTTTTGTTCGCTGATCACAGCATCAAGCTCTTTTCTTTCCAGCACCGAAAAGGCCTTTGCGCTCACCAACTCGGCAATCAGCATGTCCTGTAATTCCTCTCCCGACGTGGCGTACCACCATGAAGCATGGGTGTTATTCGTGAACCGCAGGACCCCGAGGCGGGGCTTTTCCGCGGCTAACCCGTCTGCGAATAAGATAAGACCCGCAAACACAGAGATCATAACAGCGACAATCCTCTTTTCACCTGAAAATGCACCTCTAAAATGTTGTATTCATTGCCTGGTCACAAAAAATTATTAATGGTTCACAGGTGGCCAGGTAGATTATAAAAATTTCACCTGCGTGCTCGTGGCAACATTGCTTTGTTCTTAAACCCGGCCAGGTCAGTTTCATATTCGGGGTTTCAACCACCAGTAAAAATCGACCTTTATTCTGTGAAAACCATTTCTTGTCTTGCCGGCTTACCCAATAATCAG
>MNZQ01000054.1:0-14046 GCA_001873745.1 Syntrophaceae bacterium CG2_30_58_14
GTTTTCAAACCCCTTTCACTCGAAAATGCACCCCAAATCCCCCTCAATCCCCCTTTGTTAGAGGGGGACTTTATTATTCCCCTCTTTGGCAAAGAGGGGTTAGGGGAGATTTTCATTGTCCCTTGTGACGGTGTGCCGTCATGAGCGTTTCGCCGCTTTGGCTTTTGGACGGAGCGTTGCTATGCCTTCAACCTTGCCGCCAGGCGACCGGCAATCAGAAAAGCGCGGGTGATCCCCTCCGGATTGGCTTTTCCCTGTCCCGCAATATCGAACGCCGAACCCTGAGCGGGTGTGGCGATCGCCACCGGCAGGCCCCCATGCACGGTGACCCCGCGGTCAAACCCCAGCAGCTTGGTCGCGATTTGACCCTGGTCATGGTACATGGAGACGACGGCATGGTAGTTTCCCTTTTTGATGCGCAGAAAGATGGTGTCTGCCGGGAAGGGGCCTTCGGCGCTGACGCCTTCCCTCCTGGCCATCTCAATGGCCGGTGCGATGGCCTCTTTTTCTTCCGGGCCGAACATTCCGCCTTCGCCGGCAAGGGGGATGAGGGCGGAGACGGCCAGTCGCGGGTTTTTTATACCAAAGGTCCGCAGCACGCCGTCCATGAAACAGATCGTGTTGCAGACATTTTCCCGGGTGATCAGGGCGCTGACCTGACTGATCCCGACGTGGGAGGTGACCCGAGTCGTCCAAAGGTCGTCCAGCACGCTGACTTCGCCGGGAATATTCGGCCGGTTGAATTTTTCCTTGAAAAAGTCCAGTTCACTGTGATAGGGCGATCCCCCCAATCTCATCGCCTCTTTGTTGAAAGGCGCAAATACAAACCCATCGATCTTTTTGGCCAGCGCCAGGTCCACCATGAAGGCGAAGGTGTCCATCACTGCCTTCCCCGATTTGGGATTAACCTTTCCCAAGGTTACCTCCCCGTCGGAAATGGTGGGATAGTCGTAAAAAACAGGCCGGCCGATTTCGAACGGAACAGCGTCCAGATGATCCGTTATCGTAACAGGCTGGGAGAGGCCGGCAATCTTCTGCCCCATACGGAAAACGCGATAATCGCCAACGATAACCACATTGGCCTGTTCGTAAATCTCCGGACGGCTGATCAGCTTGGCAATGATTTCCGGGCCGATGCCGGAAGAATCTCCCAACAGGACGCCTATCGTCGGTTTTTTATGGTTCACGATTTTTCACCTTTTCATAGTCATCCAACTGATTCAGGATATGATGCTTCATCAACGCGACGGCCGACTCTTTATCCCGTCTTTTCATTGCGTTAATGATTTCGTCATGGTGTTGGATATACAATTTCAATTTTTCCAGAGGAAGCCGCAGAACAAGCCTCAGCAGTTGGACCTTTGCGTCTAACTTTTCACAAATTTCATACAGATGACGGTTGCCGGCGCGCCGCGCAATTTCAAGATGCAAAAGACTGTCTTTCTCAAAAGCCGCGGCAATATCGCCTTCGGCAATCAACGCATTGCACTCCTGCGCCAGGAGCCCCAGTTCTTTGAAATCCTGCTCCGTGCCGCAATCCGTCAACAGGCTCACCGCAAGGGTTTCTAATTGCGATCGGATCATCGCGAGCGGGGCGGCCTCCTGGGGTTCCAATGCGACGACCACCGCATGGGAGCGGGGCTTGATCTGGATGAGACCGTATTCTTCCAGGCGGTGCAAGGCCCCCCGGATCGGCGTCCGACTTACCCCGAACTGCTGGGCAACCTTTTCTTCAGGGATTTTTTCGCCGCCCCGAATCTCCCCGGAGAGGATGAGGCGCTTGATATAATGGTACACCTGTTCCGACAGGCTCTGACGATGAATTTCATACGTGACGTTGTCGGCCATTTTTCATTCATCCACGACCGGCAGTTCGAGATCCTGTTTCCCCTTTGAGAACCGGGATACCAGAAACGGCCAGACGAGAGAAAAGACAATCAATGCGATCAAAATGAGCGTGATCGGTCGCTGGAAGAAGATCGCGATACTCCCCTGAGACATCTTCAGGGAGAGCTTCAGGTTCTTCTCCATGATGGGTCCCAGCACAAGGGCCAGCAGCAGCGGCGCCGCCGGATAGTCAAACTTGCGCATGAGGTAGCCCAGGATGCCGAATGCGAACATGATCCAGAGGTCCACATAGCTCCCGCCCACCGTATAGGCCCCAAGCGATATGAACAAAAGGATGATCGGAATGAGCACCGGATAGGGGACCTTGAGTATTTTGATCCACAGACCGATCAGCGGAAGGTTGAGGACCAGCAGCATGACGTTGCCGATGTACATGCTGGTGACGACGCCCCAGAAGAAATCGGGTCTCTCCGTCAAAAGGAGCGGGCCGGGTCGCAAACCGTACATCATCAGAGCGCCCATCAGGATGGCCACCGTTGCGGATGAGGGGATGCCCAGCGTCAAGAGCGGAACCAGTGCGCCGCCGGTCGCGGCGTTGTTTGCGGTCTCAGCGGCGCAGACGCCCTCGATCGCCCCCTGTCCGAATCTCTCCGGCGTTTTGGATGCCTTCTTTTCGGCGGCGTACGCCATGAAGGCCGAAACCGTCGCCCCGGCGCCCGGCAAGGACCCGATGAGGAAACCGATGATCGTCGAGCGGACGATCGTCCATTTGCAGGCCAGCCAGTCCGACTTGGTGGGCATCAGCGATCCGATCTGCGTGGAAAAGACCCTTTCCGCAGGCGAACCCTCGATATTGATCAATATTTCGCCGAGCGCAAAAAGGCCCATGGCTACGGAGACAAACCCGATGCCGTCCAGCAGGTCCGCCCGGCCAAAGGTGAACCGCTGGACCCCGGCCACCGGGTCAAGACCGACCGTTCCGATCAGCATTCCCAGAAATCCCATCCCTAACCCCTTGAAAAGGTTCTTGCCCGCCAGCCGGGTCAGCGTGGCCAGTCCAAGCAGCATGAGGACGAAATACTCCGGAGGGCCGAAAGAGAGGGCAAGTTTGGCGACGGGGGGGGCAATCACCATCAGTCCGATGACGGAGGCCGAACCGCCGATAAACGAGCCGAAGGCCGACATGCCGAGGGCCGCGCCGGCCCGGCCCTGCTTGGCCATCTGGTAACCATCGACCGCGGTCATGACCGAGGCGGATTCGCCCGGCACGTTGATCAGAATCGATGTCGTGGAACCGCCGTACATGGCGCCGTAGTAAATGCCGGCCAGCATGATCGTGGCGGTGATGGGATCCATCCCGAAGGTGATCGGGATCAGGATCGCAACCCCGGTCACGGGTCCGATGCCCGGCAGCACGCCGATCAATGTACCGGCCAGGCAGCCGATAAAGCAGTAGAGCAGATTGATCGGCTGCAGCGCAACACCGAAGCCGAGGAGAACGTTCTGAATGATTTCCATTTCGCGGGCATTCCCTCCTTAATCCGTTGCGAACCCGTTTCGCCAATGTCGTTGACTTAAGAATTATTCTCTTTCAAGTCCCCCTTTTCTAAAGGGGATACAAGATTGATTTTATTGGCATTCTGTAAAATCTCCCCCAACCCCCCTTTAAAAAAGAGGGGAGTCATATGCTTAAGTCAATGACATTGCCTCTTTCGCGGCAGGACTTCGGGTTAGAAGTAGAACTCCAGGAGCCCCATCGGAAGCACAACCTTGAGCCAGATGACAAACAGCGCATAAGTGCCGACAGTCGCGACGAGACTGATGGTGAGGTTTAAGAGCCACGACACCTTCAGGTACCAGAGCAGAAAAACGAGGAAAACAAAGGTAACGATCAAATATCCCAGTGGCTCAAGCAGCAGGTTGTACGCGGCGATGGCCAGGGCCACCACGGCGATCCGGATCGCGCCCGCCCTATCGGTCTCTGACCAGCCGGGCATACGCCGCGTCCCGGGTAAAGCGCGGGCCTGAAAAACAATGCCGGCCCCGCAGATGCCCAGCGCCATCGAGACCAAAGTCGGCATGAAGGAGGGGCCTGCGAACTCATTTGCAATGGTGGTCGGCAGGAACTGCGCGGCGACCCCGGCGACGAGCGCAACGGCAATCAAAAACAGGCCGCTTATGGTATCGGCTATTCTCTCTGTCATCTTTCCTTCTCCCCGTCCGGCGTGGGCGCAGAGGATTCAAGCCGGCGCCCACGCCTGCCAAACTTGTTATTATTTTTTCTTGAGAAGGCCGGCCCCTTCCATAATCGTCTTGTAAACCGCGTATTCTTCCTCAGCTTCCTTTTGCATGTCGGCCCCCGCCACGAAGACGCCGACCTGGAGAAACTTGTTGAGATACTGCTCATGCCACTCTTTGCTCTCGGTGATCTTTTTCAAGGCGTCGATCAGCCAGTCCACCTGCTCCTTGGCCATTCCTTTCGGTCCTGCAACGCCACGCCACTGAGAGAGCGAGAGGTTGACTCCGGCTTCTTTCCATGTCGGAACGTCTTTGAATACGGCGGAGTCGAAACCGAGGCGTTTTTCGGAGGAGACGCCGAGCGACCGGACCTTCCCGGCGCGCATCTGCTCGTAAGCCTCGCCGGGATTGGCGATGGCGGCGTCGACGTGGCCGCCCAAGAGGTTGGTGATGACCTGACCGCCGCTGTCGAAGCCGATATAGTTGAACTTGACCCCGCTGGCTTTTTCGAACATGGCCACGTGAAGAACATCGATCTGCGAAACGCCGGTGCCGGCGATCTTGACGGTCTTGGGCTGGGCTTTGGCTGCCGCTACGAGATCCTTCAGCGTCTTGTAGGGAGAGTCCGCGCGGACCACGATCATCTGGTAATCCCGGTTCAGCTTGGCGATGTATGTAAAGTCGTTGTAGGGCCAGGGTGCGTTGCCGAACAGATCGACCACGGTGCTGCTGTCATCCGCGCAAGTGATCGTGTAACCGTCGGCAGGCTTGGACTTGGCGTACGATTTGCCCACCACGCCGCTGCCTCCGCTCTTGTTCTCGATCACCAGCGGCCGGGGAAAAACCTTGAGTTGGGCGCCGACCCTGTCGATCACGCGCACCATGATGTCCGTTCCGCCGCCCGGCGCGTAAGGCACTACGAAAGGGATCGGCTTCGCAGGGTAATTTGTCCCAGCGGCATAACCCGACCCCACCACGGCGTGCGACAGCATTCCGATGGCCCCGATGAGTAGCGCCATTCGCACAACACTTCGTAAAACTAATCTTTTCTTCATCCCAGTACTCCTTTCTAAAGGTAAATTTGGAGAATCTGATTGGTCGCCAAGACTCCCGCATGCGCCATCCATACGGTTCATGCATCTATTGGTTTGGGATATTGTACACCAAACACAATATGTCAAGTTATTTTTTTAAAACGTCATCCCTTGGAGCCTGGTCGCCAACGTTGCAAAATGGGTCAACGGGATGGGTCTTTTTTTCGGAAAAATCCCCCGTGAAGCGGCCGCCGAACCATGATATAAGGGGCCCGGTGAGGTTTCCCAATAATTTATCATGTCGGTTGAAAGGAGAAATGGGAATGGGTGGACCAAGACGATTGAGATATTGTGTGAACAATGAGTGGCGTGAGTCGAAGACAACGAAATACATGCCGGTGACGAACTCCAGTACAGGGGAGGTGATGGCGGAGGCGCCCTGCTGTACGGTGGAAGAGGTTACCAGCGCCGTGGCGGCGGCGGCGGCCTTTCCGGAATGGTCCTTTAAGCCCATTCAGCAGCGGACGGAGGTCATGTTTCGCTTCCGAGCGTTGCTCGAGGCCCATCTGGATGAGCTGACGTTGTCGGTTTCCAAGGAACTCGGGAAGAACATCGAGGAGGCGCGCGGGGACATCATCAAGGCGATGGAGGTGGTGGAGATGGCCTGCGGGGCGCCGATCCTGATGCAGGGGGATGCGCTCATGAATGTATCCACCGGCCATGACACGGTGATGTACCGGGAGCCCGTCGGCGTCTTTGCCGGGATCGTCCCCTTCAACTTTCCCGCGATGATCCCGTTCGGTTGGATGATCCCGCTGTGCATCACACTGGGAAACACCTTCGTCCTCAAGTCGGCGAGTCTGACGCCGATGACTTCAATGAAGGTCCTGGAGCTGCTGATTGAGGCGGGGCTGCCCAAGGGGGTCGTCAACCTCGTGACCTGCAGCCGCAACGAGGCGGAGCTGCTGTTGAAGCATCCCGACGTCCGGGGTATCTCCTATGTAGGTTCCACCGCAGTGGGCCGCCACATCTACTCCACCGCCGCGGCAAACGGAAAGCGTGTCCAGGCGCTCTGCGAGGCGAAGAACCATGGTCTGGTGCTGCGGGATGCGGCCCTGGAGAGAGCGGCCCTGGGGATCATCAACTCGACGTTCGGCTGCGCGGGGATGCGCTGCATGGCCCTGCCGGCGCTCTGCGTCGAGGATGCCTGCGCAGATGAATTCATCGGCTACCTGCTCAAATATGCCCAGCAGAGGAAGATCGGCTGCGCCTACCATCCGGAAACGGAGCTGGGCCCCGTCGTCTCGGCCGAGCACAAGGAATCCGTCATCCACTGGATCAACAAGGGTGTCGAGGAGGGGGCCGAGCTGATTCTGGACGGTCGGAACATCGTCGTGCCCGGCTTTGAAAACGGCCACTTCGTCGGTCCGACGATTTTCGATCATGTGAAACCCGGAATGTCCGTCGGGGACTTTGAGATCTTCGGTCCCGTGACCTGCATCAAGCGGGTGAGGGATTTTGAGGAAGGGCTGGCCATCATGAACGGCAGCCGGTTTGCCAACGGCTCCTGTATCTTCACGCAGAACGGCTATTATGCCCGGGAGTTCGTGAGGCGGACCCATGGCGGGATGGTGGGGGTGAACGTGGGCATTCCGGTACCCATTTCCTACTTCCCCTTCGCCGGCCACAAGAACTCCTTCCTCGGCGATCTTCATGTAATGGGACGGGATGGGGTGGCCTTCTACACGGAAGCGAAGTGCGTGACTTCCCGCTGGTTCGGTGAAGCGGAGAAGAAAGAGAAGAAGATCAGCACCTGGGAAGGAACCATCACGCGGAAGTAGCCAATTTCACCAAACTTCCCTCCCCTTCAAGAGGAGGGTAAGGGTGGGGATGGGGTCGCTGGCAATTTTAGGGGACGGATTTATTTTCTTGTACATCCAGAAAATAAATCTGTCCCCTTTTTCACGTTAAATCCCTGCGTGCAAAAATTCTCCGGTGGACTATTTTGAAAAATTTCCTTGACAATGTTCCGTCTTGACATTATATAGCCACAAAGTAATATAAGGAGATCAGCCATGAAGGAATTCATCAAAGTCATGAAGGCGCTTTCCGATCCCAACCGCGTGAAGCTCGTCAAGATGCTTCAGAAAAGGACAATGTGCGTCTGCGAAGTCCAGGCCGCGCTTGGGATTGCCCAACCCACCGTCTCCAAGCATCTGAAGATCCTGGAAAGCGCGGGTCTGGTGGATCGGAAGAAGGAGGGACTCTGGGTGAACTATTCCTTGGCCGACGGCGGCCGCAGCCCTTACGCCGCGAGCCTTCTGGGAAACCTGATGCACTGGCTCGCCGACGATCCGGGTATCCGCGACCTGATCGAAAAGAGCGAGGGCCTCCGCCGGGAGGATCTCTGCCGCCCCCGTGCGTGATTCTTCATATTTCCGCATTGCCATATGGTAAGACGACCATCGTAGCCGTCTGCACAGATTCGCGCGACGTCAAAAAAAGAGGAAGTCCCCCCGAAGAAAGAAGAAGCGGATATCATGAAAGAAAAAACAAAATTGCTGATCATCGCGGCCGGATTCTTGGCCGCGTACTACATTCCCTGGGACCACGAGGTGATCCGCCGGTCGGGACTGGAGGCCTTTATGATGCTCCAGGAGTACGCCCGGCAGCACGTTCTGACCTGCCTGATCCCCGCCTTTTTCATCGCCGGGGCGATCGCCGTCTTCGTTTCCCAGGCGTCGGTCCTGAAGTACTTCGGCGCTCAGGCAAACAAATTTCTCTCTTATTCGGTGGCCTCGGTCTCCGGGACAGTGCTGGCCGTCTGCTCCTGCACGGTCCTGCCCCTGTTTGCGGGGATCTACATGCGGGGTGCCGGGATCGGCCCCGCGACGGCCTTCCTCTATTCAGGCCCGGCGATCAATGTGTTGGCCATCGTGCTCACGGCCAAGGTCCTGGGCTGGCAACTCGGTCTTGCCCGGGCGGTTGGCGCCGTAGTTTTTTCCATCGTCACCGGACTCCTGATGGCCTTCATCTTCCGGAAGGATGATGCGAACCGGACCGCCGGCCAGATCTACCTGCCCGACGAAGACGGCAAGAGTCGGAAGCTGTGGCAGGATACCCTTTACATGCTGACGATGGTCCTGATCCTCGTCTTTGCCGCCTTCGCGAAGCCGGCGGCCGACGACGCGGGCGTCTGGAAAGTCATCTTCGGCGCCAAGTGGTATGTGACCGGGGCGCTTCTTATCATCCTGGGAGTGATGCTGAAAGCCTGGTTCGTCAAGGAAGAACTAACCTCCTGGGTACAGGCGAGCTGGGGCTTCATGAAGCAGATCTTCCCGCTTCTGCTGGCCGGGGTCCTCGTGGCTGGGTTTCTCCTGGGGCGTCCGGGGCAGGAAGCGCTGATCCCGGAGCATTACATCGTCAGTCTCGTGGGCGGAAACTCCCTCTGGGCGAACCTCTTCGCCTCGGTTTCGGGGGCGCTCATGTATTTTGCGACGCTGACCGAGGTTCCGATCCTCCAGGGACTGATCGGTTCGGGGATGGGGAAGGGACCGGCGCTGTCGCTCCTGCTGGCAGGTCCGGCGCTGTCGCTCCCTGCCATGCTCACACTGACGGGGATCATGGGCCTGAAAAAGACCCTGGCCTACTGCGCCATCGTTGTGCTTCTTTCCACCGCGGCGGGGATGGCCTACGGGTGGTTTGTCGTATAAGGAGTTTGAATGATGGGAAAAAATATAGAAACAGAGAATAAGCGGAAAAAACGGGTTCTCTTCGTCTGCACCCACAACGCTTCCCGGTCGCAGATGGCCGAAGGGTTGCTCCGGGCGCTCCGGGGGGAACTTTACGATGTATCCAGCGCCGGCACGGCGCCGACCGGGGTTCATCCCATGGCCGTTGCGGCAATGATCGAGATCGGAATCGATATCCGGGAGCATCACGCCAAAGGTCTCGATGCCTTCCGGGGTGTGGTGTTCGATGAAATCGTGACCGTCTGCGATCATGCGCAGGAAACCTGTCCGGTCGTTCCGGGAGGCGGCGTGAAACGCCATCAAGGGTTCGCAGATCCTTCGGCGGCTAAGGGGACGGAGGCGGAGGTGCTTGCGGTTTTCCGGCGGGTCCGCGACGAGATCCGGGCCTGGATTATGGAAACTTACTGAGGCGAAGAGGACCCGAACGTCGGGGGAATGAGTCTGTAAGTCCTCGCCTATGCTTGTGAATCGTCGTATTAAAGGAGATAAAACAATGGAAATCAAAATTTTGGGACCCGGTTGCGTCAATTGTCAGAAGGTGGAGAAACTGGTTCGGGAGGCCGTCGCCGAGGCGGGTGTCGCGGCGGATATCGAGAAGGTCAGCGATATCATAAAGATCGCCAAATACGGCGTTTTCGGCACGCCGGCGGTGGTCGTGAACGGCAAGGTAAAGTCCGTGGGGAAGATCCCCAAAAAGGAGGAGATTCAGGCCTGGCTTGTCAAGGAGACGCATGAGCCGAACGGATGAAACACTTCTTGATGCACGAGTGAATGACCCGTTGCACCGGCGTCTTGGATGAAAATTTACAGGCGACAGGGAGGCGATTTATGCTCAAGGTAAAGCCACATGCAGATTATCCAACCGAGGAGGGGCGTTATCTCCGGGGAAACGATTTTTCACCCGTGGCGGTGGCGATCATCCTGAATCAGGATGAAGACAAAATCCCGCCTGAAATCCAGGCGCTCGTACGGGCGGGCTTGGAAAGCGGCGCTGCTCTTTCCGGGACGATCCAGACCCCCAACATCGGTTTCGAAAAGATGATCAGCAATCTGGTTGCAAACCCCAATGTACGTTACCTGATCCTGGGCGGTCCGGAATCGGCGGGTCACCTGACCGGCGAGGCATTGAAGGCGCTCTTCCTCCATGGCGTCGATGAAAAAAAGCGGATTGTGGGGACGGAAGCGTCTCACGCCGCGCTGTTCAATCTGCCGAAGGAGGCGATTGAGCGCTTTCGCAAACAGATCTCCCTGATCGACCTGCAATTCGAGGGGGATCCGGACGTGATCCGGAAAGCGGTCTGGTCCTGTTATCAGGAGAACAGGGTGCCATTCCGCAGTTACACACTGGGCGATCCGGGGGCGTATCCCGAACCTCCTCTCGGCGACCGGATCACCTGGCAGGTGACGCAACCGTGGGTGGAGCCGGTCGATGAGGGCGAACGCGAAGCGAAGAGAAGGGCCGAGGAGCTGATGGCGCGGCTGCGCGCCCGAAGCCGGCCCAAGACCGGAATGTAACGTCGCAAAACCATGATCGATTTGGGTGGGGAAAACAGTTCGGGAGGCGAATCATGCAAAAGTACAGAAAGATCATCGAACAATTGTTTCTTGAAACCGGCGTCCGAATCAACGGACCCGGGCTTTGGGACATCCAAGTGCGGGATGAGCGATTTTACGCCCGCGTCCTGAAAGACGGAAGTCTCGGGCTCGGGGAGTCGTACATGGAAGGCTGGTGGGACTGCCTTCGGATCGATGAGTTCATCTGCCGACTACTCAAGGGAAACCTGGAGGATAAAATCAGAGGAAATCTCCGGACGCTTCTGCTTTACCTTTCCGCCCGGATCTTCAATCGCCAGTCGCCGGCCCGGGCGGGGATTGTCGCCCGGAGGCACTACGATCTCGGGAACGATCTCTTTTTTTCCTTCCTGGACCCGAACAACCAGTACAGTTGCGGCTACTTTCAGGGGACGGACGATCTGACGGAAGCCCAGCGGAAAAAACTCGACCTCATCTGCCGGAAAATCGCTCTGCAGCCCGGGGATCGGGTCCTGGATATCGGCTGCGGCTGGGGCGGATTTGCCCGCTATGCCGCCGAACAGTACGGCTGCACCGTAACGGCCGTCAACATCTCCGAGGAGCAAATCCGGTTCGCCCGCAACTCCTGTGAAAACCTGCCGGTGAAAATCCTCCATGAGGATTACCGGCAAATCCGGGGGAGCTTCGACAAGATCGTCTCCGTCGGCATGTTCGAACATGTCGGGAAGAAAAATTACCGGACGTTTATGAAAGTCGCCCACCGCTGTCTGAAGGAGGGGGGGATCTTTCTGCTCCACACGATTGGCGGGAACGTCTCGCGCGTCAACTGCGATCCCTGGATGAACCGGTACATCTTCCCCAACGGGATGCTGCCGAGCATCGCCCAGATCGCAAAGGCCGCGGAGAATCTCTTCGTCATCGAGGACATCCACAATCTGTTCCCACACTACGAGAAAACCCTCCTCGCCTGGAACGACCGCTTTCAAAAGGCATGGGCCAGACTCGCCGGCAGGTATGATGAAACTTTCAAGCGGATGTGGGAATATTATCTCCTCTCTTGCGCCGGGGCCTTTTGCGCCCGGCATATTCAGGTCTGGCAGATCGTCATGACCAAAGCGGGCGCCGTCCAACCGCTGTGCCGTTTCGGTGAGGAAGGGGCCAATGCGTGGCGCAGTGAAACAACTTCAGAAGAAAACGGAGGTCAATATGCCTGAAAGCATTGTTAAGAAGCTCTCGTTTCTGGACCGCTACCTGACGCTTTGGATCTTTCTGGCGATGGCGACTGGGGTGCTGCTGGGTTATTTCGCGCCGGGCATCGGCGACTGGATCGGATCGCTTCGGCCCGAAGGGACGCAGACGAGCATCCCGATCGCCGCCGGTCTGATTCTGATGATGTATCCGCCGCTCGCCAAGGTGAAGTACGAGGAGCTGGGCGATGTCTTCCGCGACTTCAAGGTGCTGGGGCTGAGCCTGGTTCAAAACTGGATCATCGGGCCGATCCTGATGTTTCTGCTGGCTGTCCTGTTTCTGCACAACCAGCCGGAGTTCATGATCGGCCTGATCATGATCGGCCTGGCCCGCTGCATCGCGATGGTGATCGTCTGGAACGATCTGGCCCAGGGCGATTGCGAGTACTGCGCGGGACTGGTCGCCTTCAACGCGATCTTTCAGGTTCTCTTCTACAGCGTTTACGCCTGGCTCTTCATCACCATCCTGCCGACGCTCATCGGCCTTTCCGGGGCCGTGGTCCAGATTACGATCGGGCAGATCGCCGAGAGCGTCTTCATCTATCTGGGCATCCCGTTCCTGGCCGGGATGATCACCCGTTTTGTCCTGGTGAAGCTGCGCGGGAAAGAGTGGTACCATGAAAAGTTCATCCCCCGGATCTCCCCCATTACCCTTGTGGCGCTTCTGTTTACGATTGTGGTCATGTTTTCGATGCAGGGTAAAAAGATCATCGAGCAGCCCGGCGACGTCGTCCTGATTGCTGTTCCGCTCTTGATCTACTTTATCGTGATGTTCCTGCTGAGCTTCTGGATGAGCGCGAAGGCGGGGGCCGATTATGGCAAATCGGCGACACTTTCCTTTACCGCCGCCAGCAACAATTTTGAGCTGGCCATCGCGGTGGCCGTCGGCGTCTTCGGGATCAACCACGGGGCGGCGTTCGCGGCGGTGATCGGCCCGCTGGTGGAGGTTCCCGTATTGATCAGCCTGGTCAACGTCGCGTTGAAGTTCAAGAGGAAATACTTTGAAACCAAATCGCTTTAAGATTGCAGTCATTCTCTATGGCCTTTCGCTCCTGTCCCTGTTCACACCGCCGGCGACTCTCTTCGCCGCCGCGGCTGAAGTTCCCGTCAAAGGGATGGTCACGCTGGTCGATCTGGGCGCCGGAGAGTGCATTCCCTGCAAAATGATGGCGCCGATCCTGGCGAAGTTGGAAAAACGGTATGCCGGGAAGGCGGCCGTGGTTTTCCTCGATGTCTGGAAGGACCAGACGCCGGCCAGACGCTTCGGCATCCGGGCCATCCCCACGCAGATCTTCTTCGATAAAAAGGGCAAGGAAGTCTATCGGCACGAGGGGTTCCTGAGTGAGGAGGAGATCGTCCGCCGGTTTAAGGATATGGGCGTGAAATTGAAGGGATAACCATGCTGACGGAATTTTTTCTCACCATCAACGATTGGATCACCGGCGCGACCTACCTGGCAGCGCTGGGCTGTTTCCTGTGGGGGATGGTCAGTGTTCTGCTCAGCCCCTGCCATCTGGCCTCCATCCCGCTGGTCGTGGCCTACGTGGCCGGACAGGATCAGGCTCTGAAGCCGAGGCAGGCCGCCCATTACGCCATCCTTTTTACCGCGGGGCTCTTCATCACGATCGCCGCGATCGGCGTCGTCTGCGCGCTCTTGGGTCGGATGCTCGGGGATGTGGGCGGTTACTGGCAGATCGTTGTCGGTCTCGTTCTGATCTGGGTCGCCCTGGGGATGCTCGGGGTGGAGAAGTGCAACCTCTCCGGCAGCCGGCTGCACCGGCTGAACGTCAAAGGGCTTCGCGGCGCGTTCCTCTTGGGGCTGGCCTACGGGGTCCTCTCCGGCTCCTGCACGTTCGGCTTCATCGCGCCGATCCTGGCGATCATCACGGTCCAACAGAAGGTCCTGACCGGGGTTCTGCTGATCCTGCTCTTCGCCCTGGGCCACTGTCTCCCCATCATGATCGCCGGCAGTTCGACCGCGGCGGTTCGCCGCCTGACGGAGAGCGAAACCTGGATCGGATCGGGGGGCTGGTTCCGGAAGAGCGCCGGGGTCGTCATCGGCCTGCTGGGGATCTATTTCATCGGCAGCCCCTTTTTGATCGGTTGAATTCCATGGAACACAACCACAACCACCATCACGAACAGCCCGCGTCGCTGAAAAACCCGATCTTCGCCAGGGTGATCAACGGCGGGATCTCGGGGTGATTGCCGGCGCCCTGCTGATCACCTTCTTCGGCGGGCGCCTTGTCGATCCTATCCTCTTGCTGGCGACCTGCATCGTCATTGCCCGCGAAATCTAAAAGATCGTCCGACAGGCGGTCAATTCGCTTCTGGACGCCGTGCCGCCGGGAATCGATTTCATCGATGTCAGGAACGAGCTGTTGGCGATCCCCG
>MNZQ01000054.1:14063-25950 GCA_001873745.1 Syntrophaceae bacterium CG2_30_58_14
TCTCGTAGAGTAACTACCCCGCCGCTTGCGGCGGGGTAGTTCAGTGAACAGGTTACCCCGGACTACCGTCCTTCTGTCCTTGGCGCTGACAAACAGTGCCCTGACGAGAGGGTATAGAAAAGAGAACCTTAATCCAAGTCGCCGCTGGTCCGGGCAAATGCATGACACTTGCTGCACGAATTCGGCATAATGTCATAGTCGTGACCTTTCGATGGGTCGGGGTTCTTGAGGATCGCACTCTGGCCTGGCCAGACGATGTCGAAGACGTGAGACGCCACGTTGCCCTCGGCCACGGCGCTCTTCCCATTCATGTCGAAGTCCAGGTGGTACTCGGCATCGACGCTGACATCTTGTAACTTGCCGGTTTTCGGCATATGACACGCCGTACAGTTTCCCACCGGCATCTTCGGATCGTCCGGCGTATAGAGAGCTCCGCCCATCCCGGCGCCCACTTGCATGTGTTTGGCCACGGCCCGGGCGACCCGGTTGCGGGCCAAGGCGGTGTCTGCGGGTTTCACCGTGACGGCGGCCCCGTCCTTCGTGACCTTACGGCCCGCGTCTAGTTGGAGCGCCGCCACATCGGTCTTGGAAATATTCTTGAACGGGCCGCTTGCGGCATGGCACGCCAGACACAGGGTGTTGTTCCCATAGGCCGCGTTTGCGAAATCATAGCCGCCAACTTTCAGCGACGCCGGTCCCGCATCCAGGGTGTGGGAGTCGTGGCATGTAGCGCAGGTGAGCTTTTCGGATGAGTTGTTGGCATGGACTGAACGGTTTAACTCGGAAATCTCCATGGAGTGAGCAGTCCCGTGGGTCTGGTCGGGCCAGGTCATGAACGTCCCTTCCTTCCAGTTACTCCCGCGGTCGACTCTGGCTTTGTCGAAGTTGAAATAGAACGTCGCGAGATCGTACACGCCCGGGACGAAGAACCCGTGGCCAAGGGTATCCTTGTATTTCGCGTTATAGGGTGGCTTGAAGATCCCCATCGGATTCTCGCTCTTTCCATCGTGGGAACCATGGCATTGCCCGCAGAGCTCATTGCCCGCCTTTGCCGTCAGATACTTGGGCGCGATGATCTTCGTCTTGTCGGATGTCTTGGCGTGCTCCGAGCCCGGGCCGTGGCAACTCTCGCAGGTTATATTCAGATCCTTGTAGTCCCAGGAAGTCACGACGGCTTTGAACCCAGGGAAGTCCTTGGTTTCGATCGTCAGACCGGTGGCGTGGCACGCGGCGCAGTTTCGAGAGAGGGTGTTATCGGGCTTAGCCCAATCAGTCGGGGACTTCTGCCAGAACATCGGGGCGCCGACCTCGCCTTTCGCCAGCACCTTCGAACCCTCGGGAGTGCCATCCTGTACCATGTACACCGGCATGAAGGGGACGTAGTCCTGTTTCTGCCCTTCCCGCGATATGTTGTTGTCTTTCCTCCATTTATTGAGATAGGGCACATCTTGAATCCTTGCCATGTAGCGCTGCTTCCCCTCGCCAAAGTTGGGGGTGCGGTCGGCGATCTTGTGGTTTGGGTCGGTGTATCCCTCGCCCCAGTTGCCCTCGCCGCCGATCGTGGCGGCAACCGGAATCCAGACGGCGCCTGCAGGCTTATCCGAACAATCGAGATCGACCTCGGTCAGAGAGATGCCCTCTTTCTGGTCGGGGTAGAACTTGAAGAGATACTCGCGGCCGGGTTCGTCGCCTTTTGTACATAGAACTACATTGACCATGCCCTTGCCGTCTAGGGGGTCCTGCACCGTGAGCAGCTTGCCCTTGGGATCCCTGGGCAGGTATTTGCCGTTCGGTTCCGGCCACTTGTTCTTGTAAACCATGTGACTTGTCCCCTCGGTGACGAAGCGCGAGTGCGCAGCCGCATGCGGGGCGCCGTCAAGCGACTTAAACATTTTTTCGTCGTGACACCCGGTGCAATTCTTCATTCCAACATAGGCGGCTTTGGCGCCGGGGCGACCCGAGAGGGTTATCGCCACACCGAAGACCTTGGCGCTGCCCTTAACGGGGATGGCCTTCAGCGTCTCGCCGTCCAAGTAGGCCGCGGAAGGCGTTTTCACATAAAGGTACACCGCGCCGGGAGCCACGCCGGTTAATTTGAAGGACCCGGACGAATCCGTGGTTGCCTTCGCGCTCTGGCCCTCGACGGTTACGGTGGCCCCCTTCACGCCGACGCCCTTGACATCTTTCACGTTTCCCGAAATCGTGGCAAGCCCCGCACGTTGGGCCGCCTGTGCCAATGTCACGGACGATGTGCCGCCTGCGACCACGACGCCTGCCAGGATCAACAGCATGAAAACCAATAACAACCTCTTCATATAAAACCTCCTCCGTTTAATGGGTCCGTTTCCACCTGGAAACGCTAACATCTTGAAAACAAGGCGACCTCTTCATATGAACCTCGCCATTTTTTATGAATCATTTCCACAGCACTAACAGAGATCATCCCTTTTATTGAACACGATGGCAGTAGGCCTTGCAGACCTTGCAATCCCGACATTCCCATTCGAAATTGAGTATCTTCCTGCACTCAGTCCCGGCAACCTCCCAGCAAGGGCGCTCCCTGTTTTGATGGGCTGCGCAACGGGTGTAAACCTGTTCCGTGCACCCTAAAAAATCCCAGCAGGGGGTTTTCCCACTCCAGAAATCTGCCATTTTTTCTCCCGCCCTCGCCTATCGTGTCTGTAAGGGAATCCTTTTTGAATACCCGTTGACCATACCTTGTGAATCCTTCAGCCTTGGTGGCTGGTTGGCAAACCAACCAACATATAATGAAAAAAATTATCGGCAAAGGCACTTCATTTGCTTTTTTACGTTGTTCTCGATAACGACGGTGGCGCAATTAAAGAAGTCCGCCACACACGGCACTTCGAGCTTATATATCGTTTCAGTTCCAGTTTTCCGTGATGAAACGATTCCTGCTTCTTTCAAGACGAGCAGATGCTTGGAAATTGTGGATTTATCGAGTTGAAATAAACTGAATATTGCCGAGAAGGGGCGTTCTCCACCCCTGAGAAATTCAATGACCATCAAACGCACCGGATGGGCCATTGCCTTGATGATTTTTACCCTTAATTCCGCTTCGGAGAAGGTTATCATGATTGCTTGTCCCTTCGACCATGCATTGTTGGCGTTTATGCCAACTAACCAACACATTGTCAAGCAAAATCGTACGGCGCCGATCTCGTTCTCAGGCGTCTATCGCATTTTTCATACTGCCCTGCCGGGTGATGATATGTTCACACCGCTTGTCGATCATCTTCATAAAATCGAGGGCGCCCTGCGCATCTCTGTCGAGGACGATTCTTTTTATTTTTATATATTCGTTGAACGTAAACGTTACGACCGCCTGATCAAGCATGGCAACCTCCTGAAAATTCCCCGTATCCTGGTTTCTTTCCGTGAAAACGTAATAACCTCCCATGCCCAGCACGGGCACAACGAAGCATGAAAATCCCCATCCCCCTTTGTCAAAGGGGGGATGGGGGGATTTTCATATAAACCACCCTGTCTTTCATCATCCTCCGTCTATTTACGATCGACGCCCGTGATCCCCATGCCGGCGCATATTTCGAGCAATGGCTCTCGTAGCCGAGAGAACTTCCCGCCTTCCTCAAAGACCGGCAGACAACGGCTCGCGGAGATTTCTCCTGTCCAGACATGCATGGCAAAGGCGAGGCAGGTAGGCTCCCCGCACCGGCCGCAATTGGTTCCGGGCAGGCGTTTGAAAATTTCCAGCGCGGGCGGCTTTTTCCGCGTCTCAAAGGAAGGCGCGATCCGGTCCCGGTCACGCCAGGTTTGCTCGGCAAGGAAGCGAATCCGTTCCAGCGTCAGCCAGGCGTCCACAATCTCGTCCGCCTTGGCAATCGTGATGCGTTTCGGGTAAAGTGCGATCATGCGGTAGCCGTCCATGAAGGTCAGCGTCTCTGCCTTCGGCGTGTAGGACGCCTGGGGCAGCACCGCGTTCAGATAGGGGAGGAGCGGGCCCAAGTCCCCCTCCATGTGAGCGATGAGCCGGATCTTTTTGTAATCAGCGACACAGGGGCCGAGCACCATAATCGCGGCACGCCGGAAACACCCGCTCTGTTCCGTCTCTTCCGGCGCCGGTCCGTCCGGCATGGTTGCGTTCGCAATTTGGTAATCGACCCATCCCGAGAAAGTGATATCAGGGGCCGCTGACTCCAACGTGGCGCGCTCCTCCCTGCTCATGACGAGCGCCGGGACGGCAACCAGGGAAAGCGCCGGGGTCGGGTCTATACGCTCGCAGGCGGCGCCGATGGCGTTTTGCACCGTTAACGCCCGTTGAAACTCGGTCAGGACGGGGAAGGTTGTCAGGAGTAAATCGGTTTCCATCGAATATCCCTTTTGCGATATCGCCTTGCTCCCTTCAGGCAAAGGGGGAGACGTTTTGCGCGCCCGCTATGCACACCGTCTGCGCAGAGCAGATTCGACTTTCTTGGCGATAACCTGCGTGACGAACCGGAATATCTCCTGCGGTTCGTTGCGGCGGGTAAGGTCGAGCGCCTCTCGCACCTCAGTTTCTTCCAGGACGATCATAGTCCTTTCGATGTTATCTTTTGCCATCGCCGCCTTATTCCCCTCAGGTTTCGAGGTCTATCGGATCACGATGCTTCCCAACGCCTCGGCCGCGGCACGGATTTCGTCCGCCGTGTTGAAAAAGCCGGGGCTGAAACGCAGTGCGCCGCCTTGATCCAACGTGCCGGCTGTGCGATGGGCCTGGGGCGCGCAGTGCAGCCCGGCTCGCGTCATAACCGCGAATACCTGATCCAGCACCGCAGCCAGTTGGTCGGGCACGTACCCATTTACCACCACGGAGACGACCGCCGTGCGGCGGTCCATGTCGGCCGGTCCCAGCACCGTCAAGCCCGGCACATCCCGCAACGCCGCGATCAACAAGGCAGTTAGCGCCATCTCGTGTTCGCGGATGCGCAAGACCCCGGTTTTCAGTATAAAGCGCGCCCCGGCCAGCAGTCCGGCGATGCCGGCAGCGTTCTGCGTGCCTGCCTCCAGGCGCAGTGGAAGCTCCTCCGGCATGGTCTCCAGTTCCGATTTCGCGCCAGAGCCGCCTTCAATCCATGTCTCCAGCACAACGCCGGGACGGACAACCAGCCCCCCGGTGCCGTGGGGCCCGTAGAGTCCCTTGTGGCCGGCAAAAGCAAGCAGGTCGATACGCATCGCCGCCATGTCAATCGGATACGCGCCGGCCGTTTGCGCCGCATCAACCAGGTAAAGAATGTCGTGGGCGCCGGCGATCCGCCCGATCTCGGCGATGGGCAGGATTGTCCCCAGGACGTTGGAGGCGTGCTGCAGGGCGATCATCCGCGTGGCCGGTCGGATGGCCGCCTCCACATCCGCGGGGGCAAGCGTGCCGTCCGCCGCGCAGGGGACGGCGGTCATTGCCACCCCGTTGCGCTCCAGCGCCTTGAGCGGGCGCCACATGGCGTTGTGTTCAATGGACGACGTGATCACATGGTCTCCCGGTTTTAGAATCCCTTTGAGCGCCATGTTGATGGCCTGGGTCGCGTTCAGCGTGAAGATCACGCCGTCCGGGGAAGGCGCGTTGAAGAGCTGCGCCAGTGACCCCCGCGCACTGTCGCAGATCCGGGCGGCCTCCTCCTCCCGCCGGTGGCCGCTACGACCGGGGGTCGCGCCCACCAGACGCATGAAGCGGCTCACGGCGCGATAAACCGACTCCGGTTTAGGCCAGCTCGTCGCCGCGTTATCCAGGTAAGCGTCCATCCTCTGTCTCCTCGACGTCCACCCGATGAATCCCGAAACGTTCTGCCGTAGCGAACACTTGCGGCGCAATCACGGCATGAAAGAAGCCCACCGCCTCCGCGACATCGCGATCGAGCACTATTCGCTTCAGCCCTATGACTTCAATAGCTTCCATCGTCATCCAAATGGCCAGTTTTCTTTTTTCTGTCTTCATCACGGGTCCCGTATGCTCAGTTGGCTCGTCTATCGTGGATAGGTCCATGCGCTGCGCCCGCGGCGGATACGAACAGATGAAATCGCTCAGGGCGCTGTGCTGGAAGATATTGCGCTGTGTTTCGTCCGCACAGAACTGCTTTCAGTCGGGCTTTTCTCGGGTAAACTATAGTCAAACGCAGATTCCGTGTCAAGATAATTCAAGCACAATATATCAGATAATCAATTGATTGATCAAATTACAATGATAGTAATTATTTGCGTAATTACTAAATAAACATATATAAACGATAATATAGATGGTAATATAATTTCCCATTGACATGCATGGCGCCACTCAGTATATTTCCATCAGAGAATGCTAACGAAATGAAACGTGCGAATTTTTCAAGATCATGATAACGCTTCCCGTTGCAAACCGGCTGAGGCTTTTGAAAATGCCGGAAGAGGGTGATGACGCGGTGCGACGCGTTCATGCCTTTTCAGGAGATGGAAGCTGATTGGGAAGTCGATCGTTCCGGTGCGGGAACGGACGAAGCCTGATCCGGAGGACCGCGATGACCGGGGGTAACAATGATCGGAAAGAACCGCAAGAAGAATGATGTGTCCGCTCAGGGATTGTCCTCTTGCAAAATCGGAGGCGACAGCCTTCCCTGCTGCGCGATCCTGGAGAGCATGACGGACGGCGTCTTCACGGTGGATCTCGAGCGCCGGATCAATACCTTCTTCAACCGGGCCGCGGAGGAAATTACGGGTTTCACCTTCGCGGAGGCGGTCAACCAGTTCTGCTTCGACATCCTCCGCTCCAGCACCTGCCAGACCAATTGTCCCCTGGAGAGGACGCTCAAGACGGGGGAACCGGTTTACAATCATCCCGCCGTCATCATCAGTCGAACGGGAAAGGAGATCCCGATCAGTGTGACCACGGCGCTGATCCGGAACACCCGTGGCGATATCATCGGGGCCGTGGAGATCTTCCGGGATCTCTCGGCGATGGAGGCGCTGCGCAAGACCATCGCCGGGGGGTACCGCCTCGGCGACATGATCAGCAAGAATCCGCGGATGCAGGAGATCTTCGAGATCCTGCCGGACATCGCCGAGAGCGACAGCCATCTGTTGATCCAGGGACCCAGCGGCTCAGGCAAGGGGCTTCTCGCCCGGGCCGTTCATGATTTCAGTCCCCGGAAAGACCGGCCGTTCGTGAAGGTGAACTGCGGCGCCATGCCCGACACACTCCTCGAATCGGAGCTCTTCGGGTATGTCCGGGGGGCCTTTACGGACGCCAAGAAGGACAAGCCGGGGCGTTTCGCCGCCGCCGATGGGGGGACGATTTTCCTCGATGAGATCGGCGACGCCTCCCCCGCGCTGCAGGTCAAGCTGCTCCGGGTCCTCGAGGATCAAACCTTCGTGCCCCTGGGCGGTGTCGCCCCCGTCACGGTGGACGTCCGCGTCATCGCGGCCTCGAACAAGAATGTGCCCGCGCTGGTGCAAAAAGGGGACTTCCGCGAGGATCTCTTCTACCGCCTCAATATCATCAAGATCGATCTTCCTCCCCTGTGCGAGCGCCGGGAGGATATCCCGCTGCTGGTGGAGAACTGCCTCAGCCGCTTCAGCGCGCACAAGGGAAAACAGCTCTCCGGCGTCTCCGCCGATGTGCTGGCCCGCCTGATGAACTATCCCTTTCCGGGGAACATCCGGGAACTGGAGAACATCCTGGAGCACGCCTATGTCCTGTGCCGGGGAACCTTGATCGAAGAAAAGCACCTCCCCTACGATTTTCTCGAAAAGACGAACCGTGATTCCGGTCTGCCGGCTGTTCCGGACTCTCCTTTGGCTGCCTCGGAGAGAAACCTCATCCGGGAGACCCTGAAGGAGCAGGGCGGCAACCGGGTGAACACGGCCCGTCAGCTCGGCGTCAGCCGCACCACCCTCTGGCGGAAGATCCAAAAACACGGCATCCACCGGGAGCCGTGACGGCTCTTGCCTCGCCTTTAGTTTCATCATCGAAACGCCGGCCTGAAACAGTTTCACGACTCCTCCCCCTTGCCGGAGGAGTCCCTCGCGCCACTTTTTGTAACGCCTGAATATCAGGATAAAAACTACAAAAAGAGCCGATTGGCGCTGCTGGCGCGGATTTTGCTGATTTGATTGGGCAGGAGATATCGGACAGGCTCTTGAGTTTGCTCAACGACCCGTCCTTATAGTCAGAGAGGTGCGAACTTATGCGAGTTCTCATGTTTGGCTGGGAATTTCCTCCCCATATCAGCGGCGGACTTGGAACGGCCTGTTTTGGCATCACCAAGGGACTGACCCGGCTTGGCGAGGAAATCATTTTTGTGCTGCCGAAAATAAAAGAAGAACATCTTGCATCCCATGTGAACCTGGTATCGGCATCGGAAGTCCCTTTGAGCGACGATTCCGCAGCGAAAATCTTCACAAAGGCCGTGAAATTCAGGGAAATTGAATCTAACCTGAGGCCATACTCAATGGTCCGGCCAGGGACCGCCCCCTTGTCACGGGGGATTTTGGCAGATCAGAAGCCGGGCCACAGTATATAGGAACTCTCCGGCGAATATGGTTCGGATCTCTTTCGGGAAGTGATCAATTATGGCCGGGCGGCAGGCGTTCTTGCAGGGGAAGAGAGCTTCGATGTGATCCACGGACATGATTGGATGACGGTCCATGCAGGGATCGAGGCCCGGCGGGCGAGCGGAAGGCCCTATATCTATCATGTCCACTCCCTTGAATTCGACCGGAGCGGCGAGAACATCAATCGTCAGGTTTACGATGTTGAGCGTTACGGGCTTGAGAATGCGGATCATATCATCAGCGTGAGTCATTACACGAAGGACACCATCGTGAACCGTTACGGCATCAACCCTGACAAGGTGACGGTCGTTCACAATGCCGTCTCACGGAGCGAGGGGCGCATACGCTGCCGCATTGAGAAACGGCCCGGTGAAAAGATTGTTCTCTTCCTGGGAAGGATCACGTTTCAAAAAGGTCCCGACTACTTCATCGAGGCGGCGGCGAGGGTATTGGAGAAGATTCCGAACGTGACCTTCGTCATGGCCGGCGCCGGGGACATGATGCCCCGGATGATCGAAAGGGTGGCCCAGTTGAGAATGGGCCGTTACTTTCATTTTGCCGGCTTCCTCAAGGGCGACGAGGTGGAGCGAATCTATGCCATGAGCGACCTCTATGTCATGCCGAGCGTTTCCGAACCCTTCGGGATATCGCCCCTGGAAGCCATGCTCTATGATGTTCCGGTCATTATATCCAAACAGTCGGGGGTCTCCGAGATCCTCCACCACGCATTGAAAGTGAATTTCTGGGACGTCAATGAACTGGCAGACAAGATGATCGGGGCGCTCAGGCATCCGGCTCTGGTGATGGAGATGACGGCCAGATCGCGGGAAGAACTGAAGAACATTCACTGGAACGCGGCCGCGGAAAAAATCCTGTCGGTTTATCGCAGGGTCTGTGGATAGGGAGGAGGGGAGATGCCTTCGGTATGCTGTTATTTTCAGGTTCATCAGCCGCTGCGCCACAGGCATTTTACCGTCTTTGACATCAAACAGGGGCTCTCGTACGAGGATGAGGAAAAGAACAGACAGATCCTGAACAAGGTAGCGGAGAAATGTTATCTGCCGACGAACCTGATCATGCTCGATCTGATCCGGAAATACGGAGGAAATTTCAGGATTTCTTTCTCGATCACGGGCGTTATGCTCGAACAGTTGGAGAGGTTCAATCCGGAGGTTCTCGACAGCTTCAAGCGTCTCGCCGATACCGGATGCGTGGAGTTTCTGAGCGAAACCTATTACCACTCTTTGGCCTTTCTCTATTCCATGCGGGAGTTCAGGGAGCAGGTGGAGCTTCATAGAAAGAAGATCAAAGCCCTCTTCGGTCAGACGCCCCAAACCTTCCGGAATACGGAACTGATTTACAACAACGACCTGGCGAGGGTCATCGAGAAGATGCACTACACAGCGATCCTTGCCGAGGGCGCGGACCATATCCTGGGATGGCGGAGTCCCAACCGTGTCTATCAGCCAGCCGGGTGCGCGAAACTGAAGCTCCTCCTCAGAAATTACCGGCTGTCCGATGATATTGCCTTCAGGTTCTCAAACCGGCAGTGGCCCGAATACCCCCTCACGGCGGACAAGTTCGCCCATTGGATCCACCAGACCGATGCCGCCGGCCAGACGATCAATCTCTTCATGGATTACGAAACATTCGGCGAGCACCAGTGGGCGGATACGGGCATATTAGAATTCCTGCGGGCATTTCCGGGCGAAGTCCTGAAACACCCGGAGTTCAGATTTCAGACGCCGATGGAAGTCGCCCGGGATCATAATCCGGCGGCGCCGCTTGATGTGCCGAATCCTGTGTCCTGGGCGGACGTCGAGCGTGATCTGACGGCCTGGATCGGAAACCCCCTGCAGAATGACGCTATTCACGCCTTATATGGCATGGAGCGAAAAGTCAGAAAAACAAAAAATGCCGGGATTCTTGACATCTGGCGGAGACTTCAGACCTCCGACCATTTCTATTACATGTGCACCAAGTGGTTTGCCGACGGGGATGTCCACAAGTATTTCAACCCCTATGAGTCGCCTTACCACGCCTATATCAACTATATGAACATCCTGGCGGATTTTTCCGATGCAATATAATCGCCGGTATGCAGGGAGGCTTCCGCCGCATAAACCTGGACGGCCTGTTTATCGCCCCCGGTAGCGGCGTCTTGTAATATATTCAAGAGAGGAGATATAAATGCACGAAGGAAAGGTTGGAGAATATCCCTTTATTATTGATCTTATATGAGATAATGAAATTATTTCTTGACAGAAGTTTCGGCGATCGCTATATTCCATGTCGGAAATATTAGAGAATGCCATGAAGGAGTTCATCAGGGTCATGAGGGCGCCCTCCGATCCTCACGGATTGACGCTTCTGAAGCTGCTTCAGATTTGAAATGATACGTTGGGAGGTTTAATATTCATGAAATTCACGCAGATTGCAAAAAGCTTCAATCCGGCCTGGTTTGCTGCGGTCATGGGGACGGCGGTCATTCCTCTGGTCCTTTCCTTTCTGGATTTTCCCTTTCGGGATCATGCTCCGCGTTTTCAGCCACAAGGGCATCACGCCGGCCCATGCCAATTTCGGCTGGTTCATCCCGCCCGTTTCCCAGTTGATCATCCCGGCCGCCGGGCTCGAACTGGCCGAACTGTATCCCCAGGCGGTGGAGCTTACCTTCGGGTTGTCCATGATCAGTTTCGGCGTGGGGTTCTTTCTGTTTCTCTTCGTCGGGGCCGTTGTCTATCATCGCTATGTTTATCATTAAACCTCTTTTGTGATGAATGATTTGAGATAGGTGAAACGGGAGGGGAACAAGAATGTGTGTCAAGGGGGGGGCCATAGTTAGTATTACCGAGATTTCTGTTTTTTAGGGGGCCGTGGTTGATTACGTTGGGGGTGGTTTTCGGATCAATACACCAGCAACCGGAGGAGGCTACGGTTGAAGCTAAGGGGAATCCAGCCTGAAAGTATTAAAAGTATTATTGGAGGAGATTAGAAAATGAAAAAGATACCAGTGCAGGAAATCAGAATGGAGATGGCCAAAAAAACTATCACAAATCAACATGAACAATTCGGGAAAACAATTGGCGTCAATGGGTGCTTTGGGATGTCACCGCCGATGAAGTATGGACCCACCCAGCACCGATAAACGGACCCACCTGATCGTTACTTTATCTTTTTTCCACACCGGCTAAAGAGACCCATCAACTTTTATTACCCAGCGGCAAGAAAAGCTGCCATTGTTTTCTTAAAGTCAACCGACGGAGGAAACGATGGGAAAAAGGCATAAACACAAAAAGCGACCTTGCCGGGTCTGCGGCAAGTGGTATCCGCCGAATCCGCGTCTTTTTGA
>MNZQ01000127.1 GCA_001873745.1 Syntrophaceae bacterium CG2_30_58_14
CATCGTCATCTTCATCGTCATCTTCATCGTCGTCTTTTTCATCAGCATCATAGTCGTCATCATCAGATGATGACAGGAATTCCTCGACCTGCCTTATCTCCTTGCCCAGCAGATTGATCAGCAGGCGTTCATTCCTTTCAACCGCAAGGGCCTGAATGTCCCTCAGCCTTTGCAGATCCTTTTCCGTGGGAGGCCGCTGAAAAAGATGCGCGCTTTTGTCGTACAGATACTGGAAGTAGAGAAAGAGGGGCGACTTGGGGTCCAGGTTGAGCATCTTTTTAACGTATCGGTGGATGAGCGCCCGGTCCGGCCATCGCTCATTAAAGGCGTAATGAACAATCTTTTCCGCATCCTGGTGGGTGCAGGGCTGATTGGCCGCCTTCAGGGCGCAGGCATTCAGCCGCTTGAACTCTTTGTCCAGCCACCCTTTATCCGGGACAATAAGCCTCACGTATTGAATAACCTCCGTAAGGGCTGCAACAACGGCCGGCGCCGGCGCCGCAAAGATCGTCTTGATGGCATTTTCCCGTTGGGAAATGAGAGGGAGCGGGGCTTCGTACGCTCTGCTGATCAGGTAGGCAAAATAGGATAATCGACCGTCCTCGTTGCCATTTTCCATCGCCTCGGCAAGGAGCAGGTTCCCTTCCTTTTCCCAGCCGCCGATCCATTCGAAAATCGCCTGACGCACCCGCAGATAGGGCCGCCCCAGGGTCATATTCGTGAGGTCCGCCTCTCCCATCTCTACAGCTTCCTTCATGAATTCCCGATAACGCGGGCTCTTTTTCTGCCTGGCAAAATGCAGGGACGCCTTGATATAGGCGACGCCGAGGGCTTCCCTGTTGATCCGCGCCAGGGGATCGAGGGCCACGGCCATTTTCAAGTATTCAATTCCCTTGAGATATGCCTTTCTCTCGATGCAGTAATTGCCGTTTTTTGCCAGAACGTCTTTATCGTCCGGGAACAACCTGCTGATTTCGTCTAACTTCCTGTTTCGCCTCGTGTTGATGTCGCCTTGTTCATAGAGGGCCAGCAGCTTCAGGTGGATCTCCTTGTCTGTCGGATAAAGGGCAAGGCTTTTTTCATAAGCCTCCTCCGCCAAGCGAAAGTTTCTTGTCGTACCTTTCTTTCTTCTGCGGTCAAACCACGATTCGCAGGCATCATCGTCGCCCAAGGTGTTCCCAAACAGATCTCCCAGATGGGCATAGACGAGGGCGCGGAGCCGACTGCTCTCTCCCGCGACGCGTTGATGGCAGATGAGGAATTCTTCCCACATCCGCAATAAATCTGGGTCGCTGAATCCTTGATCGGTTTCAAAAAAAAGGTTCCTGCTACGGGCATAAAGGAGATTGGCGACGTCGTTGTTCCGCCTTTTTTTCAGGATGTAATGGAGGTCGCGAAAATATTTATCCCCCTGGTTGGAACTCATATGGAAGAGCGCCTGGAAATAGAATCTCGACAGGGTGCGGAGCAAACCCGGCTCGTTCGTCGGAAAATCGCTCAACATCCTGGATACATGCTCAAAGGAATCAGCATGGCGCCCCATGCGCCAGAGGTATTCGGCCCGCGGGAGGACGTGATCCAGTTCCGGTCGGTTGAGGATCCTGCAAATATCCATCAGCAGGGGTTCCTTGACCTCATCTTTGGAAAGGGGTGTCGCCCCATCGTTGATGATATGGATGAAAGGCCGGGCGGCCCTGAAAAGAAGGGAATCCTTGCCAAAGGGTTGCAGCGCCTCCCGGGCCTTGGCGTCATCCCCGGCATAAAACGCGCATAGTCCTTTGATGAAAAGCCGCCAGTCGGCGAAGATGGAGCGCCGGCCGATCGCTTTCAACTCATTTTGCGCATCGGCAAAACGCTCGGCGCTCAGATGCACCAGGGCGGTGCGGACGGCGAGCAACTCTCTGTGCAGATCCGGATGGTTTTCCTGCAGCTCCGGGATATCCTCGAAAGCGATCACGAGGGCGTCGGCCAAGGACTTCCCTTCCGCCGCCGTCAGGGTTCCTCCTCCTTCTTCTCCATACTGTCTGACACTTACTGACGCAGCGGCGCTATAATCATCAGCAACAGTCAGGCTTTGCGCCTCTAACCGTCCGTTGACGGGGCGGCCCGTCAACAGCCGTATCTGCTCGAACACGGTTTTCGCCTCAGGAAGTTGACCTTTCCCCAGCATCTGCTGGGCAAGGCCCTGGTAGCAAGCGATGAGCCGGGGCTGGTAGAGCTCTTTATTACGTTTGCAGAGCTCTTTCAGCCATTCCTTGGCGCGACGGTAATTCTGCCGGTCAAGATCGGCCGCCGTTTTCTCCTCGAGGACTTGCGTCGCGAGCAACTTGGGGCTTTCGTACCCCTTGATTTTATGTTTTTTGAACTTACTCATGAACGCTCTCATAGAGGGGATCGGTGCCGGCGAGGATGCTTGCCATTTCGGCATGAATGAGGCCGTTGGAGGCAAGGATATTTGGGGAATGGAGCTGATATGGGTCGCCGCGGAGGTCGGTCACGCACCCCCCGGCTTCTTCGACGAGGAGCCAGCCGGCCGCGGTGTCCCAGGGCATGAGTTTCAGCTCCCAGAAACCGTCGAACCGGCCCGCCGCGATATAGGCCAGATCCAGCGCAGCCGAACCCGTCCGCCGGACCGCCTGGGCGCTCAAAATCATCACCTTGAAGTAATTGATGTTGTTGTTCCGGTCCTCGCGGATATCGTACGGGAAACCGGTCGCCAGCAGACTGCGGGAAAGTCTCTCCGTCCGGGATACATTCAGACGCCGGCCGTTCAGGAAGGCGCCTGCCCCCTTATCCGCCGTAAAGAGCTCGTCGAGCATCGGGTTATAGACGGCGCCGAGCCTGATCACGCCTTTTACTTCCAGCGCAATGGAGACTGAGAAAACCGGATAGCCGTGGGCGTAATTCGTCGTCCCGTCGAGTGGATCGATGATCCAGCGGAAACCGGAGCCGTTTGCGGTTTCCGGGGACTCTTCCGTCAGGATGTCGTGCCCGGGGAATTCCCGGCGTATCCGCTCCACGATCAGCGCTTCGGAGAGGCGATCCGCCTCCGTAACCAGGTTGATCTCCCCCTTGTATTGGACGGTATGCCGGTCATGGAGCCGCTCCAGCAGGAGAGCCCCCGCCTCGCGGGCCATCGCCTCAATCAATGTTCTGCAAGCATCCATCGTCATCCGTTGTCATCCTTTACGCTCTTGAGCTCATTGCAAAACTCCCAATTCTGTCATTCCCGCGACGTTTCTGGGCGGGAATCCAGCTTGTAACTGCATGAAATCATGGACGCCCGATAAGAGCATTCGGGCATGACAAAACGCTTTGCAATTACCTCTCTTGTAAAAAGTCGATTTTGCCCTGTTTTGTCATTCCGTGCTTGACATGCAGCCTGTCCCGTACCTGATACGGAGGAATCCAGTTCTTTCAAGTGGTTCTGAATTCCAACTTTCGCGGAAATGACAATGAGGGTAGATTTTCAAGCTCTCGCGGCGGCCATACCAGCACAAAAGGGGATAAATATCCAGCATAAACTGTCCCGCCCCGCGCCCCGCTGCCGTAAATCCTCCATCTTTCTGTTGCGCCGCCGCTGAAATGGTGTTAGCGTTATCCGTGGTTTAGATGAGGATCGAATGCAATGGACGAGATAATGGACATTCCGGCAACGGAGAGTGCATCACCTCCGCAGGAGAGCGTCCCGAATTTGAAGGCCCTGCGGGAGGCCCGCAGGCTATCCCTGCCGGATATCTTTGAAACGACAAGGGTCGGTCTCATCTACCTCACAGCCGTGGAGAACGGCGAGTTCAATCGCCTCCCGCCTCCCGTTTATGCGAGAAATTTCATCCGAAAATACGCCCGGACGGTGGGAATCGACGAAGAGCCGATCATCAACCGCTATGAAAAGTATCTGGAAAGCCTGAAACCAACCGTCAAGGAGACGGAGATTCGGAAACCCTGGCCGGAAACCGGCGGGCGTAATCGGTTCCTCTTCGCAAGCCTTGCCGCCGTGATCATCGCTGGCGCCCTCGTCTCGGCCCTTTTCCTCTATGATCGGGCCGGAAAACCGGTATCACCTCCGCCGGTCGTTGACTCGCCTTCCCCGGCGCCGGTCATACCCGAGCCTGCACCAACGGCAGCGACTCCGACTTCATCCGCTCAGGCAACAACGGCGGGATCGGTTACGCCTTCCCCGGGCGAGGCCACTCAACCGCCGGCTGCTGCAGGAGAGAGATACCGTCTGGTCATCGAGGCCCGTGAACGGGCATGGATCCGGATCACCGAAGACCGGGACCCCGCCTACGAGGCCCTCCTCAAGCCGGGAGACAAAATCGAGCGGATGGCCTCCGATTATTTTCAGTTAGACATCGGCAATGCGGGGGGACTCAATCTCACCTTCCAGGGGAAGCCTCTGGGAAGCCTGGGGAAGCCGGGACAGGTGATCCACATGCGTCTGCCGGAGAAGGTATCCGACCGAAAGACGCCCTAAAAGAAGTTCCGGTTTGACAAGGAACGGGAGATCATCTATAATTGGCTATATAAAAAGTAAAGAAAGCGGGTGGAAGAATATGTTTGGAATAGGCATGCCTGAATTGCTGGTCATCCTGGTGATCATCCTGATCGTCTTCGGCGCCGGAAAACTCCCCGAGATCGGCAGCGCGCTTGGCCGCGGCATTAAGAATTTCAAGAAAGCCAGCCATGAGCCGAACGAAATCGATATCACGCCGGGCGCCGAGAAGAAGTCCGACGAAAAGAAGCCCTGAAGTCGTCTAAAAGGGAACGTCCTCCTCAGGAAGAGGCCCATCCACACCGGGATGGGGAAGCGGGGGTTCTCCCGACGATGCATCTGCGCCCTTCTGGCCCTTCGAGTCGAGCATCTGCATGTTGGATGCAACGATCTCGGTGGTATAGCGCTTGACGCCCTCCTTGTCGTCCCAGGCCCTGGTCTGAATGCGCCCCTCTAAATAAACCAGCTTCCCTTTGACTAAGTATTTTCCGCAAATCTCGGCCAGTTTCCCGAAGGCGACGATCTTGTGCCACTCGGTCTTCTGCACCTTCTCACCGCTCTTATCCTTCCACTGCTCATCCGTCGCCAGATTGAAATTGGTCACCATCGCCCCATCCGCCGTGTACCTCACCTCCGGATCTTTCCCCAGCCTGCCTACCAGGATCGCCTTGTTGATCATCTTCTCCTCCTTTTCCTGAAACGTTATGATGGGTCGATCATACACAAGTCATCCGCCGGCTGCAACACGAAAGTTGGCCCCCCATCCCCCCACCCTCTCGGTATTTTATCATGAGGCTGCGGGGCGCCAAAGAAGACAGCGACTTTCGCCTGCATCCACGGCCGGCGGCGGTTCAATTCGTGCTTGACTAATGCGGAAAAAAAATATAGTCAAATCCACTTTATAACAAAACGAAACCACGCAGAGGATTTATGGAAGAAGAGAGTGAACTTCTGAAAAAACGCAGAGAAAAGATCGACTCCCTGAAGGCCGACGGGATCGACCTCTATCCCAACGACGCCCGGGTCGGGGATACGACGGCCTCGGTGCGCGAACGATTCGGACCGATGGCCCCCGAAGAGCTGGAAACGATCACGGAGCGCTTCACGCTGGCGGGCCGCCTGATGGCCGTCCGCGACTTCGGCAAGGGCGCCTTCATCAGCATCCAGGACCGCAAGGGGCGTCTCCAGGCCTTCCTCCGGAAGAACCAACTGGGGGAGAAGGCTTTTTCGCTGTTCAAACGGCTCGATATCGGCGATATCATTTGGGTCGCCGGACGGGTCCTCAAGACCCGGACCGGGGAGCTGACGATCGACGTGGAGGAGAACGGCCTCCGGCTGCTCTCCAAATCGCTTCGGCCGCTGCCCGAAAAGTGGCACGGCCTGACGGACGTAGAGATCCGCTACCGCCAGCGCCACCTCGACCTGATTGTGAACCCCGAGGTCCGCAAGGTGTTTCAGCAGCGGAGCCGGATCATCAGCCTGATCCGCCGATTCATGGAGGAGAGGGACTTCCTGGAGGTGGAAACCCCGATGATGCAACCGCGGGCCGGCGGCGCCGTCGCGCGCCCCTTCAAGACCTTTCACAACGCCCTCGGGATGAACCTCTTTCTAAGGATCGCCCCCGAGCTCTACCTGAAGCGCCTGATCACCGGAGGCCTGGAACGGGTCTTCGAGATCAACCGGAACTTCCGGAACGAAGGGATCTCCGCCTTCCACAACCCCGAATTCACGATGATGGAGTTCTATCAGGCTTATGCCACCTACGAAGACCTGATGGCCATGACGGAGGAACTTTTCGTCCATATCGTCCGGGAGCTCTTCGATGCACCCAAGTTCCGCTATCAGGGAAAGGAGATCGATCTGACCCCACCCTGGCGGCGGCTCACGGTCCGCGATGCCATTGTGGAGATCGGCGATGTGGAAACCGCCCTCCTCGACGACGCCGGCAGAATGGCCGACCATGCCCGGAAGCTCGGAATCGAGGTGAAAGAGAGCGACCCGCCGGGCAAGGTGCTGATGGCGATCTTCGATGAAACGGTGGAGCCGAACCTCATTCAGCCGACTTTCGTCACCCATTACCCCGTCGACGTCTCGCCCCTCTCCCGCAGAAACGCGGAGGAGCCCTCGCTGACCGACCGCTTCGAACTCTATATCTGCGGGAAGGAGATCGCGAACGCCTTCTCCGAGCTGAACGACCCCGTTGACCAGCGCGGGAGGTTCGAGATGCAGATCCGGGAAAGGGAGGCCGGCGATCTGGAGGCCCATGAGATGGATGAGGATTACATCGGCGCCCTTGAGTGCGGGATGCCGCCGACAGCGGGCGAGGGGATCGGGATCGACCGGATCGTCATGCTCTTGACCGACTCCGCATCGATTAGGGACGTGATCCTCTTTCCGCTTCTCCGGACAAGGACGGCTGGGGACACCTTGCAGCAAGGTGTCCCCATGACAAACGAGAGCATTCCTCGATGACCTCCTATGAATTGTTCATCAGCCTGCGCTACCTGAGGGCGAGACGGAAACAGGTATTCGTTTCCATCATCACCTTTATCTCGATCGCCGGGATCTTTCTTGGCGTCGCGGCGTTGATCATCGTACTGGCGGTCATGAACGGCTTCGAGACCGACCTGCGCAACAAGATCCTGGGAATCAATTCCCACATCATCCTGATGGAACACGGCGGCGCGCTGCGGAACCATCCCCGGGTCATGCGGGAGGTCGCCCAAGTCCCCGGCGTGGTCGCCGCCACCCCCTTCATCTACAGCCAGGCAATGCTGAAAAACGGCAGCAGCGTCACCGGCATCATCCTCCGCGGTCTCTCGTTGGAAAATGCCATGAAGGTGATCAACCTGGGTAAAATCCGGGAGGGGAAGCTCGACTACCTCGGGGAGGGAGAGCGGAAGATCCCGGGGCTTAAACCGGAGTTATCCGGCGTTCCCGGAATCCTCATCGGTCGGGAGCTGGCAAAGAACCTCGGGGTTTTTCTCTTTGAAACGGTCCACGTCGTCTCCCCCTCCGGGGTCAGCACGCCGATGGGCATGGTTCCGCGGATGAAGTCCTTCCTCGTGGTCGGCATCTTCGAATCCGGGTTCTTCGAGTACGACTCGACCTTAGCCTACATTTCGCTCAAGAACTGTCAGGAGTTCCTGAACATGGGAGACTTAGTCACCGGGATCGAGATCCGGGTGGACGACATCTACCGGGCCGATCGGATCGCAAAGCAGATCGAGAAGAAACTGGGGTTCCCCTACTGGGGCCGAAACTGGATGGAGATGAACCGGAACCTCTTCTCGGCGCTGAAACTGGAAAAGCGGGTCATGTTCATCATCCTCTCGCTGATCGTCCTCGTCGCGGCCTTCAACATCATCAGCGCGCTGATCATGATCGTGATGGAAAAGAACAAGGATATCGCGATTCTGAAGACGATGGGCGCCACGAGGGCCGGGATCATGAAGATCTTCATCTTTCAGGGGCTCGTCGTGGGAGCGATCGGGACCTTCCTCGGCTGTCTCGCGGGACTGGCGGTCGCCTTCAACCTGGAGGCCCTCTCCCGTTTTGTGGAGAAGCTCTTCGGCTTCAAGATCCTCCCGGGCGACGTCTATTATCTGAGCGAGCTCCCCTCGCAGGTCAACTACGGCGATGTCGGGATCATCATCCTGGGAACGCTTCTGATCAGCTTTCTTTCGACGATCTACCCCTCCTGGCGGGCGTCGCGCCTCGACCCGGCGGAGGCGCTGCGCTATGAATGAGGACAGAGGAGAAAGGGGCAAGGGGTGAGGGGCAAGGAGGTTTTTAACGCCTCACATCTCCCGCCTCACATTTTTTTATGATTCAAATCAAGAGCCTTCAGAAAACCTTCATCAAGGACGGTCATCGGATCGAGGTCCTCAAAGGGCTCGATTTCGAGATTGCCGACGGGCAATCGCTGGCCGTCGTCGGGGTCTCCGGCGCGGGGAAGAGCACGCTGATCCACATTATCGGCACGCTCGATCATCCGACCTCCGGCGCCGTGCTCTTCGATGGCGTCGATGTCTTCACCTGGCCGGAGAAGCGGCTTGCCGCCTTCCGGAACCGGAAGATCGGCTTCGTCTTCCAGTTTCACAACCTTCTGCCCGAATTCACCGCTTTGGAAAACGCGATGATGCCCGCCCTGATCCAGCGGATGTCGAAACGCGAATCCAAACGGCGCGCGGAGGCCATTCTCGGCGAGGTGGGCTTAAGCGACCGGATGACCCATAAACCGGGAGAGCTTTCCGGAGGGGAACAGCAACGGGTGGCCCTCGCCCGGGCGCTCATCCTCGAACCGGAGATCCTCCTCGCGGATGAACCCACCGGAAACCTTGACACGGAAACCGGAAAAAGGATAGAAGACATGCTGATTTTGTTGAACCGGGCCAAACGGATCACGCTGATCGTGGTCACGCACAACCCATCACTCGCCGATCGGATGTCCCATCACATCGGTCTGCGCGACGGAAGGATGTTTACCCGTGAATAAAAAGCTGTTTTTTGCATGCATCGCAACGTTTCTGATCATGATTCTCCTCGGACCCCTTCCGGGGACGGCAGCAGAAAACATCAAGCAAGTTGCTCTCTTCCCGTTTGAGGTCCACAGCACCTCCCTGCAGCGGGCCGCCGAACTCCAGGAGCTCCTCTATCGGGGAGTCGCAACGGAACTGCAGAAATCGAAAAACATCCGTCTGGTGGGGCGGGAACGGATCGACGCCGGTACGGAAGGGAAACGGATCAACGACGCCCTGGTCATCGAGGTGGGGAAAAAGGCCGGCGCCCTCTATGCCGTTTCGGGAAGCGTTTCCGAATTCGGAGACCGGATCAGCGTCGATGTTAGGCTGATCGATCTTAGCGAGGAGAAGGTCCTGCCGGGGGTGTTCGTTCAGGGCCGCGGCCGGGAGAATCTGGGCGCCATTCTGACCCAGCTCCGGATGGACATCCTCCTTAGGATCGGCGCCGATGAGAGGATCGCCAGCATCGCATTCAAGGGCAACCGCAAGATCGAAGCCAGCGCCATCCAACAGGTTCTAAAGAGCGCACCCGGCAACATCTTTACCGATGCGGATCTTTCCGCCGACATCAAGGCCATCTATAAAATGGGTTATTTCGATGACGTCACCGCGGAGGTGGCTGAGGTTGCCGAGGGGAAGGCGATCACTTTCGTTGTGGAAGAAAAACCGCTGATCACCGAGATCCGGATCCAGGGCAACAAGGCGGTGAAGCGGGACGACATCGAAGGCGCGATGAGCGTCCGCAACCGGCAGACCGTCAACCCCGAAAAGCTCAAGGCCGACATGGAAAAGATCAAGGCCCTCTATGACGGCAAGGGGTTCTACAACGCCGAGATCCGTTACGCCATCGAAAAGGGAGGCGAACGGGACGTCCACGTCGTCGTCACGATTATTGAAAACGAGAAGCTCTTTATCCGCGGCATCAGCTTCGAGGGCAACCGGACCTTCACCACGAAGGAACTGAAGAACATGATGACCACCAACGAATGGGGCATCTTCCACTTTTTCACCGACTCCGGCCTCCTTAAAAAGGACCAGCTCAAACAGGACGTGGGCAAACTGAACGCCTTCTACCTGAACAACGGCTTCATCAACGCCCAGATCGGCGAACCGGTCGTCACCTACGACCGCGATGGGATCCGCATCAAGATTCCGGTCTCGGAGGGGAAACAGTTCCGCGTCGGCAAGGTCGCGATCGCCGGCGACGAACTCGCAACCCCGAGGATGGAGCTGCTCGCAAAGCTTCAGATCCGGAAGAAGGACTTCTACGACCGCGAAGCAATCATGAAGGACATGGATTACCTGACCCAGGCGTGCAACGACGAGGGCTACGCAAGCGCCGACGTCGTTCCCCGCACCGAACCGCAGGAGAAAACCCTGACCGTCGATGTGACCTACGAAATCAAAAAGGGGAAGCTGGTCTATTTCAACCGGATCAATATCACCGGCAACAGCAAAACGCGGGACAAGGTGATCCGCCGGCAGCTCTCCGTGGTCGAGGGCGATCTCTACAGCCGGACCAAGCTCAAGAACAGTTACATGGCCCTGAACCAGTTGCGCTATTTTGAGGAGATCGATTTCCAGAGCGAGAAGGGGCCCGATGAGACCCTGACGGACGTGAACATCCGCGTCAAGGAAAAACCGACGGGGATCTTCAGCCTTGGCGCCGGCTACAGCGCCCTGGACCATGCGGTCGTTTCGGCCCAGGTCTCCCAGCAGAACCTTTTCGGACGCGGCCAGACCCTGAGCCTCAAGGCGAGCCTTGGTTCCCGCTCCACCCTCTACGACATCTCCTTCACGGAGCCCTGGCTTTTCGACATGCCCCTCTGGAGCAAATTCGACATCTGGAACCTCTACCGCGAATACGACTCCTACAACCTCGACTCCAAGGGCTTCGGCAGCACCTTCGGCTACCCCATCTGGCCGTACGTGACCGGCTATGTCGGCTACCGCCTGTCGCAGGACAATGTGAAGGACATCAAGGACGCCGCCTCCTACTACATCAAGAAGCAGGCGGGGCAGACGATGAGCAGCGGCGTCACCTTCACGCTGACGCGGGACTCGACGAATGATGTGATGTTTCCCTCCACCGGATCGAAGAACAGCGCCTCGATGGAATACACCGGCGGCCCCCTCCTGGGCGATGTCAGCTATACCCGGTACGGGGCGACCTCCGCCTGGTTCTTCCCCCTTCCGCTGGACACGGTCATCGGCGCCCGCGGACGGATGGGCGCGATCCGCGGCAACGAGGGGAAAGAGGTGCCGGTCTTTGAAAGGTACTATCTGGGGGGGATCAATTCGCTGCGGGGACTCCGGGAGGTGGGACCGAAGGATCCCGCGACGGGGGACGTCATCGGGGGGCTCACGATGCTGAACTTCAACTTCGATTACATCTTCCCGCTGATCAAGAACGCCGGGATGAAGGGGGTCCTCTTCTTCGACACCGGCAATGCATGGGAAAGCGGCTATAATTTCGGCGATATGCGGAGAACCGCGGGGATCGGCATCCGCTGGTATTCGCCGATCGGACCGCTCCGTCTGGAGTGGGGCTACGTCCTCGACCGGAAGGAAGAGGAGGCCGCCAGCCGGTGGGAATTCTCGATCGGGATGTTCATGTGACAAGAGAGTGATCGTGGATATGTGAATAGTGAATAGTAACGAGTCAATGTCATTGAGTAACGAGTAATATACGAAAGGGGAATGGGTAAATGAAAAGATACGGTTTGTTCGTTGTGGGAATGGCGGTTCTGTCCCTGGTTTTGTCAGGATCCCTGGCCGCGGCGGCGGAAAAAACGGGGTTTGTGGATGTCCGGGAGATCATGCTGACCTCCAGCGCCGGCAAGAGGGCGGCCGAGGATTTCAAGAAGGCCTTCGAAAAGGACAAGGCGGCCATCCAGGAGAAGGAAGCCGAGTTGAAAAAACTCAAGGATGAGCTCGAAAAACAGCGGCCGCTCCTCAAGGAAGAGGCCATGAAGGAGAAAGAGCTCGCCTACCAGAAGAAATTCCGGGACTACCAGATCATGGTCAAGGATTCCAACGAGGAGCTCCAGGCCAAGGACCAGGATCTCTCGAAGAAGATGATCCCCGAGATCCTGAAGATCGTCAAGGCCATCGGCGAAAGAGAAAAATACAGCATGATCGTGGATATCAGCGCGATCCCGCTCGCCTATTACTCGAAGGAAAATGACCTGACGAAACGGGTCATTGACGAATTCAACAAGACATACAAGCCGAAGAAGTGATAATAAGTTGAAGAAGACATTGAACGAGATCGCCGCGTTTCTGGACGGCAGCGTCAGCGGCGACGGCGGGGTCGTGATCGAACAAATCCGGGGAATCGATGAGGCCGGCCCCGGGGATCTGACCTTCGTCGCGAACCCGAAATACCGGAAACGGATGGAGACCACCGACGCCAGTGCGATCCTGGTGGCCCCGGGAACCGCCTGCGCGGGAAAAACCCTGCTGACGGTTGCGGATCCCTACGCCGCCCTGGGCCGGCTTCTCGATCTCTATTACCCCGAAGAGGAAGAGCCGGCGGGGATCCATAAAAATGCAAACATCGAAGCGGAGGCCGACGTTTCACCGGAGGCCGTGGTCTATCCCGGCGTCCACGTCTGCCGCGGGGCGCGCGTCGAGAAAAAGGCTGTGCTCTACCCGGGGGTCTTTATCGGCTGCGACGCCTCCGTCGGCGAGGCCTCCATACTCTATCCCGGCGTCACCGTCTATCGGCGGTGCCGGATCGGCCGACGGGTTGTTCTCCATGCCGGGGTCGTCATCGGCGGCGACGGCTTCGGTTTCGCCCTTCCCGGTCAGGAAAACCGGAAGATCCCGCAGGTCGGCCACGTCCAGATCGACGACGACGTGGAGATCGGCGCCAATACGACGATCGACCGCGGGACCATCGGACGGACCTGGATCCAGAGGGGGGTGAAGATCGACAACCTCGTCCAGATCGCCCACAATGTTGTGATCGGGGCCTATTCCGTGATCGTCGCCCAGGTCGGCATCTCGGGAAGCGCACAGTTGGGAAAGGGGGTCGTGATCGGCGGCCAGGCCGGGATCGTCGGCCACATCCGGATCGGGGATCACGTCATGGCGGCCGCCCGGACCGGGATCCACAAGGACGTCCCACCGGGACAGATCGTCGGCGGAACGCCTCACATGCCCCATCGGGAGTGGCTGAGAATGGAGGCCTGCCTCCCGAAACTCCCGGAGATGCGCGAAGCGCTTGCCGCCCTTCAGCGCCGGGTAGCGGCCCTGGAGGAAAAAGGGACAAAGGAGAAGTGATGAACATCCACCCCACGGCAATCATCTCCCCGGACGCGACGCTTGCGGACGGGGTCGATGTCGGGCCGTACAGCATCATCGGCCCCGACGTCCATATCGGGAAGAACACGAAAATCGGCCCCCATGTGGTCATCGAAACCCATACCGACATCGGCGAAGAGAACCGGATCTCCCCGTTTGCCTCGATCGGCGGCGCGCCCCAGGATCTGAAATTCCGGGGAGAGGAGACGCGGGTCGTCATCGGCAGCCACAACACGATCCGGGAGTACGTCACGATCAACCGGTCCACCGTCCACGACATCGGCGTCACGATGATCGGCGACCATAACCTGCTGATGGCCTACTGTCATGTCGCCCACAACTGCAAATTAGGGGACCACATCGTCATGGCCAATGCGGCGAACCTCGCGGGCCACATCCACGTGGAGGATCACGCGATCATCGGCGGCCTGACGGGGGTTCATCAGTTCACCCGGATCGGCGCCCACTGCATCATCGGCGGCGCCTCGGCGGTAACCAAGGACATCCCCCCCTTCGTCATGGCCTCCGGCAACTTCGCAAAACTCTTCGGTCTGAACCTGATCGGTCTGAAACGGCGAGGATTCCCCGAAGAGACGATCGCGGCCCTCAAGGCGGCCTACCGGATCGTTTTCCGTTCCCGTCTGCTCCTTGCCGCCGCCATCCGGAAGGTCGAAGAGGAGGTCGAGGATCTGCCCGAGGTTCGGCAGTTCCTCGATTTCATCCGGACGTCGGAAAGGGGGATCTGTAGATAAATAGGGAGATAAATAGGGACAGCGCCCTATTATTTCCGGAAATAATAGGGCGCTGTCC
>MNZQ01000179.1 GCA_001873745.1 Syntrophaceae bacterium CG2_30_58_14
AAGGCCGATGGAAACCCTCCGGTTCCGATCGGCCTTTTCATGGTGAGCGAAAAGCAGCGTATCCCGCCGCTATTTCTTGTTTGCCCGTTTGGATGCCTTCAGCGGGTTGACCTTCTGCGTCGTTTCCTTGACCTCGAGCTTCAAATGGGTGGCCGTTGGGCATTTGCCGGTACGCCACTTTCCTGCCGGGTCCGGATAAACACGGCAGTACTTTCCCGTCGCGCATTCGATGACCTTGCCGCATCCCTCGCACTTGTCGATGATGGCATTGCAACTGCCCCCATTGAATCCGCAGCCTTTCTTCGTCATGAAGCCGCACTCGATGCCGTTTTTGATCGTCTGACAAATCATGGTTCTCTCCTCTTTGTTCTCTCTTCCGTGGTCGACTGGTTGAATTCAAAAAAACCGACCCGCTTCCAAAACCATCTTCATGGCCAAGTCAGGTCGGTCATTCCCTTTCCGTAAAGGCGTGCCTTGCTATCAGAATATAAAATGGATGTCAAGGAAAAAATGCAGATGGCTGCTGCGATGGAAATTATATTTATTACAACCGTTTGACGTACTCGAAATCCAAAGCGTTCCCATCATATCTCGCCGAAATCGCGAAAAAAACGGCTGCTTCTTGGGCGGCGAATAGATTGACTTTCACGGGCCATTCATGTTAGGCAACGCCATCAACGGGTGGCGGACCCGGTCATGGCGGTTCTGATGAAAAGATCGACGCTGTTCAGCATTTTTATACGCTCACTGACCATTCAGGTTTCCTTCAACTTCCGGAGGATGCAGAACCTGGGCTTTGCCTTTGCGATGTTCCCGCTGATCGCTAAACAGCGGAAGGACCGGAAGGAGATGGGGATTTTTCTTGCGAGACACTTGCAGATGTTCAACACCCATCCCTACCTCGCCTCTTCGATCACCGGTTCCGTGGCCCGGATCGAGGAAACGGCGTGCACACTGGAGTCGGCGGAGGATCTGAAAAAGGCGCTCATGGGTCCTTACGCGGCGATCGGCGATTCCTTTTTCTGGGGGGCGCTCCGGTCATTTTCTGCCGTCGGGGCCGTGATCCTGGCTCTTGCGGGGACCCTGCTGGCGCCGCTCGCTTTTCTGCTGCTCTACACCCCCGCTCAACTCTGGGTTCGCGTGAAGGGGTTTCTCGAAGGTTACCGGTGCGGCCGGAACGGGATCGGTTTTATCCGGGCGCTGGATCTCCCGAAAGAGTCCATAAAGATCCGTTATCTTTCGCTTATTCTGATCGGTATCCTGGCGGCCGTGGCCGTCGATACCACCGGCCGTTCCTGGAACTTTTCGCCCGGAATGCCGGGCGGGGCGGTTGGATTGGTTTTACTCCTTCTTGTTTTTGCAGGGGTTCGCCTTGGTATCTCTGCGGTGAAGATCCTTTACGGAATGAGCCTCTTGTGCATGGCGCTCTCGATAGAGATATGGTAGCAATAGGAACGTTTGAAATTACGAACAAGCTGGGAATTCACGCCCGGGTGGCCGCCAAGCTTGTGGAAACGGCCAATCGCTTCCAGGCGGAAACTTTTCTGGAAAAAGACGGCGTCGAGGTCAATGGACGAAGCATCCTGGGAATTCTCACGCTCTATTGCCCCCAGGGAAGTCGGTTAACCATTCGTGTTGAGGGAGTCGATGCAGGGGAGGCGATGGCGGCCTTCGCCGGACTAATCGAGGCGAAATTCGGAGAGACGTGACGGCGGCAGGACCTTTCGCCGCTTTAAGTGGATATGCAGACAGAGGATAATCGATTTTATGGCGGATGATCAGAAGAAAACGTTTGTTATCAAGGGAATCGGTGTTTCGCCGGGCATCGTCATCGGCAGGGCCTATCTTTTCGACCGCCAGGATGCGCAGGTTCCCTTTTACAACCTTAACGATCCGGGCCTGATTTCCGCGGAGGTCCAGCGTTTCCGCAAGGCCCTGCGGGAATCGGAAAAGCAGCTCCTCGAGCTGAAGAACAAACTCGGCGATCTGGGCGGCGGCATGGAGCCGCTTTACATCATCGATGTCCACATCATGATCATGCGGGATCGCAAATTCATCGACCGCACGCTGAAGAACATCCGGGAGATGTCTGTAAACGCCGAATGGGCGGTCCGCATGACCGTGGACAAATACCGGGAGATCTTCGACCGGATGGAGGACGACTATCTCCGGGGGCGCATCAGCGACATCCAATATGCCGGGCAGCGGATTCTCACGAATCTCGCAGGAAAGGGACGCGCGGCCATCGACATGGGGGAAGGGGTCGTCATCATTGCCTCCGACCTGTCGCCCGCCGATACGGCGCAACTAAAGATCGACCGGGTGCTTGGATTCGCCACCGATGTCGGCGGAAAAACATCCCATACGGCGATCGTGGCCCGGTCGATGGCGATCCCGGCCGTGCTGGGTCTGGAGAGCATCACCCGGGCCGTCCGGACCAACGATGATATCATCATCGACGGTTCCGCCGGCGTCGTCATCGTCCATCCCGATCCGGAGATCCGCAAACGCTACGAAGAGAAGAAAAGGCTCTACGAGAAGGCCCAGGACGATCTGCTGGATTGCGCCCGTCTGCCGGCGGTGACAAAGGACCATTACGCTGTGGAGATCGGAGGCAATATCGAGTTCATCGAAGAGATTCCCTCCGCGATTCTTCACGGCGCCGACGGGATCGGGCTTTACCGGACGGAATTCATCTACATCAATCGGGAGCAACTGCCCGACGAGGAGGACCATCTCGCCCATTACCGCTCCGTGGTTGGGGTCAAGGGGCTTTCCTGGGCGACCATCCGCACCTTCGATCTGGGCGGCGACAAGTTCTTCCTGGACAAGAAGCTTTCCCGCGAGCTGAACCCGCAGCTTGGACTTCGGGCCATCCGCTTCTGTCTGAAGGAAGTGGAGCTCTTCAAGGTTCAGCTCCGGGCCATCCTCCGGGCGAGCGTCCAGGGAAAGCTCCGGATCATGTTTCCGATGATTTCCGGGATCGAAGAGATCCGCGAGGCCAAACGGATCTTTACCGAGGTGAAAAACGAGCTGCTGGCCAAGGGGACGGAACTGGGAAAGGAGATCGAAATCGGGATCATGATCGAGGTCCCGTCCGCGGTGATCGTTGCCGAGGAGCTGGCCAAGGAAGTGGATTTCTTCAGCATCGGGACGAACGACCTGATCCAGTATGCGCTGGCCATCGACCGGATCAATGAGCGGGTTACCTACCTCTACGAACCCCTCCACCCGGCCGTCCTGCGCCTGATCAAACAGGTGGTGGATATCGGGCACAAGGCGGGAATCCGGGTGGCGATGTGCGGGGAGATGGCGGGGGAGCCGGCCTATACCATGATCCTGCTGGGGCTGGAACTGGATGAGTTGAGCATGAATCCGCTGGCGATCCCGCGGGTGAAGAAGATCATCCGGGGGGCCACGTTGAAGGAATCGAAGGCGCTCCTGAAGAAGGTGATGACCCTCTCCTCCACGTCGGAAATCCGATCATTTGTCGGAGCGGCGATGCGCAAACGGTTTCCCGAAGATTTTCCGGTGAACGGTCCGTGAAAACGGAAAATGGGTCAGGGGTAAAGGGGCGATTTTCATGCGGTTGAAGAGATACACGGTTGTTCTGCAAACATTTTCGGCGATGGGGAGGGCCTAAGAGAGCATGTCCATCCTGTCGGCTATACGGGGACACCTTGCCGCAAGGTGTCCCCTTTGGACAACGGAAATCGGCATCTACCATGCGGGGAGTCTGTATCGGGAGGAGAATTTTCCCCTTTACTGGCTGGTCCGGAAGGTTCTCTCGAAGGTCCTGGTCTCCGATGAGACGGCGGAAGGGCTGAAATCCCTTGCGGAGAAGGGCGTCGTCGTCTATGCGCTGAAGAACAAGAGCCAGCTCAACAGCTTGATTCTCCGCGAACTCTCCATGCGGAAGGGGATTCCCCCGCCCGTTTACTGCCACGGCATCAATATGATCACCTGGCAGCCGTATCCGCTGGCCATCCGGGTAATCCTGTCTCATCTTTTCCACCGGATCTTGAGGAAAACCGTTGTCCATTCTACCAGGATGGATTATCTGAGCCAGCTCACACTGGCGGGAAAGAGTTCCATCATCCACCTTGGGGAGTCCGAACTCTTTGAAAACCCCTTTGTCGAGGAGACCCTTTACCGGTTGCTGGAGGCGCAGGACGCCTCCGCCGTGCCGATCTATCTCTGTCCGGAATTGATTACCTATGGGAGGAGGCGGGAGAAGGAAGAGGAGAGCCTGATCAACATCTTCTTCGGTCAGAGCGACACAACGGATCCCGTGCGCCGGGTGATCACCTTCCTCCGTTATTCCAACATGGCCTCCGTCATCTCCGCCGAACCGGTCAATCTCGCGGAGTACATGAGAGCCGGCGGCGATCGCCCCCGGAAGGAGTTGGTCCGCCAGCTCCGGGAGGAGCTGATCGCGCGGATCGACGAGGAGAAGATGACCATCGTGGGGCCGATTCTGAAGTCCCGGGAAGAGATCATCAGCATGGTTCTCCGGGACAAGGTGCTGGTCTCTTTCATGGAGGAGATGGCGGCGAAGGCGAAAAAAGGCAAGCGGGATGTAGCGGCTGTCCGGAAAGAGGCGAGGAAATACTTAGAGGAGATCGCCTCCGATTACAGCGAAATCTTTATCGAGATCTGGGAAAAGATCCTTACGTGGGTCTGGAACAACATCTACGACGGCGTGGTGGTGGATGGCGAAGGCATTGCGAAGATCCGGCAGGTATCCAAGAAGATGCCATTCGTCATTATCCCCTGCCATCGGAGCCATTTCGATTATCTTCTGCTATCCTACAGCTTTTACAAGAACAACATCCAGATGCCGTTCGTGGCGGCCGGGACCAACCTGACCTTCTTCCCGATGGGCTATATCTTTAGGAAATCAGGGGCGTTCTTTCTGCGGCGGAGCTTCAAGGGAAACGAACTCTACGCCGAGGTTTTTGCCCGGTACGTCAAGGTTCTTCTGCAGGAGGGGCTGCCGCTGGAATTCTTCATCGAGGGGGGGCGCAGCCGGACGGGAAAGATGGCGATGCCCAAGTACGGGCTCCTCTCCATGATCCTTCAAGCCTATCAGGAAAAGGCGTGCGACGATCTCGCCGCGATTCCCGTCTATATCGGTTATGACCGGGTGATCGAGGAAAAGGCCTATCTCGAGGAGCTGGGCGGCTCTCCCAAAGAGAAGGAGAAGACGACCGACATGATCCGGAGCGGCAAGCTGCTCCGGAAACGGTACGGACGCGTTTACATGAATGTCGGGGAACCGATTCTCCTCAAATCCTACCTGGCCGCTCAGGAAAAACCCTTAGAGGAAATGACGGTTGCGGAGCGGCAGGGTCTCTACCGCCGGATCGGTTACACGATCGTCCGGGCGATCAACAAGGTGTCCGTCGTAACCCCTTTTGCGCTGACCGCATCGGGGCTCCTCTGCTATGACCGTCGGGGAATCGCGCTCAGAGAGCTCCGGGAGGTTCTGGCGCTGTTTTTCGATTACCTCTCTTCCCGCAAGGTCTTGTTCGCGATGACCTTCGCCGACCGGGACAAGGCGGTGACGGAGGCATTGAACCTCTTCGATCAGTCGGGGCTGATCTCCCGCATGGGGGCGGAGGAGGACGAGGAAGAGGAGGTCGAGGAGGTTGTCTATTCGCTCGGGGACGAGAAACGGATGAACCTGGAGTACTACAAGAACAACATCCTCCATTATTTTCTCCCCGTCAGTTTTGTAGCGACGTCTGTTCTGGCAACCCCTGAAGATATGCTGCCGTTGAACCGGATCCGTGACGACTATGCTTTTTTCAAGCGCCTCTTTCGGCATGAATTCATTTTTGACGATCAAAAAGATGATCTGGAGGAGGTCAGGGAGACTCTCTCCTATCTCCGCGACCGGGGAATGATCGCCGGTTTCGATCGGGAAGAGAAGCCCTGGATCGAGGTAAAGGGCCGGGGCAGGACCAATCTCCTCCCCTTCGGGGGGCTCGTCCACAACTATATGGAATCCTACTGGGTGGTCGTCCGGGGATGTTACTATCTCCGGAAGGGGCCCAAGGCCGAGAAAGACTGGCTGAAGTACATCCGGGGGCTGGGGGCGAGGATGTACCGGAAGGGAGAGATCCGGAGGGCGGAGGCGCTGTCCCAGTCCAACTACGAGAGCGCCATCCGCTACCTGGAGGATGTGAACATCATCTCCGTGACGGAAGTGTCTGAAAAAGAAGACAAAAAATTTACCAAACGCTACGCCTTGACGGAAAACAAGGTGCAGATGGAATCCCTCCGCCGCCGGCTGTTCAAATTCCTGTAAACGATTTTATTTCCTGGATGGGGACACGATGCGGCATCATGTCCCCATGGAGTAGAGCGCGGATCTCCCCCGGTAAACAGCGGCGTCTCCGAGTTCCTCCTCGATCCGCAGAAGTTGGTTGTATTTCGCTAGCCGCTCTGTCCGGGACATCGATCCGCTTTTGATCTGCCCGCAGTTCGCCGCGACGGCGATGTCGGCCATGCAGGTGTCCTCGGTCTCTCCCGAGCGGTGCGAGATCACCGTCGTGTAACCCGCCTCGCGGGCGCACTGGATCGTATCGAGGGTTTCGGTCAGCGTGCCGATCTGATTCAATTTGATCAGGATGGAGTTCGCCACGCCAAGCGCGATCCCCTTTTCCAGCCGTTTCCGGTTCGTCACGAAGAGGTCGTCGCCAACGATCTGGACCTTGCCGCCCAGGGTTTCCGTCAGAAGTTTCCAGCCGTCCCAGTCATCTTCGGCGAGGCCGTCCTCGATCGAGACGATCGGGTATTTCTTCACCAAACCGGCGTAGAAATTGACCATCTCCTCGGCGGTCCGTTCGGGTTTCTTCTCCGCGGCCAGGATGTACTTCCCCTTGACGTAGAAGGAACTTGCTGCCGGGTCGAGGGCGATGGCGCAGTCTTTTCCGGGCTCATAGCCGGCCTTTTCGATGGCAGTGGTGATCAGGATGAGCGCCTCCTCGTTCGATTTCAGGTTGGGCGCAAAGCCCCCTTCATCCCCGACGGCCGTGTTGTAACCCTTGGCCTTGAGGACCGCCTTCAGGTGGTGGAAGATCTCGGCGGTCATCCGGAGCCCCTCGCGGAAGGTTTCCGCCCCTACGGGCATCACCATGAACTCCTGGATGTCCATGTTGTTGTCGGCGTGCTGTCCGCCGTTGAGGATGTTGGCCATCGGCACCGGAATGTCGCGGGCGATGATGCCGCCGATATACCGGTAGAGGGGAATCGCCAGCGCCGCAGCGGCGGCCTTCGCGCAGGCGAGCGAGACGCTGAGGATCGCGTTTGCGCCCAGGACGCCCTTGTTGTCCGTGCCGTCCAGCGCGATCATCTCGGCGTCGATCTCCCGCTGGTTCTGACAGTCCATCCCGACGATCTCCGGCGCGATTTTGTCGAGGACGTTGCTCACGGCCTTCAGGACGCCCTTGCCGAGGTACCGCTTCTTGTCCCCGTCCCGGAGCTCCAGCATCTCATGCTCGCCGGTCGAGGCGCCCGAGGGCACGGAAGCCCTTCCGGTGATCCCCGATATCAGGGTCACCTCCGTCTCCACGGTTGGATTGCCGCGTGAGTCCAGGATCTCCCTGGCGTTGATGTTGATGATTTCCGTCATAAATGCCTCCTTGGGATGGGGTTTATGCTATCATTTTTCAGAAAAGATGGTCCTGGGGCTCCACCGCGGGTCGGATCATGCGGCTCTTGCGGCTTCTATTATACCCATGGATGCGGTTTTTCAAGGCGAATGTTGGCGCGGGGAAGCGAAAGTTTCTTGATATGATGTTCGATGTCGGATAGAATCCCATGCGATTGAGGACAGAATGGCGATGGCGGCGGCAGGTGGGGAGCTGCTGCCGCGCGATGGTGGAAAACGGAAGGACAGGAAAAACAGTGGCAAAGAAGGAAACAGGGGAAAAGCCCATCTGTCAGAACAAGCGGGCCCGGATCAACTATTTCATCGATGAGACCTATGAGGCGGGCATCGCCCTCGTCGGAACAGAGGTGAAGGCGCTCCGGGACGGCCGGGCGAACCTCAAGGACAGCTACGCCCTTATCAAGGAGGGGGAACTCTTCCTCTATGATGTGCACATCAGCCCCTATTCGCACGGCAACCGGGAAAACCACAACCCGCTGCGCGTCCGCAAACTGCTCATGCACCGACAGGAAATCAAGCGGCTCTACGGCAAGTCCCAGGAGCGGGGCCTCGCCCTGATTCCGCTCCGGATGTACTTCCGCAACGGGAAGATCAAGGTGGAGATCGGCATCGGCCGCGGGAAGAAGCTTTACGACAAGCGGGAGGACATCAAGCTCAAGGAGGATCGCCGGGCGATGGAGCGGGGGATGCGGGCGAAGAACCGGGAAGGATGACGACCAATTCAGACCGGCGACCGGAAAGGCGTCCGGGAAGTAACATTTAGTAATCGTTTGAGAATTAAGGTGATATTTGACAGGGAAGGGGATGCGTCCGAGATCTCCGCTTGACTTGAACGAAGAAAAAAGGTAGAAGCAAACCAGTTCATTCACAAAAGTTTCACCATCCACGGGGGCGTCACGGTTTCGACGGGGATATGTGAAGCTGCATAAGCGTACCGAGGTTCCTGCAGGCCTCGTTAAACAGGCAGGACAATATAATCGCAGACAACTACGATTACGCTTTAGCCGCTTAGTCGCGGCTAACGTCTCCCCGATTTCGCCTGTCGGGTCGGTTTGGGGGCGTCATACGGGCAGGATAACCGCTTTCCCACGCCTGGGGGGAGAGGGGCGAAAAGCCATAAAACAGGATAGCGAAAGAGGGATCCTGCTTCCGGGAGCCCTCAGGGGCGAAACTCAAAACAGAAGATACGTGCGTAGAAAGTGCAGCGGAAGATTTCCGGACGCGGGTTCGACTCCCGCCGCCTCCACCATTAAGTCATTGTAATATTAATAAGTTATCTGGTGACAGCAAGCGCTGGCGTGATCTTTTACCAATAGAGCCGGCTCTTGTCACCACGGCTTGTGTCGTCAATGAAATTGCCACTTTTTTCAACAGCCGCAACCGGCACGCCAAAGCCGTCGAAATCATCAGCCGCCTCAAGAGCAGCTCTTCGGTGCAAATCGTCCATGTCCATCAATCAAAAATAAAATGCCGGTTGGAGCTGAATGAGCGATCCGTCATTGAGCCAGTCCATGAAAAGGAGAATCCTTCATATCGACATGGACGCCTTCTTTGCCGCTGTCGAGCAAAAAAGGAGACCGGAGCTCGAAGGAAAACCCGTTGTCATCGGCGGTCAGGGAGATCCATCCAAAAGGGGCGTTGTCTCTACCGCCAATTACGAAGCCAGAAAATATGGCGTTCACTCCGCCATGCCCATGAAGACCGCATACAAGCTGTGTCCTCATGCGGTATTCCTTCCCGTTGACTACGAGGCTTATTCATCCGCTTCCGTAAAATTCAAAGAAGTTCTCCGAACCGTCAGCCCGATTATGGAAGATGTCGGCATTGACGAGGCGTATCTGGACGTTACGGATATACCGGTCGCCAATGAAGAGATCACAGCGCGGATCAAGGCCGGGATCAAAGAGAAGACAGGCCTCACCTGTTCCATTGGCATTGCGTGCAACAAACTTCTTGCCAAGATTGCCTCAGACATGCGGAAGCCGGATGGGGTCACCGTTCTGATGGAGGCCGACGTTGAAACGAAGCTTTGGCCGCTGCCCGTCAGAAAATTATACGGCATCGGTCCAAAAACGGAAGAACACCTGAAGGGCATCAACATAGAAACCATCGGACAGTTGGCCGCATTGCCTCTGGAAAAGCTGTTGGAGCACTTCGGCAATTCTTACGGTCAATACCTTTATGAAGCGGCCAGAGGCATGGATGAAAGCCCTCTGGTCACTCACTGGGAACCGAAATCATTCAGTCGTGAGACCACTTTTCAGGAGGATGTGAGGGAGTGGCAGGTGATCGCCAGAACACTCGCCGATCTTTCAAAAGATGTCGTTGAAGATATGCAGGGACATCGGTATAAGGCAAGAACGATCACCATAAAGATCCGATTCAGCGATTTTGAGACATTCACGAGGGCGATGACGATCCCGGATTATACCGATTCTGAAGAAGAGATCAGAAAAACCGCATTCGCCTGCCTTAAAAGGATTGAGCTCAAAAAGAAGGTCCGGCTGGTGGGTGTGAGGGCCAGTAATTTGATTGCCTTATAGGCCTGTGGCATAAATATCATTGAGGGACTGCCGGGCTTCCTGATAGATCCTGGCGGAAAGCCAGAGTGATGAGGCTTCAAGATCGTTTAACGCCTGCTCCGTTAACCGCAGGGGCCTCTTTGATGGCCCAGGCGATGTCTTCCCGGGCGAAGCGCTCCATCAGGTCAACCCGGTTGCGACGGACAAATTCCGACATGGCCGCCAGGACGACATCCGGCTCGGACAGGAAAAAACCGGACTGGACATAATCATGGATGCGCTCGGCCAGATGGTCCGGTACGGTGATCGATAGCGTTTTCACGAGCGGTTACCTCCCTTCTTCCAAAATATTATATTAACTTCTTTATCATTTTTTGTTGTCATTCGCAAGCCCCGCCGAGCAATCCAAACAAAATCCGCAGGAATCAGGTTTTTCTCTTCACCACACATGGCACTTTCAACGTTTGCTGAAAAGCCACTCTTTGGTGAAAATCACGCAATATCGATCTTGCCACGGTGGTTGACGGTTCAAAGGTGTAAGATTTCCACGTTGCCCCATTTTGAACGAAAATATTCGGCAACGAGCCTTCGATGGCATTGCACGGGCTTTTCCTCACTGCACAAGAGGCATGCCTCATTCAGCAGTTCCGGGGTTATTTCCCTTTCAACCTTTCTTGCGGAAAGCAATGCCAAAAAGTCCCTCTCGTAAGACAACCAGCTTCCCTTGTTCTTCTTGAAAGCGTCCAGTATCTGCTGCGTCGGCGCCAGGTCCGGACGATGGTGATAATCGATTCCGCCGATCGTCCGGAGGAAATAGCGGAGATCATCCCTTTTGGCGAACCCGGCCAGTTGGGAGACGTTGTTGAGTCGGATGTCGATCACCCGCTTGACACCCGCCCGGATCAAACGGGTAAAGAACTCCTCTGCCGTCTTCTTGGTGAAGCCGATGGTAACTATCTTAACCTGGCTCATTATGTCCCCTGTCCTTCCTCCAGCGTATAGGCGACCTTTTCACCCTGGAGGTCATACGCCCGCTGGATTTGATCCGCTTCGGCGGAAAAGAGATCCGCGGGATCGATTTTCAACTGCTTCATGAGTCGCATCTCTGTGTCCCGATTGTCTTCCAGAGAGCCGTCTTCCAGGATATGCCGGATAACAATATCATCCCCGCGCAGATTCCGGCAGATCAGGAGCATCCTGTGACACGTGAGCGGATCCTTCTCGGCGCACATGAGCGCAATGCGATGGGTCGTCATGCCCTTCCGCAGCCGGCCAAGCCCCTGCTGGAAGATCTCCTTGCCGGCAAGGCGGTTGTATTGAACCTTTCCGTTTTCGTAGCAGGTCGGATCGGAGCTTCGCGGACCCAGTTCCGCACCCAGGTAGAGGTAAATGATGCGATGTCCCGCCAACGCATCCTTCAGCGATTCGCGGTTGAACTGGGGCGTGTAACGGCTGTAGGGGCTGGATCGGACGTCGCAGAGGGCGGTGACGCCATGCATCTTCAGCAGGTCCACAAACCGCTCAACGGAATGAATCGAATGGCCGATTGTAAAAAGTTCTAACATTTACAAACCTTATCATTCTATAGTGATCACGGCGGCGACCAGTTTATAACAATAGCCGTTGAAAGGCTCGCCCAAACTGACCGTCAGATAAAGATCCTTGTTGATCAATGGGTATTCGCCATGGTCTTTCATGAGATACGTTCTTTCGATGCCGGGATCGGTCACCGAAAGGAGATAAGAGGTATCACGATATGCGAACCTGGCGCGAACCTTATTTCGTCCATCCAGATCGTCTGACACTATAAGGGTAAAACCGGCCGGCCGGATCAGGTAGAGCGACGGTTCATTTGCCTCCTTAACAGTCTCTTCGGGCACGCGGTCGTTCACGCCGTTTGTGCTGTGAAAACCCGTCAGCCAGAGGCTATTCACATCATCCGCCAGATTGGGTAAGGCATCAAGGGATAATTTCCGTTGCCAGGTCCAGGGGCGTTTTTCTGCAATCAGGACATTTTCCTTCTGGTAGGGATGAAGCGCGGCGCCTTCGGTCTCGATAGTGATGATATCCATGCATTGCGGAATATCCCCGTTGTTCATTCGGATTTCTCTCGTAGAAAGTTCGCCGGTTTCCTGCCTGCTGACCGGACGGAGCCACGGTCCGACTTTTCCCTCCGCCCATTCCTTGCCCGCCAGGCAGTAGCCGCCGTATTTCCGGGATGCGGCCAGGCAGACAAAGGTTTTTTGATCCTCGGGATGGTTCTGATCCCGACATAGATGGTGCAGACGGAGAAGCTTCAGCTCCTCGTAAGGGATAGTCCCGTTCAGATCATCAAAAACGGGGCGCAGCCGTTCCGTTCCCAGACGGGCGAAGGATGATAATGCCGATTGCCGCTGATCCTCCGTCAAACTGGAGTTCATCAGAAAATCGTTCTGCCGGAGGGGATGGTTTTCACACAGGCACTGGTAGAGATGGCTGAGTACCGTGTCGCGCCGGATGTTGAAATCCCCCGCCAGTTGTTCGATGGTGCAGCCCTGGTTGAAGCGTTCGCCGATGACAAGATGCCGGCGCTTGCCGCTGTCGGCTGGGGGAATGGGCGCGGGCTCTGCCATTGGGGCCGGTTTCTGTCGTTCCGGGATCTGGTGGGTCTGGCAATGCTCCCGGATGATATCCAGGAAGATGTCGCCGTATTTTTCAAGTTTTCTCGTGCCGATCCCGTAGATCGCCGATAAACTTTCCCGGGTCCGGGGGTAATAGAGGGCCATTTCCCTTAATGTCCGATCGTGGAAGATCGCGTAGGGGGGAAGGTTCGCCTGATCGGCGAGTTCCTTCCGTTTTTTCCGGAGGGTTTCAAAAAGGTCGGGATCAAAGGTTACCGCTTCACCCTCCCGCTGCCTGAGAACCCCGCCTTTGTCTTTTTTGGCCTCCTCCACTCTTCCCAAGACGGCCTCTGTCCCGCGCAGGACCCCCCATGCCTTCGGGGTCAGTTTCAGCGATCCGTGCTCATAGTTGTAAAGCAACAGGCCCTTCTGGATCAACTGACGGGCGATGTGGCGCCATTGCTTTGCGGAATAGGCCGTGCCGATTCCGTAAGTGGAGAGCTCCTCGTGTCCAAATTTCAAAATCTTCTGGGAATTTGAGCCCCGCAGGACATCGACGATATGGCCCGCGCCGAAGATTTCGCCGGTCCGTTTGACGCAGGAGAGGAACATCTGCGCCGGGATGGTGAGATCGACAAGTTCCTTTTTCCCTTCCCCCAGCCGGCAGTTGTCGCACATGCCGCAACGGTCCGGAACGTCGGTTTCGCCGAAATAATTCAACAGGGGGACGCGGCGGCAGAGATCCGTTTCGGCAAATCCCAGGAGCTGGCTCAGCAGGATATTGGCCGTCCGCTGTTCCTGCTCCGTTTTTTTTCCGATGAAGAACTGAATCTTTTGAATATCCCCATAGCCGAAGAGAAGAAGACAATGGGCGGGGAGACCATCCCGTCCCGCCCGGCCGATCTCCTGGTAGTAGTTGTCGATGCTCCCGGGCAGATCGTAATGGATGACAAACCGGACATTGGGCTTGTTGATCCCCATGCCGAAGGCGATCGTCGCCACGATGATCCGGATATCGTCGCGGCTGAAGCGCTCCTGGTTCTCCGTGCGCTCTTTTTCCGACAGACCTGCATGGTAGGGTTGGACGGAATAGCCCTTCCGGTGGAGGACGGAGTGAAGATCGTCCGTCTGCCGGCGGGTGGCGCAGTAGATGATTCCCGATTCGTTGGGGTACTGCTTGAGCAAGGTCAGCACCTGGTCGAGGGGATCGGTCTTCGGGGCCACTTCAAGAAAAAGATTCGGTCGGTTGAAAGAGCCGATGTATTCGCGCTGA
>MNZQ01000068.1 GCA_001873745.1 Syntrophaceae bacterium CG2_30_58_14
CCTATATTTTTTATATACAGGCCACAATATCGTTTTATATTTTAATAGTTCTAATCGTTTATCTATATAATTCCCGAGTTTTGTTTCCCTGTCGGCACTTGATCTGTATCAACTTATTATACATTGCCGACGCAACATATCTTGCCGGACATGCTCCTTCCAATAAAGAATGACCTAATTCAATATGATACATCAATCTGCCGGGACGTCTTGTCGTGGCATGTACCTTGCTCCGTAGTGTGGGCAAGGGCAAGGAAGTTTCTGCCAGAACCGGCTGCCAGCGGTCATGAGACAATCGGAGCCCGCTTGCATGGGATGCGCTTCCCGGGGTTTGGCGCTCTCGTTGTCTTATGCCGGGGAAGAGAAGGATCAGAGTCATGTTGGAACTTCTCATCGCAGATAAAGATAGGGGAACCCGCAGGCGGATGGCAAATCTGCTTATAGAAGCCGGCTATGACGTGATGGTCACGGACTCCGCCACGAAAACCATTGACGGTGTGCGGAGGAAAAAAGCTCAGGTGGTGCTTTTGGGAGCCGAATTGGGTGAATTCACGTTTGTAGAGCTCGTGCCTCTCCTAAAGCGATGCAACCGTAAATTGACGATCGTTCTGATCGCCGATGACACCCCCCTGCCTTTGATCAGGAAAGTGCGTGAAGAGGGAATTTTTTACCATGCCCTGCGGCCGACGGAACCAGAGGGTGAGGAAGAGATCAGGCAGGTTGTAAAATGTGCCGTTGAAAATCTGGCGAGAGAGCCTGACTAAAATATGAGGAGGACGTGGCTATGCGTGTTACCAGAAGGACTTTTCTCAAGATCTCGGGAGCGGTATTGGCTACAAGCGGTATCGGTATCAGTCTTAAGCCGGTAGCCGCCTATGCAAAACCTCTAAAAATCAAATACGCAAAAAAAACCACCACCATTTGCCCTTACTGTTCCGTAGGATGCAGCATCATTATATCCTCGACCAATTACGGCAAGGTCATCAACGCGGAAGGCGATCCCGAAAGCCCGATTAATGCCGGCGCCTTATGCAGCAAAGGCAGTTCCCTCTTTCAGATGAGCAGCAACAATGATAATCGTTTAACCAAACCACGTTATAGAGCGCCTTATGAAAGCGAGTGGAAAGAGGTTTCCTGGGAATGGGCGTTGGATAAAATCGCCAAAAACGTCAAAACAAGCAGGGATAAAAGCTTCCGGCTGATCAACGACAAGGGGCAGTCCGTCAACCGTACCGAGGGTATCGCCTCGGTGGGAAGCGCCGCTCTGGACAATGAAGAATGTTATCTCTACCAGAAATTCTTGAGGGGGTTGGGTCTGGTCTATATCGAGCACCAGGCCCGTATTTGACACAGCGCTACTGTAGCGGCTCTGGCAGAGTCGTTCGGACGCGGCGCCATGACGAATCACTGGGTAGATTTTCAGAACAGTGATTGCATCTTGATTATGGGCAGCAACCCTGCCTCCAATCACCCCGTATCGTTCAAGTGGATTACCAAGGCTGTGGAAAAGGGGGCCAAGCTCATCTGCGTTGACCCGAGATTTACGCAATCGGCCGCAAAATCGCATATCTACGCACCTCTCCGGTCGGGCACGGACATTGCCTTTCTGGGCGGGATGATCAAGTACATCCTGGATCATCATCTGATCCAGGAAGAGTATGTCAAAAGTTACACCAACGCCGGTTACCTGGTTAATCCGGCATTTAAACTCCCCGGCGACAACGGCGGCGTCTTTTCCGGACTTACCGGTGAAACCTATGACAAAGCCACTTGGTCTTATCAAACCGATGCCGAGGGCAAGGTCAAGAAGGATGGCACGCTACAGGATCCCCATTGCGTCTATCAGTTATTGAAAAAGCAATATTCGCGATATACCCCCGATATCGTATCCAGAATCACAGGCACGCCCAAGGACAAGCTGCTTGAGGTTTACAGAGAATTCTCCAAGACGGGCCGGCCCGACAAGGCGGGGAATATCCTCTATGCCATGGGCTGGACGCAACACACGGTAGGCACTCAAAACATCAGGGCCATGTCCATCATCCAACTGCTCCTGGGAAATATGGGCGTCGCCGGCGGCGGCGTTCAGGCATTGCGTGGAGAAGGCAACGTACAGGGCTCGACGGATTTCGGACTTCTCTACCATATCCTGCCGGGTTATCTGGGAGCGCCTCTGGCTTCTCATACCAGTCTTGCTGTCTACAATGAGAAGAGAACGCCCAAGACCCAGGAACCGAATAGTCTGAACTGGTGGAAAAACTTCCCCAAATACAGCTCCAGTTTGTTGCGCGCCTTTTACGGCTCGAACGCCTCCCTGGCGGAAGCTTATTCCTACCTGCCCAAACTGGACGACGGCGCCAATTACTCGTGGCTTGCCCTTTTCGACCAGATGTACAAGGGGAAGTTCAGCGGATTTTTTGCCTGGGGCATGAATCCCGCGGTCAGCGGCGCCAATATATTTAAAGTCAGAAAAGCCATGACCAATCTGGATTGGATGGTCAACGTAAACCTTTTCGACAACGAGACGGGCGATTTCTGGCGCGGGCCGGGAATGGATCCTAAAAAAATAAAAACGGAAGTCTTCATTCTGCCCTGCGCCTTCTCGTTCGAGAAGGAAGGAAGCATCACCAACAGCGGCCGGCTGATGCAGTGGCGCAACAAGGCCGTCGAGCCGCCGGGAGAGGCCAGGCCGGATTCCGAGATCATTACGGATCTTTATTTCCGAATCAAGGAATTGTACGAAGAAGAAGGCGGTCCCCTGAAAGAGGCCATTACCAGATTGACGTGGGACTACGGCCCCTCCGTTATGGACGGCAGGCTTATTCATGTGGATATTCACGCTGTCGCCAAAGAGATCAACGGCTATTTCCTGGAGGACAAGATCGATCAAGCCAGCAAGAGGGCATTCAAGAAGGGCGACCCGGTTCCTGCCTTTGCCTTCCTCCAGGATGATGGCTCTACCTCTTCGGGAAACTGGCTCTACTGTAACTCCTATGCCGAGAAGGGCAACATGGCAGCCAGAAGGGGCATCAAGGATCAATCCGGCATCGGACTTTATCCGGAATGGGCATGGAGCTGGCCCGTGAACCGCCGAATTATTTACAACGGCGCGTCCGTCGACAACAAAGGTGTTCCCTGGGATGCCAAACGCGCCGTAATAACCTGGGATGGGACCAAATGGACGGGCGATGTGCCGGATGGCGTCGGCAACCCCGGTTCGGGACGGCCTCCTTTCATCATGAAGCCCGATGGGGTGGCCAGCATCTTCGGCCCTGGTTTGGCCGATGGTCCCTTCCCTGAACATTACGAACCGTTGGAAAGTCCCCTGACAAAAAATCCGCTGTCAAATCAAATGGTCAATCCGGGGGTCAAGAGATGGGACAAGCCGGGCGTGGGAACGGAAATGGATATGGCCAGGAGCGCTGATCCTCTGTTCCCCGTCGTGTGCACTACAATGAGGCTCAGCGGACACTGGCAATCCGGCGTCCTGACAAGGTGGCAACCCTGGCTGGTGGAAATGCAACCCAGCCTTTTCGTCGAAATAAGCGTTGAGTTAGCCCGGGAAAAGGGCATTAAAAATGGGGACCAGATCTTCATAAAATCCGCCCGCGGCCAAGCCGAGGCCTTGGCCATGGTCACTGCCCGACTCAGACCTTTTACCATTGACGGAAAGATTGTCCATCAGGTTGCCCTTCCCTGGCATTTTGGTTGGATAACCTCGGCAACGAGGGCGTACAGCGCCAAGGACAAAAAGCCGGAATTCTTCACTTACGGAGATGCGGCCAACCGGCTGACGCCAAACATAGGAGATGCCAATACCATGATACCGGAAAGCAAGGCTTTCATGGTCAATATCTTCAGGAAGGGGGTGGCTTAAATGGTAGAAAAAGTGGAGCTCATCGACGTGTCAAAATGCATCGGCTGCCGCGGTTGTCAAATTGCGTGCAAGCAGTGGAATCAGTTGCCGGCCGGCTTGACAATGAATAGCGGCACTTATCAAAATCCACCTGACCTTCAGGCAAATACCTGGACGCTGGTCCGTTTCCGGGAAGTATCGGAAAAGGAGAACGGAGTTGAATGGTTATTTTGGAAAGACGGGTGTATGCATTGCACCGATGCCACCTGTGTCAACTTATGCCCGGTAGGCGCCAGGGTTCATCTGGATTGGGGGGCCGTGGGGACGGATATTGAAAAATGTATAGGCTGCCAGACTTGCGTGGTCGCCTGTCCTTTCGGGAAACCCAGGTATAGTGAGGGATCAAACAAGGTCTACAAGTGCAACCTCTGCACGGATAGGGTAGAGAACGATCTCTCCCCGCTATGTGTCAAGGCCTGCCCCACGGGAGCGCTAAAGTTCGGGGAAAAAGGGAAAATGATAGAATTGGCTTACAGACGTGCGCAGGAACTGGGAGGGGATGCCTCCGTTTATGGGGACAAGTTTTTCGGCGGTACGCATATCATTTATGTTCTTGAGAAAAAGGTAGGTTTTTACAGCAGCTTGCCGGCCAAACCCAAGGTTGCCGCCTCCGTCATTTTCTGGAAGGAACTGCTGAAACCATTTGGGGCATGGGAAGCAGGTATGGGGCTGGCCTCGATAGCGGCGGCATCTTTTTCCAAGCGCAGGCGCAATATTTCTGACAACCATCGGCAAAACAACAGCGGGTAACTTTTCTCAGCGCGGGGCAGGCAGCCCCTTTTACAGGGAGACTGCCTGCCCCCGACGATTGGACGTGCGATGATTAACCCTTTTGCTCCTCTATGATGGATATCCCCAGTTTTTTTAGAAGCGCATGAAAGTTCGGGCGGAGCATGCCTGTTGCTTCTGCGGCCCGCGAAACGTTCCAGTTGTTTCTTTTGAGGGCATTGATAACGAAGGCCTTTTCAATCGGTTCTGTGGCCCTCTCCCGGAGCCGCTTCTTTGTTTCTTTCAACTCTTCGAGGCTGAGAGGGACAGAATTCAGGTCCAGATATCTCTCCTCTTCCACTGATCTCAACTCCAGATCATTTCCCCGTATCACATCGCCTTCACAGAGTACGACCGCTCTTTCAATAATATTTTCCAATTCACGAACATTTCCCGGAAATTCGTATGCCTTCAGCACGGCTATGGCGCCGGGCGCCATACCCCGCACCTCCTTGCCGATCTCTCCGGAATACTTCTTCAGGAAGTGGCGAATTAAAAAAGGCAGGTCTCCCTTCCTCTCCCGCAGAGGAGGCAGTTGGATGGGTATAACGTTAATACGGAAGAAGAGATCTTCCCGGAAAGTTCCCTTGGTCACCATGGCGCGCAGGTTTATGTTCGTGGCCACGACGAGACGGATATCTATCGGAACAGGCTGGGTGTCGCCGATGGGGGTCAATACCCGTTCTTGCAAAACTCTCATCAGTTTAGCCTGGGTAGCAAGGCTGATGTTGGAAATATCGTCCAGAAAAAGGGTCCCTCTGTCGGCCACTTTAAAAAGACCCATTTTACTATGGATGGCGCCGGTAAAGGAGCCCTTGATATGGCCGAACAACTCGCTTTCCAGCAAGGTTTCCGGGAGAGAGCCGCAATCCACCGCCACAAAGGGACGTTCCTGTCTGAGACTGTTCGTGTGAATGGCGCGCGCCGTCAGTTCCTTTCCCGTTCCGCTTTCACCGGTAATGAGCACCGTGCTGTCGGTAGGGGCCACCTGCAATATCCGGCGATAGACCTTCTGCATCTCAGCGCTTTCGCCGACAAAGCCGTCAAAACCATGATCGGGACCGAGTTCTTGCTTAGCCGAGAAGCTGTCAATCATCAATGTTTTATGGTCAATGGCTTTTTTTACCTTGTCGATGATCAGCTCGGGACTAAAAGGCTTTGCGATATAATCAAAGGCGCCGTTTTTCATGGCATCTACGGCGGAAGAGACGGTCGAATAACCGGTGATGATAATTACAGGAACTTCCGGTTGCAATATCTTGATGGTTTTCAGAACCTCGATACCGTCCATACCCGGCATCTTCAGATCGGTAATGACAACATCAAAATCCTGTTCCTGAATTTTTTCTAAAGCAGTCCGTCCGTCGGCCGAGGTTTCTGCCTGATACCCCTCGGCTGCGAGAATGCGCCGCATTCCCTCCCTGATTACGGCTTCATCATCAACAACAATGATATTAAGCTTGTTCTGACGTTTTTCTTGCCGACATGTTTCCATGACTTGATCGCAGGAATAATTGTTTTTCCGAATGAAGCTATATTAATCTCATCGATTGGATAACCTCCCCGGCCTTAATCTGCGAGGAGGCCTGGGTTGTCGTATCCCAAAGCGGCCGGTCTATTGTGGCTTCTTCTCCACCGGCCCCCTTTTCGCCTCCGTCTTGGCGATGCGTCTCTTCGTTTCACCGATGAAGCGGCTCACCTTGTCATCGAGACCGACGTTCGCATAGTCGCGCGCGATCTTTTCAAACCGCCTCAGGGCCGCCCGGTATTGCTTGATTTTGAAATAGAATTCCCCTACATAGAATTCCTGGTCACCCATGGCCTTTTTGCAATCCCGGACCATTTTCTCGGCCATGACGGAGAATTTGCTGCCGGGGAAGCGGGCGATCAGCCGCTCGAACTCCTTGAGCGCCTTGAACGCCTCCGATTGATCGCGGTCGATCGTCGTGATCTGGTTGTAGTAGCTCATCCCGATCTGATACATGACGTAGGGGAGATTCTCGTTCGTCGGATGAAGATTCAGGAATTCGCCGTAGGCAAGCCCGGCCTCGGGATACTCCTTGCCGCTGAAAAAAGAATCGGCGATCCCAATCTCCGCCATGATGGCGAGCGGACTCAGCGGATACTCCTCCTTGACCCGCTGGAAAAGCTCCACGGACCTCTTGTAGCTCCCGTCCTTATACTCTTCCAGGCCCTGCTGGTAGAGACCCTCCGGGGTCGCTCGGGCCATCTCCGCCTTCTTCCCCCAGGGCAGCCACATCTTGCAGCCGGCAAGGAGGAAAACAACCGCCAGCAGAACCAGCAGAATTCTTTTGTTGCGCGCCATGTTCACCTTCCGTCGCCTACAGCGCCTTGCCGATGAACGCCTCCAGGCGTTCCTTCGGGACAAGGCCGACCAGGGTATCGAGGATCTTCCCTTCCTTGAAAAGGATCAGGGTCGGGATGCTCATCACACCGTAGGCCTGGGCTGTTTTCGGATTGTTGTCGATGTTGACCTTCGCCACCTTGAGCCGATCGCGGTACTGTTCGGCCAACGCCTCCACCGTGGGGCCGAGGGCCTTGCAGGGGCCGCACCAGGGCGCCCAGAAGTCAACCAGGACGGGTTTGTCCGCCTTGAGGATCTCCTCGTCAAAGTTGCCGTCGCCGACGTGGACCAACGCCTCTTCCCCCATATGCCTTCCTCCTTCCGGTGTTTTATTTTCGGGCACTATGGCACAGACCCGCGAACAATGTCAACGCAAAACGGAAACGGGACGGGACTGCCCCTCCGTTCATGGGGAAGCCCTGGAAGAGCATCATCATGCAGGCGTCCATCTTTGTCCCTGTAATGGCGCCGGTTATCAAATGCAGATAGGTCAGCCTCGCGATCCAAGTCTCAACCCCCCGTGGATAAAGAATACTTCGCCCGCGATCGCCTCATTCCGGAAAAGCTCGCATACCAGCGAGGCAATTTCATCCGGTTCGATCAGACGGCCGATGGGGACATCATCAAGAATTTTGTTCAGGGCCTTGCCGTCCATCCCTTTGACCATGGAGGTGGCCACGTAGCCGGGTGCAACCGCCACACAGCGGATGCGGCCCGTCAGGTTTCTCCGGAAAAACTCGGCGGTAATCACCTTGGGAATCACGGACATGGCCGCCTTGGAGGAAGAATAGTTGATCTGACCTGCCGTACCCAATGATCCGGTGGACGACATGAGGCAGAGCAGTCCCTTTGAGCCGGAATTGATCATCTGTTCCGCACACTCCCGGATCGTTAAAAAGACACCGGTCAGGTTGATATCCAGAACGGATTGAAATTGTCCCAGCGACATCTTTTTATTCACTTTCCCGGTCTCTCTGTCCGTCGAGAGCAGCAGGCCATCCTTGATGATGCCCGCACAGGGAAGTACGAGATTGATGGATCCGAATGTCTCGATGGCCAGGGCGGCCAGCCGACGGTTATCCTCCTCCTTCGTCACATCGCAAAAGAAAGACCTGACCTCCCCGCCCAGTTTGATGATCTCCTTTTCCACCCGCGAAAGATTTTCCGGGATGACGTCGGCAATGACGGCCCTGCCGCCTCGCCGCACCCAGTATTTCGCAAAGGCCTCCCCGATGCCGCTTCCGGCGCCCGTGATCACCGCAACCGCATCCTTGATTTCCAGCATCGACAATCCCTCTCAATTTGACGAACGGTTCACGAAGTAGCTTTCTGCGTAATCCAGATGTGTCAGAATGGCTTCCCTCGCCTTTTCCGGGTTTCGTTCACGGATGGCGCTGAGGATCGCATGATGCTGTTGCAGCAGGCGTTCTTTGTTCACCGTTTCCGTAAACATGACTTGCCTTGTTACCCGCTGGGTCTGATGCAATAGCGCCAACAGCGTAGAAGCGATATGGGAAAGGACGGTGTTTTGCGTGGCCCGATAAATGGACAGATGAAAACGAACATCCGCGTCCACACCCAATTCGTCATTTTGGAAATCCCGCTCCAGGTCCTGGTAAACCGTTTCGAGTGTCCGTATATTTTCCTCCGTCGCCAGCCGGCTTGCCTCGGCAGCTGCCCAGGATTCCAATATCTTACGCACCTCCAGCAACTGGACAACCATGACGGCATCGCCCTCTATGACTTTCGCCAGGGGATTCTGGAGGGAGAAATCGGCTACGGACTTGACGACGCTCTTGCGCCGCTGTCTGATTTCAATGAAACCAAGACATTCCAGCGTTTTCAGGGCTTCCCGCAGCGGAGGTCGGCTGACGCCTAATTTTTCCGCGATCTCCCGCTCGGAAGGGAGGGAATCGCCCGGCTTGAGGCGACCATCCTTGATCAGGCCGATCATCTGTTCGACGATTTCATCGGAAAATCGTTTTCGCGGCAGGGTGGTAAACATCGTGTCTCTCCATGACTTTGGTCCACATAGCATGGCGAATCCCTGATTGTCAATGCGGTATCTGGCATTACCAGATATCCGGAAAAGGCATTGATTGGAAAGCGCTAACATAATCACTGTATAATTGAGTAATTATAGATATCTTTCCGGCGGTGAAGAAAATTCTTGACAGGGATTTTCTTTTACTCTATTGGTCATACCAGAACAAGGTTAAAAGAAGAGAACAGCCCCCATGAACGACAAGGAAAGAACCACCAAGGAAATCCTGACCGAAAAGAGTTCGGCCCGAGAGCGGACGCCCCTGTACAACCCGGCGGCGCTTTTGATCCTGCGCAAGGAATTCGCCGGATGGATGCAGTCCGCAGTGCGGGAGAAGGACCGCAAGGCCTGGTTGAAAACACCCCGGACGGTACTGGGGTCGGATATTCCCCGGGAGATGCTCTACACCCCCCTGTCCCACCCCGATTTCGACTACCGGGAGGAGCTGGGCAATTCCGGCCAGGAACCCTTCACCCGGGGGATCCACGCCAACATGTACCGCGGCCGGGAATTCACGATGCGCCAGCTCACCGGCTTCGGGTCTCCCGAGGACACGAACGAGCGGATCAAGTTCATGCTGGACCACGGCGCCACGGGCCTGAACATCCTCTTCGACATCCCGACGATCCAGATGTACGACTCCGACGATCCCCTCTCCCAGGGCCAGGTGGGGATGTCCGGCGTTTGCATCGATTCGGTCGATGACATGGATCTCCTCTTCCAGGATATCCGTCTGGACGAGATCACCGCCTCCATCGTCACCCATTATCCGTCCAACACGGCGATTCTCTTTCCGATGTACCTGGCCCTCGCCGAGGAAAGGGGCATCCCCTGGGAAAAGCTGCGCGGCAGCGTTCAGAACGACACCTCCCTTGAGGAGCTGATCCGCAGCGGCGCGGAATTTATCGCCCCGCGGGACTGCTTTCGGATTCAGTGCGACAATATCGCGTTTATCCGGAAGAATGTGCCCCAGTGGAATTTCATCACCCTCAACGGTTACAACCTGCGGGAATTCGGAACATCCGGCGTTACGGAAATGGCCGTCGCCGTGGCCAACGGCATCGCAACCCTCGCCGAGATGGTCCGCCGCGGATACGACGTGGACTCGGTTGCGGACCGCCTGTCGTTCTTCTGGTCGCCGGCGAGCGATTTCTTCGAGGAGGTGGCCCGACTCCGGGCCGTCCGCCGGCTCTGGTACAAGATCATGAAACACCGATTCCAAGCGAAGAACCCCCGCTCCATGTGGATGCGCTGCCATGTCCAGACCTCCGGCGCATCCCTGGTCCAGCAGGAACCGCTGAACAATGTGATCCGGGCGGCGTATCACGCCCTCTCCGCCGTTCTGGGCGGCGCGCAGTCGCTGCACGTTGACTCCTACGACGAGGCCTATTCCGTCCCGACGGAAGAGGCGGCGCTGCTGTCGCTCCGGACCCAGCAGATCCTCCAGGAGGAGACGGGAATTATTGACGTGGTGGATCCGCTGGGCGGCTCGTACTACATCGAGACCCTGACCAGCGATATCGAAAAGAGGATCCTGGACGAGGTGGACGAAATCGAACGGGCGGGAGGGTATGTCTCCGCAATCGAATCGGGACTGCTCCACCGGAAAATCTCCGCCTACTTCTATAACCAGCAGCAGGAGATCGAAAAGGGCGATATCAAGATCGTTGCCTATAACCAATACAAGTCCGAATCGGCGCCGCCCCCCATCAACGTGTTCCGGTATCCCGGGGGCGTGGAGGAGCGGCAGCGGGAAAAACTGGCCCGGTTGCGGCAGAGCCGGGACAACGAACGGGTGGGCGTCGCGCTAACGGAACTCAGAGATGCCTGCAAAAAGGGGATAAACATCCTGCCCCATAGCGTCGCCTGCGCCCGCGTGCGCTGCACCGAAGGGGAACTTTTCAAGGTCTTCAAGGAAGCCTTCGGGCTGTGGAAGCCCCCGGCCCTCTGGTAGCCGTTGCTAAAAGCGAGCAAACCTATAAAATGTCATGCCGGACCCCGTATCCAGTACGAGACAAGCTTGATCCGGCATCCAGCCCGGTTCTGGATTCCCGCTTTCGCGGGAATGACGGCTCTGAAATATATTGTTGCCGGAGCAATAACGACCGCGCAGCAAGGAGGCCTTCCGGCGAAGGGGTCGGGAGAGGAGGAGGTCAACGATTCGTGGCAAAGAAAATCAAGGTGCTTTTGGCAAAGTTGGGTCTGGACGTGCATAACAGGGGAATTATCACCGTGGCCAAGGAACTGGGAGACGCCGGCATGGAGATCGTTTACATCGGAAACTCCCTCCCCCGGGAAATCGTCCAGACGGCCATCCAGGAAAACGTGGACGTGATCGGAGTCAGTTCCTTGGGAGGCGCCCATCTCACCCTCGGCAAACCGCTGATCGATGTCGCCCGGCAGGAAGAGCTCACGGACAGCGTGGCCTTTGTGATCGGCGGCGTCTTTCCCCCGGACGATGCGGTCCGTCTGAAAGAGATCGGGTTTGACGCCGTCTTCACGCCGGGCGCTACCCGGGACGAGATTGTGCACGCCATTCAGGGGTTGGTGGAAAAGAAAACGCATTGAACGACCTTAAGGTCATCCGAATCAATCATCACTGGAGGTGAAGCAAAATGAAGACGCAATGGCCGCCCGAATACAATCCATCCTACTTTCCGGCGCCGGACGAGCCCTTTTGGGACCGAAAGCTGGAAACGATGGATCCCGGCGAAAGAGAACAGCGAATCATCCTGCCCAAACTCCAGGCGCAGCTCGCGTACGCCTACGAGAACTCGCCCTTTTACCGGAAAAAATGGGACGAGGCCGGGATCAAACCCCAGGATATCCGGTCGCTGGAGGAGTTCGAGAAGCTGCCCTGCGTGACGAAAGATGAGATCCGCCGGGATCAGGCGGAATACCCGCCTTTCGGAAGCAATCTCTGTGTGCCCAAAAAGGGGCTGGCCCGTGTCCAGGGGACGTCGGGAACGACGGGAAAGCCGACCGCTTTCGGGATCAGCCGCGGAGACATGGCCCGCATCGCCGAGGCGCACGCCCGGATCATGTGGGGTTTCGGAGTAAGGCAGGACGACATCGTCTTCATCGGCTCCTTCTTCAGCCTCTACTGGGGAAGCTGGGGCGCCCTGCTGGGGGCGGAGCGTCTCGGCGCGACCGCCTTTCCCTTCGGCGCCGGCGTGCCGGGCCAATCGGAAAGGGGCCTCGAGTGGATGAAAGAGGTGAAGCCGACCGTGTTCTACGGCACCCCCTCTTACAGTCTCTATCTCGCGGAAAAGGCGCGGGCGATGGGAATGGACCCCAGGAAGGATTTCCATTTCCGCATCCTCTTCTTTTCCGGTGAACCCGGCGCGGGGGTTCCCTCGACGAAAAAAAGGATCGAGGAGACCTTCGGGGGTGTCTGCATCGACAGCGGCTCCACCGCCGAAATGGCCCCCTGGATGACCAACAGCGAATGCGCCCATCGCAAGGGAATGCATTTCTGGCAGGATATCGTTTATGCGGAGCTGGTCAACCGCGAGACCCACAAGAGGGCGCCCTACGGCCAGGAAGGGGTCACCGTCTATACCCATCTCGAGAGGACCTCGCAACCGATGATCCGCTTCTGGGCCGGGGATATTGCCCTGTGGGTGAATGATCCCTGTCCCTGCGGCCGCACCTACCCCCGCCTGCCGAAGGGAATCTACGGGCGGGCAGACGACATGTTCGTGATCCGCGGCGAGAACGTCTATCCGAGCGCCGTAGAAAATGTGATCCGCGGCATCCAGGGGCTGGGTGACGAGTTCAGGATTGTCATCACCCGGGAAAAGAGCATGGACGAGATGACCGTCCAGGCGGAGCGCTCACCCCAGGCCGATCCGGCAATCATCCCCGAGCTGAAGTCCAGGCTCGCGGGGGAACTGAAATCGCGCGGGCTCCGGGCCGTCGTGCAACTGATGGAACCGGGAACGCTGGCGAGGACGGAATTCAAGGCAAAAAGGGTGATCGACCAGCGACATATCCATGACGAGATCACCGGTCGGAAATAGTTGCAGCCTTTTGAAAAGGAGAGCGCATGAAACCGCTGGGCATCATCTCGGGAACCGTCCTGTTGCAGGGAAAGGGGATCTTCGCGGGTCTGCGCGAAGAAACGGTCGAAACGGATTTCGGCCGGGCAGCGGTCTTTTGCTCCACCGCCATCGTTTTCGTCGCCCGTCACGGAACGGACCCCCGTCGACCCATCCTGCCGCACCGGATCAACCACCAGGCCAACCTGGCGGCCATGAAGAAATTAGGGGTGCGGGAGATCCTCGGCGTCTATTCGACCGGCGCCCTGAAGCGCCGCCTGAAGCCGGGGATGCTCGTCGTTCCGGATGATTACATCATGCCGGCAGCGGGACCGACCATCGTGAGAGAAAAGCCGGTGCACATCGTTCCGATTCTGAGCGCGGAGGTCCGGCGGAAATGGCTGGAAGCGGCCCGCGACTGCGACATGGATTGCGTTGACGGCGGGATCTACTGGCAGACCGCAGGACCCCGTTTCGAAACACGGGCGGAGATCGGAATGATGTCGCAGTTCGCCGACCTCGTCGGGATGACCATGGCAAGTGAGGCGGTCATCGCCCAGGAGTTGGAGATTCCTTTCGCCCCTCTCTGCTCGGTGGACAATTACGCCCACGGCCTGGAAGAGAAGGAGCTGACGCTGGAGAAGATCCTCTGGCACGCCCGGCACAACGCCGAGGCGATCCTCCGGATCCTGACGCGCTATATCGAGACGGAAAACCGGACTGCTGCTCCCGCCTTGATATGAAAATGCCCTCCCTCCTTTTATCCCTCCCCCTCGACGGGGGA
>MNZQ01000176.1:0-3871 GCA_001873745.1 Syntrophaceae bacterium CG2_30_58_14
TATTGATCAATTGTGACATCATTTATTTCGGTTTGCAATCAATTACTTTCTTCAAGTACTACGTTTTACTGACTTCAGGAAGTTGTCCTCAAATCACCGCCCTCGCCTTTTCAAAGAACAATACGCTCTATTTCCAGTCGAAATCAAGCATTTTCTTTAAGGTTTACATTTTACTGACTACAGGAAGTTGTCCATACGCACGAGAGTCCGGAAGCCTTTCATTAGCCGCAGCGTTTTACCCTAAGCCGGCTTTCCTGAAGCGACCGCCTTCCTGAGAAGCCATCCTTATATCTTGTCTTCAGTCGCATTTTTATACGGCTCATCCCTTTGCAGCAGCGCGGTCCTCAATCGTTCGATCTCTTCCACTGCCTCGGACGCCAAACGGATGGCCTCTTCGGCATCGGCTGCATCCGTGGAATCGAAATCGCCGTAATCCGCATCAGTCCTTCTGGAAAAAAGCAACTTGAATGTCTTGACGGTTTCCACCGGGAGGAGTTCCGTTTTTACGAATTTCAGGCTCAGCATGGTGATCGCGCCTTCATGAGTCTCCGGGTTGGCGCCGTGCAGAATGAGAACGCTTCTGACGGCAGCCAGCAATGCATAATAACTCCGGTTGATTGAGGTTTTAACGCGCCCCTCCCGGAAGTTTCCCTTTGCGTCCTCCAAAAATTCGCGCGCCTTGGCCATCCTGGTCTGGCTGAGTATTTTCTTGTCGGCCCATGAAAGCGTCATAGCGGCACCCCTTCTTTGACGATATTCTCATAGAATGGCGTATGAAAACGTTTTTCCAGCTCAAATTCGCGGATATCCTTGACGACCGGCGCGAAGGAGAGCCCCTTTTTCATCTCCTCCTCGACGATGATGCCGATCACCTCCTTCTCCAGCGCCGTCGTCCTGCCGTCCACGATCACCAGGAGGTCGAAATCGGACCATTCATTGTGACTGCCCCGCACCCGGGAGCCGAAGGCGTGGGCGGAGACGATCTTCCCGCGCAGGCGCCCGCGGAGGGCCTGAATCACGTCTTTAAGGGCTTCCCGTTCATGGATAAACATGCTGTCACCGCCTGCCGCTTTATCTGTAGATGTGAGTGATGGGCACAATTTCTACCTACCATCATCAGTGCGGAATATCAAGAAAATAGACAGAATTCAAAGAAAATGCATTGCCGCCCGGCGCGGTTGGGTGAGCGGATGAGCCCCTCCAGAGGTCGGAAAGCGGCAGAAGGCGCGCAAATGGCACGACATAATGTGGGAAGAGGTTCGATATCACGACCAAGGCCGTCTAAAAGGCCTCAGTATCCCGGATCCTCCCCGATGATGATCACGGTAATCCTCTCCCTGTCGCGGGAACATCCTTCAATGATCACGGTGTTGCAGCAGCTCCGGTGGGGAGATACGCAATCACCGCAAAATCCGCTGTCGCCGCAGGGAGGGCGAAGAGCCTCCGGGTAGTTGTGCCTGCGGGCGTTGAGAGGGGCGGCAACCGTCTTGATCCGTCCGAAAGCCTCTTCCAAATCTGTTGAAATTTTTCCTTGACGAGTCATTGGAAAAATGGATAGGATACGCCCCGGATGCAGATCTTGCTGGAAGATCGGGAGCTGTTTGGAAAAAAATTCTTAGGAGAAAGGAGAAAAAATTTGAGTAAGAATTCTTGGAAGGTTATTTTCATGTGCGTGGGGATTATCTGTCTCGTAAGTTTCAATGCGGCCTATGGCCAGAAGAAAGTGGGCGGGGGGGACATCAAATATACCCCCAAGGGCGCGGACGTCGTCACTTTCAGCCATGACGCCCACGTGACCAAGGCGAAGTTGAAATGCACGGAATGCCACTCGAAAATTTTTCCCATGAAGAAGAAGGGCGTAACGATGTCCAAGGAAGATCACGCAAAGGAAGTATTGTGCGGTATCTGCCACAACGGGAAAAAGGCATTTGCCCAGACGAAGGAAGCCGATTGCGCCAAGTGCCACAAGAAATAGTATCGTTGAAAATGGGTGAAGTCTGAATGGAACTGGCGTTGAGCGAATGCTCAGCGCCAGTTTTGTTAGGACCCTGTTTTAGTAACCGGGGGGATGGTAAAAAGGAACGCCATGATGGGCTATCCGCGGATCATACTCAAGAAGGGGCGAGAGGCGCCGCTTCGTCACGGCCACCCCTGGGTCTTCTCCGGGGCCGTGGCCACGGTGGAAGGAGATCCAGCGCCCGGCGACGTCGTTCTGGCGACGGACAGCATCGGCCGGGGCCTCGGCCTCGGTTTTTTCAACACCGGCGACATCGCCTTCCGCCTGCTGACCGGTGATTCGGCCTCCCGGATCGACGCCGATTTCTGGCGCCGGCGGATCGATCGGGCCGTAGCCCTGCGGAAGAAGGTCGTTCCGCCGGAAACGGACGCTTATCGCCTCATCAATGCAGAGGGGGACGGGATGCCCGGCCTCGTCGTGGACCGTTACGGCAGCTTTCTTGTATTCAGCATCGGGACGGCGGGGATGGAGAAATGGCGGGAGACCCTCATCGGCCATCTCGCCGCTGCGGTCGGATCGGTGGGGATCTACGAACGGAGCGAGGGGCGTTCCCGTCAACTCGAGGGGCTTTCCAACCGGATCGGCCCGGCGGCGGGCGACGTTCCGGCGGCGACGAAGATCGCCGAAAACGGTCTCCGCTTCGAGGTCGATCTGATTGCAGGTCAGAAGACGGGGTTCTTCCTCGATCAGCGCGGGAACCGTGAGATCATTGGCGCTCTCAGCCGGGGGGCCGCCGTCCTGAACGGCTTCTCCTACACCGGCGCCTTTTCCGTTTATGCCGCCCGCGGGGGGGCGAAACGCGTCGTCTCCGTCGATGCCTCCGCGGCGGCCAACGAGATCGCCTGCCGAAACCTCGCCCGGAACGGTTGCTCCCCGGAACAGCACCCGGTGCTCACGGACAATTGCTTCGCGTATCTGCGGGAAACGGAAGAGGTATTCGATCTGATCATCCTGGATCCCCCGGCGTTCGCCAAGTCGCGGAAGGAGGTGGACCGATCGGCGCGGGGTTACAAGGAGATCAACCTCCAGGCAGCCAAGCGGCTCCGCGAGGGGGGGATGTTGGCCACCTTTTCCTGCTCCAACCCGGTCAGCCTGGAATTGTTCGAGAAGATCGTCCTCGGCGCCGTGCGGGATGCGGGAAAAACAGCGCAGCTCCTCCGCCCTCTCGGGGCGGGACCGGACCATCCCGTGAACCTCGCCCATCCGGAGGGTCGCTACCTCAAGGGCCTTCTCCTCTGCCTGACCGCGAAGTAGGAGTGCTGAGTGCCGAGGACTGCGTGCTGAGTAAAACAAATTAGATTTGGGGTTTTTTAGGGCTGATCCGTCTTTGCTTTTTCTCAGTCCTCAGCACTCAGCACTTAATTGCGGTGCGGGGGCGCCTTCTTTAGGGTGTCTTCAGCGTGGTTGCGAGCCGGTCGTGGATCAGTTGCGAAGCGAGATTGTTTCCCGACGTCCCGACCATGATGGAGACCGCCGAGATCTCCTTCTCCACGTAATCGACCGAGATTCGAACCTTTTCGTCAATGATTGTCGCCGTGAAGGCGCCCTGGGCGATCTTTCGGATCCGTTCGACATCGGTCGCCTTCATCCCGGTCAGGGTTTTCTCGCAGGCCCGCCAAACCTGATCGAAGGGGAAGAGGTAGGTCGCCCGCAGGTAACCGTCCGTGTAGATGAATTCCCCCGAACGGATGCCGATCGTCTTGGCCCCGACCGTGAGGGCGGTGTCGCAGCCCGCGATCAGCAGGAGCGCCGGGATGAGAAACGTCGTCCAAAGAAGTCTTCTTTTCATGGTCCTTCCTTTCTCTTACAAAACCGCCGTATGATAAATCGCCTGGATGACCGCCCAGAGAAGGG
>MNZQ01000176.1:3879-13782 GCA_001873745.1 Syntrophaceae bacterium CG2_30_58_14
GCAATCACGATACTTCCCGTTCCAATAATCCGGTGGATCGATGTTTCCCTTCGCCGTTCGTGGTAGCCGGTGATAAACGCAAGCAGGAGACCGGAGATAATCCCCCCCCCATGCGCCCAGTTGTTGATCCCGGGAATGAAGAGACCAAAGAGGACCAGCCCGACGACCCACCCCATGGCCTGACGGTAGATCGCCTCTCCGTAGAAGCCGCCTCGGCTTTTGCCGTAATAGAGAATGGCGCCGATCAGGCCGCAGACGGGCGCCGAGGCGCCGATGGTGAAGGGGACGCCGGCGAGATAAGAGACGAAGAAGCCGGCAACGCCGGTCCAAACGTACAGGATCGCGAAGCGATGCAGGCCGAACGCATCGAGGACAAAAGGCGCGAGTTGTCGCAGGGCCATCATGTTGAAGAAAATGTGCAGGATTCCCCCGTGAAGGAAGGCGGCGGAGATCAGGGTCCACCAGCGGCCGTAGGCGATCGGGAGCGTTCCGGTCGCGCCGAGAAGGAAGAGGCTTCCGTCGGAAGGGGAGAGAAACGTCAGCGGATTGGCTGAAAGGCCGAGCGCCGACGGGTTGAGCAGCAGCGAAAAGAGGTAGAAGGCGGCGTTGACGGCGATGATCGTCATGACCGGATCGAAGCGGCGCAGGGAGATCATCCCCGCGAATGCCCTTTTCCAGGGGGCGCCGGGGCGGGCGACCCCGCAGTAAGGGCAGACCGGTTCGTCGTTGCTGATCAGTCTCCGGCAGTTTGGGCAGAGCATCGATTTCTTTTCGATCATGATGGCATACCGTTCATATGAACCTCATGATGACCGGAATCGCAACGAAGGTTCCGATGGAGGTGGTTAGATTGACGACGGCGACCAGCAAAAGCAGGCGTGTGATCTTGTTCCGGAAAAACCCCCGGACGGAGACGATGTCGTCCTGGAGGGCCAGAAAATCCTTCACCTGCGGTTTGCGGAGCGCCGCCTCCGTGAGACCCGCGACCCAACCCGCAGCGATCAGCGGGTGCAGCGTCGTGATGGGGGCGGCGACGGCGGAAGCCAGGATGGTGAGCGGGTGGGCCAGAAGGATCAGCGCCCCGAGTCCGGCAAAAGAGGCGGTGATGGCCGCCCACCAGGTGATCATCTTCAGGCTGGCCTGGGAGCCGGAATAGAAAAAGCCGGCGATGAAGAGGCCCACGATGGCCAGCGAAAATATCCAGCCGGCGAATCTTCCCCAGAGTCCCTTTTCGGGAATCCGATTCAGGGCCTCGATGTCGATCTCCTCCCCAAAATGCTTTTGAATGCCCGGCACGTGTCCGGCGCCTACGACCGCCACGATCCTTGCGCCCGGCGCATGGCCGATGGTGTGGGCGAGATAAAGGTCCCGCTCGTCGATCAGGGTGGTCTTCAGCCCCGGAAGCTTCTCTCCCACGGACTGGAGGGCGAGTTCGAGGACGTCGTGTTGTTTGAGTTTTTCGATCTCCTCCTCGGTGATCTCCTCGGTGGCGAACAGCGAGAGGAGGACATCGGGAAGGAACTTCACCTTGCTCCAGAAACCCATCTTCCGCCAGGTTCGGAGCAGCGTCACCCGGATCTCCCGGTCCGCGAGCACAATCTCCGCGCCGACGGCCTCGGCCCGGTCGATTGCCCGGAGCATCTCCGCGCCCGGTATGATGTTAAATTTCTGGGCGATCTTCCGCTGCAGGGAGGCCATGATGAGTTGGGAGAGGAGGATGCTTGTCCGCTTCTCGCGGATGACCTTTACGATGTCGGTCTCCTGCCACTTGTCCCGCTGGCGGATCGCCTCATAGCGGGGCTTGCAGAGTTCGACGCAGACCGTGTCCGGTTTTTCTTCATCGATGGTCCGCTCCACCAGATCGGCGCTTTCGCGCGAGACGTGGGCCGTGCCGATCAGGATGATCTCCCGGCCCCCCAGGGTGATTCGGTGGACGTTTTCGTGTTCCAATGGGATTTTCCTTCCATCCAACTTTTTGTTGGAGGTCATTAGCAGCATTTGCAGCGGATGTAAAGGGAAATGGTTTACGGATGTTCGGGAAGATGCTAAGAAGATTCCAATTATGGGTTATTGAAGTGACCCGTTTCCGGTGCGGGGCTGACTGCCGAGGAGCTCGTAGATCCGGAGCTCGCCGAGGGTGCTTCCCACATCGCACTTGCCGATTTCCCGGACGTCGAGGATCGACTCCACGACGGCCTGAAGGGTCTTTTCACTGATCAGGATGCCGTTCGGCCGGGATTTCGTCAGATCCTGCAGCCGGAAGACAGCGTTGACCGAATCGCCGATGACGGTGTAATCCATCTTCTTCTCGAAGCCGATGTTGCCGACGACCGCCTCTCCCGTGTGGATGCTGATACCCATGGCAAGCGGGGCATCGAGCTCTCCCAAGAAGTGGCCGTTGACGGCTGCGAGGCTCTCCTTCATCTCCAGGGCGGCGGCGATGGCGTTGTCCGCATCGGTCTTCCCGGAGATCGGCGCCCCGAAGAGGGCCAGAAAGCCGTCGCCTAAGTACTTGTCGACGATCCCCCCGTGGTTGAAAACGATATCGCCCATGCAGGTAAAAAAGTGGTTCAGCATGGCGACGGTCCGCTGGGGGCCGATCTTTTTGGAGAGGATGGAAAAGTCGCGGATGTCGATGTTCAGAAGCGTCAGGATCTTCAACTCCTCGATCAGCGGCTTCTCTTTCCCGGCGTTGTGGATGATCTTGTCCACGATCTCCCTGGGGACGAATTTCTGGAACATCTTCCGGATGCCCCGTTCGTGTTCGGCCATGGAGAGGGTCTCGCGGTAGAGCTGCGAGTTCTCCAGCGCAATGCTGACCGAGGTCGCGATGGACTGGAGGAGATGGAGGTCGTCGTCATTGAAATCGCCGCTGATCTTGTTGAGGATCTCGATCACGCCGAGGACCTTTCCCCGGGAGATGAGCGGTACGCAGAGGGCGGAACGGGTCCGGAAACCGGTCTGCCGGTCGAAATCGGGACTAAACTGCCGGGAAGCCTGCGTATCCCGGACGATCACCGGTTCGCCGCGGGCGGCGGAATAGCCGGCGATCCCCTGACCGAGATGGAGGCGGAAGGATTGGAGCATTCCCATGTCGATTGCGGGATCGATGTTGAAGGCGATCTTGAACGCCAACTCATCCCCCTCAAGGAGGAGCAAGGAACCCGCCTCCACATTCACAATCGTCCGGATCATGTCCATCGTGTGGTTGAGAACCTCCTGCCGGTCGAAGGTCGAGGCGGCGAGGATGCCGCCGATCTGTTTGATCGAATCCATCTCCTGATCCCGCTTGTTGATTGAGGAGGAGAGACGGTTCTTTTCAATCGCGAGGGGCAGCAGGGAGGCAATATCTTCTATCTGTTCTTCGCACCCTTTCAGGGCGCCGGCCCGGAAGGCGCCGAGGGCGAGAATCCCCGTCACCACGCCCCCGATCTTCAACGGTACGAGAAGGGCGTCATGGATCCCCGGTTTGACCAGCAGTTCCTGGTCGAGCGGATGCTGCAGCGCAGACGGATGGTCGATGGCCAGGATATTCCCCTGCCGGACGACCCCTTCCAGGGATGATCCGGCAAAATCGTACCCCCCGTTCCGGGTGAGACCGATCGGGACGGGGGAGAGCATGTCCAGAACGCCGGCCTGATCGGGCGTCTCCCTCCGGATTTCCAGGATCACCGCCACATCGAAGGGGACATCGTCCCGGAATCGGTTCAGGACGGCGTGGAGAAGTTCGCCGTTGCGCAGGCTGGAGCCCAAGGTCTTGCAGATGCCGGTGACGGTCGCGAGTTGCTGACGGTTCTTGCGGTCCCGTTTCATCAGGCTCAGGTTGTCGTAGGTGAAGGCGGCGTTGGAAAGAAGGGGCGTCAGGATGTCGGTATCCTCCAGCGTGAAAGGGATATCCGACTCCCGGTGGGAGAGGGTAAGAACCCCGAAGACCTCCTGGATTCCCTTGAGCGGCATGCAGAGGAAGGCTTTGGTTGCGTAATGGGGGCGATTCCCGCGTCCGAAGCGGTTGTCCTTTTCAATGTCGTCGATGAGGAGCGGGGATTTGTTGATCACGGCGAACTTGGCGATACTAGTCGCAAAATCGACCCGGTCTCCGATCTTGACGAGGTCTCCCAGCCCGTAGGTGGCTTTGATCACGAAGGTTTCCCGTTCTTTCCCCTCCAGGATCAGGACGGAACCGACATCGGCGTTGGTCAGTTTCAGGGCCCGATCCAGGGTGATCGCAAACAGGTCTTCGTTGTCGAAGGTGACGTAGCAGAGATCGGAGAGTTCCTTCAGTGTGGACAACTGCGAGGTCCGTTTTTCAAGATTGCGGAAACTGTTCCGGAGCTCATTCTCGACGGTCCGAAAAGACTGGACGATCCCCTGCAGCTCGTCGGCGGTGGTCGGCCGTTTGAATCCATGGATATCCTTTGACAATGATTCTGAAATCGTTTTTGATGTATTGCGGATGCCGTCGAAAATCTGGCGGATGAGGACGTATCCGGCAAGCGAGGAGGTCAGCAGCGCGAGGATGAATACCGGAATGAAATGGTCCTCCAGAAGCTCATATTTCAGACCGAAGTAGAGGATTCCGAGAAGCGGCACGAAGAAGAAAAGGGCGAAGATAATGGACAACCGATAGTAGAGTCCTTTGCTTTCCATGGAGAGGTCAAACATCTTTTCCTTGAGATTCATGGTAGATCTCCTGTAAACTATTTCCTATGAACCGACTGTGGATTTTAACAGATCCGGTTGGGAAAAAACAGAAAATTTATGGGGGTGGGGAGATTCCATGACGATCGACAGCCATGCACACTTGGAGATGGAGGCGTTTGACGGCGACCGGGAGGCGGTTATCGGGAGGGCGGCGGCGGCTGGCCTGACGGCGATCATCACCGCCGGAACGACGCTTCCCGATTGCGAAAAGGCGGTGGCGCTCGCCGGTCTTTATCCGCTCGTCCATGCGGCCGTCGGCATCCACCCCCATGAGGTGAAGGGGATCGACGCCGGAACCTATGACGCCCTCCGGATTCTTGCCGGGTCTGCGAAGGTGGTTGCGATCGGCGAAATCGGCCTCGATTTCTTCTACGACCTTTCCCCACGGGAGATTCAGCTCCGACGGTTTGTGGAGCAGTTAGACCTCGCAGACGAACTGGACCTCCCCGTGATCATCCACGACCGGGAGGCCCATGCCGAAACGCTGGCGATCCTCCGACAGCGGAAGGGTCGTCAGCGGGGGGTTATCCACTGTTTTTCCGGGGATGCGGCGATGGCCGGGGAGTGCATCGCGCTGGGATTTCATCTCTCCGTGGCCGGCCCGGTGACCTACCGGAAGGCGGATCTTCTCCGGGCGGTGGCCCGGGAGATCCCCGCGGAGAGGCTTCTCATCGAGACGGACGCCCCCTACCTCGCCCCACAGCCCTACCGGGGGAAGCGCAATGAGCCGGCCTATGTCGTGGAGACGGCCCGCTGCCTGGCGGAGATCCGTGGCGTGGCGGTTGGAGAGCTGGAACGGGTGACGGAGGAGAACGCCCGCCGGCTCTTCGGCCTTGGCGGGAAGAAATCGACTTGATTTCGGAGAGGGCTTGGAGTAGAAAAAAAATGCATAAACGCAAGGGGCGCCGATTCAGGCTGAGAAGATACCCTTTGAACCTGACCTGGGCAATGCCAGCGTAGGGAATGGCAGTGGTCGTGTTTTCCATGAATGGATTCTGGGGCCATATCCCGTCGGGGTATGGTTTTTTTATTATTGGGCATGCGCGATCCCTGTTCGGTAAAGGGGCTTTACGGAGAAGACTCATGAAAAAGGTGGTTTTTGTCGTTTCCGGTGGAGAGCTCGGCGATCCGGCATTTCTCCGGGAACAGGCGGCGACGGTGGCGCCCGCGGCGGTGATCTGCGCCGACAGCGGCGCCCGCCATATGAGGGCTGCGGGGATCGTCCCCGAGCTCATCATCGGCGATATGGATTCCCTGGATTTTGCAAGCCAGAAATATTATGAGGCGAAGGGCTGCCGGATCATCCGCCATCCGCGGCGGAAGGATGAAACGGACACGGAACTGGCGCTCCACGAGGCCTTCGCGATGGCGCCCACAGAGGTCTGGATCTGGGGCGCCCTCGGCCACCGCGTGGACCACACCCTGGCGAACATCTCCCTCCTTGTCCAGGGGAAGGAGAAGGGGATTGATGTCAAACTGATCGACGAATGGTGCGAGCTGTTTCTGATCGACCGGCGGCGGGTTCTCGAAGGGGAGGCCGGGCAGACCGTTTCGCTCTTTCCCTACGGGGGGCCGGCGGTCGGGGTCACCCTGACGGGGTTTGAATTTCCGCTGACGAAGGCGGTCATGGAGATCGGAAGCCCTTACGGGGTCAGCAACCGCATGACGGCGGGGAAAGGGATCATCGAACTGGATTCGGGGCGCCTCCTCGCGGTGAGGTATTTCCGACCCGGGGTTTTCCCGGGGGAGGTGAAGGGATGAAACCGGTCCGGGTATTGACGATTGCCGGTTCGGATTCCGGCGGCGGTGCGGGAATCCAGGCGGATCTGAAGACGATCACCGTCCTCGGGGGGTTCGGGATGAGCGTCATTACGGCGCTGACCGCCCAGAACACCCTCGGGGTCCACGGCATCCACAATGTCCCGCCGGCGTTCGTGGCCGCGCAGTTCGATGCGGTTGCGACCGACATCGGGATTGATGCGGCGAAGACCGGGATGCTGGCCACCTCCGAGGTTCTCCGCGTCGTCGCCGGGAAGATCCGCCAGTACGGAATCGAAAAGCTCGTCGTCGATCCGGTGATGGTGGCCAAGGATGGGATGTCGCTGATCCGCGAAGAGGCCAAGAAAACCATGATCGCGGAACTCATTCCGCTTGCCTTTGTTCTCACACCGAACATCCCCGAGGCCGAGGTCCTCTCCGGGATCCGGATCGCGACCCTTGCCGACATGAAGGAGGCGGCGCGGATCATCCGGAATCTGGGGGCAAGGCATGTGGTCGTGAAGGGGGGGCACCTCGCCGGGGATCCGGCGGATCTCCTCTACGACGGCCGTGAATTCCGAACCTTCAGCGCGCCGCGGATCGCGACGGCGGATACCCACGGAACCGGCTGCACCTATTCGGCGGCGATCGCGACCTGCCTGGGCCGCGGGATGGACGTCCCCGGGGCCGTGGCGGAGGCCAAACGCTATATCACCGAGGCGGTACGGTACGCTTGGCGTGTGGGCGGGGGGCGCGGACCAACGAACCACCTGGCGCCGCTCTTCGCGCTGGGCGCCGCCGGGGAGGCCGAATGGCCGGAAGCCTGGAAAACGGCAGGTTAGGGGAAAGCATGGAAGAAAAAACGCATTACACCTCTCTCGCGAGAGGGTTTCCGCCGGTCCGTTCGTCAAGGAAATCTGAAATATGCAAGATCCGATAGATCGGCAAAGGGATTATGCCGCCGACATTGTCCGCCGACTGCGGGAGGCCGGCCATGAGGCCTTCTGGGTGGGCGGCTGCGTCCGCGACCTCATCCGCGACGTGGCGCCGGAGGATTACGATATCGTCACCTCGGCCCGGCCGGAGGAGGTCCGGGGGCTCTTTTCCCGGACGATCCCCGTCGGCGAGCGCTTTGGCATCTGCCTCGTCGTCGAGGGCGGGGCGCCTTTCGAGGTGGCCGCCTTTCGGACGGAAGCGGATTACGATGACGGACGCCACCCATCCCGGGTTGCCTTTGGAACCGCCAAGGAGGACGTCCGGAGGCGGGATTTTACGATCAATGGTCTCCTCATGGATCCGGAGACGGGCCGGATCACAGATCATGTAGGCGGCCTCCGCGACATTGAACAACGGATCATCCGCACAATCGGCGATCCGGAGGAGCGCTTTGCCGAGGATCACCTGCGGATGCTCCGGGCGGTCCGTTTCGCGGCGACGCTCGGCTTTGAGATCGAGCCCATGACCTTCGCGGCCGTCCGACGGCAGGCGGCCATGATCACGCGGATCAGCGCCGAGCGGATTCGCGACGAGCTCTCCCGGTTGCTGACGGGCGGCGCGGCGCGGCGCGGCCTGGAACTCCTGTCGGAAAGCGGCCTTCTCGGTGAAATCCTGCCTGAAGTTCATGCCCTCCAGGGGGTCGAACAGCCCCCGCTTTTTCATCCCGAGGGGGATGTCTGGGCGCATACGTTGCGGATGGTCGCCCTGCTTCCAAGGCCGGATGGGAAGGCCGATCCTCGTCTCGCCTGGGCGGTTCTCCTCCACGATGTCGGCAAGGGGGTCACCCGGTCCGAGGATGCAGCCGGGACCCATTTTTACGGCCATGTTCAGCGCGGGGAAGAGATCACGGCCGCGATCCTCCGGAGACTCCGCTTCTCCCGGGAGGAGATGGAGACGATTCTCGCCCTCGTACGCGGTCACATGCTGTTCATGAATGTACGGGAGATGAGGCCGAACCGCCTCAAACGCCTCCTGCGGACGCCAGATTTCGCGCTTCACCTGGAGCTGCACCGACTCGACTGCCTTGGGAGCCACGGCCTTCTCGATCATTATACGTTCTGCAAGCAAAAGTTAGAAGAGTATCCGGAAGAGGAGCTCCGACCGCCCCGCCTGCTGACCGGACGGGATCTGATCGGGATGGGTTTTGCGCCGGGTCCGGTTTTCAAGGAGATCCTCCGGGCCGTCGAGGACGCCCAACTCGGAGGGGAGATCCCAGACGCTGCCGCGGCCGGCGATCTGGTCCGGATGCGCTGGGGTGATCCGAAGCGCAGGGACGTCTGACCGGACGGAGGGGGAGCGATCCGGCCGATCCGAGAATGCTTGCATTTTTCATCCAATTTCATGAGAATGGCGCGGCGGAATTTTCCGTTGTTAAAGTGGCCGGATTCAAGACGGGATTGATCATGAGCATGCGGGTGTGCAGGGCGGCGTTTCTTTTCGGCGGGATCCTCATCCTGACGTTCCTGGCCGGGGGCTGCGGCGGTCCGGCCGTTCGTCATGCCCCCCCGTTCCACCCGCCGCCGGCGAAGGCGGTGGAAAGGAAGGAACTGCCCAGGCTGGCTTACACCATCCAGGCCGGCGCCTTTGCCAGCGCGGAAAACGCCGCCCGCCTGACCCGCTCCCTGCAGCAGAAGGGGCTGGATGCAACCTATTTTGTCGCCCGCCGGGGGCTCTACAAGGTCCGCTTCGGCAATTTTCCCACGAAGGAACAGGCCCGCGTCCGCGCCGAGGAGCTTCAGAAAGCCGGGATCATTGATGAATTTTATGTCGTCAGCCCCGAGGAGTATGCGGTCGCCCAAAGGGAGGCGCGTGGGGAGGCCTATCTCCGGGAGGAACTGGTCCGGACCGCCCGGAGCTTTCTCGACGTTCCCTACCTCTGGGGGGGCGCCTCCGCCGAGACCGGCTTCGATTGCAGCGGACTGACGATGACCGTCTATCAGTTGAACGGTTTCGATCTCCCGAGGACCTCCCGCGATCAATTTGCCTCCGGGAGTCCGGTGGAACGATCCTCCCTGGAGAAGGGAGATCTGATTTTCTTCGCCGGCGTGGGGGGCAAGGTCTCGCATGTCGGCATCTATGCCGGGAACGGACTCTTCATCCACGCCCCCGGAAGGGGGAAGAAAATCCGCACGGATTCCCTCGCGAAGGAGCGTTTCGGCCGCTCCTTTGTCGGTGCGCGGTCGTACCTGTGACGGCTGCGTAATTCGCCTTCCTTTTTTTCCGTTCACCGGCTTGCCGAATGCCGGTTTTTTTAGTATGTTGGCGTCGTCCATTAGGATACGTTTTTTTTGAGCGGCGATATCGAGGGGTTATGCCTTTCCAGACCTGTTGGTCGATCCTGATCTGCCTCATCCTGGGCATCTCCGGCTGCGTGAAGGCGGTGACGCCGAAGCCCGCACCGGCGGCGGTCGAAATCAAAGGCCCTTATGATTCTGAAATTCCAGTAGA